>NZ_KV828529.1:0-95102 GCF_001836405.1 Pseudomonas sp. HMSC057H01 | reverse complement strand
GGTCGCCGGGGGAGGTGAAGGGGGCGGCGCTGGCCATGAGCGGCAGGCACAGGAAGATAAAGGCCAGGCGATGGAGAGCCACGAGTTCATTCCTTGAATTCAGAGAGGCGCGATACTGGCCCAGCGGCTACAGCGGGTAAGCAGGAATATTCCGAAATCCGTCTTCCATGAGTCGGACAATCCGGGAGTAAGGCACAAGGCCATCTGGGCGCGCCGAAAAACCTAACACAGACTTTTGGATTAATCCGTTAGATGGCACGCTTTCTCGACGAACTGCAACAAGACCCATCGTTGGTAGGGTACTCATCGCGGCAAAAAGAAAGGGCCGGCTCCCATGGGAAAGCCGGCCCCGGATACTGCTCGTCGCAGGCGCTGCATCAGCCGCGCTGGTAGACGATTTCCTTGGTGCCGCCGTCGCAGGTGCCGACTACCTTCTTGTCGGTGACGCTGCCCTTGTCGACGATTTCCAGGGTGTAGGCAGGAACGCCGTTGGCCTTGATCTTCGCATCGATCTCGGCTTTCAGTTCCTCACAGGGCTTGGCGGCGAATGCGCTGCCCGCCACGGCAAACAGGCCGACTGCCAACATCAACTTCTTCATGAACACATTCCCTCGTTGCATGGATGAAGACCCGAACGGGTCAGGCTTGCCAAATGCGGCAAGGTTGAGACGAGCGCGCCGCCCATGGAGGCACGCCGCCCTCATAGCCTGTGCATGATCCGGCGAAGCGGAAAGACGCGGTGGCCTTCCCAGGGCGCTGGCGATCGTGGACAGGTTTCCAGGGTGCCATCAGCTATTGGCGATACGGAACCCTACTTTCAGGGTCACCTGGTAATGGCCGACGGCGCCGTTCTCGATGTGCCCGCGGGTATCCACCACCTCGAACCATTCCAGATGCTGGATGCTCTTCGCCGCTTCGGCGAGGGCGTTGTTGATGGCGTCCTCGATGCTGGTCTTGGACGAGCCGACCAGTTCGATCTTCTTGTAGGTGTGGTGATTGGACATGAACTCTCTCCCCGGACGATGCCTGGTTCTTCGCGCCCGACGGGCGCCTCTGTTCAATGGACACTAGCCGAGCCGGAAAAGTGCAGCAAATCGCCAGCGCTCAGCCTGCCAACTGCTCCCGCAACCAATGCGCCAGGCGCCCGGCACGCGGATCGTGCAGGCGCGCCGGTACCCACAGGGCCAGGCGCGCATCGGTCTCGATGAAGCCCCAGGGCGCCGCCAGGCGGCCCGCGGCGAGATCGTCGCGGACCAGCGCCTCCGGGGCGATGGCCACGCCGAGGCCCGCCACCGCCGCTTCCAGCAGGTAGTAGAGATGCTCGAACCCCTGGCCATAGCGCAGCGCCTCCGCCGCCAGCCCCTGGCTCGCGGCCCAGGCCGGCCAGGCCTGGGGCCGCGAGGCGGTATGCAGCAGCGGCTCCTGCAACAGCCGCGCGGCGGGCGCCTGGGCCAGGCCGGTTTCCTGCGCCAGGCGCGGGCTGACCACCGGGCCCATGCGCTCGGGCGCCAGTTCGAAGACCTGCATGTCCGCCGGCCAGGGCGGCTCGGCGAACCAGAGCATGGCGTCCAGGCCGGGACGACGCGGATCGAACTCGCCCTCGCTGGTGGACAGTTGCAGGCGCAGGTCGGGGAGGGCACGGTTGAGCCGGTCCAGCCGCGGGATGAACCAGCGCGCCAGCAGGCTGCCGGGTACGCCGAGGACGAACGGGGCCTCGGCGGTCTGCCGGCGCAGCTCGGCACAGACGCCACGCAGTCGCTCGAACGCATCGCCGCAGGCGTCACGCAGGCGAACGCCGGAATCGGTGAGTTTTACGCCGCGTCCATCCTTGCCGAATAGGGCCACCCCGAGATCGTCCTCGAGCAACCGCACCTGCCGGCTCACGGCGCCATGGGTAACGTGCAGTTCCTCGGCCGCCAGGCTGATGCTGTGCAACCGGGCAGCGGCTTCGAAAGCGCGCAGGGCATTCAGGGAGGGCAGGTCGCGGCTCATGGCTATTCGTGAGTTTTCCTGACAGGTTTGCGCAATCTTATCGGTTTCTTTTGCCCGGCGGGGGGATTAGATTCTGCCCATACGTCATTTCCTGGAGCCCTCCATGACTTCCTATCGCAACGGCCCCGACGCCAAGGGCCTGTTCGGCCGCTTCGGCGGCCAGTACGTCGCCGAGACCCTGATGCCGCTGATCCTCGACCTCGCCCGCGAGTACGAGAAGGCCAAGGACGACCCGGCGTTCCAGGAGGAACTGGCCTACTTCCAGCGCGACTACGTCGGCCGGCCGAGCCCGCTGTACTTCGCCGAGCGCCTGACCGAGCACTGCGGCGGGGCGAAGATCTACCTCAAGCGCGAGGAGCTGAACCATACCGGCGCGCACAAGATCAACAACTGCATCGGCCAGATCCTCCTGGCCCGGCGCATGGGCAAGAAACGCATCATCGCCGAGACCGGCGCCGGCATGCACGGCGTGGCCACCGCCACCGTCGCCGCGCGCTTCGGCTTGCAGTGCGTGATCTACATGGGCACCACCGACATCGACCGGCAGCAGGCCAACGTCTTCCGCATGAAGCTGCTGGGCGCCGAGGTGATCCCGGTGACCGCCGGCACCGGTACCCTGAAGGACGCCATGAACGAGGCGCTGCGCGATTGGGTGACCAACGTCGACAGCACCTTCTACCTGATCGGCACGGTCGCCGGCCCGCATCCGTACCCGGCGATGGTCCGTGACTTCCAGGCGGTGATCGGCAAGGAAACCCGCGAGCAACTGGCCGAGAAGGAAGGGCGCCTGCCCAATTCGCTGATCGCCTGCATCGGCGGCGGCTCCAACGCCATGGGCCTGTTCCACCCGTTCCTCGACGACGCCGGGGTGCAGATCGTCGGCGTGGAAGCCGCCGGCCACGGCATCGACACCGGCAAGCACGCGGCCAGCCTGAACGGCGGGGTTCCCGGCGTGCTGCACGGCAACCGCACCTTCCTGCTGCAGGATGCGGATGGCCAGATCATCGACGCACACTCCATCTCCGCCGGCCTCGACTATCCCGGCATCGGCCCGGAACACGCCTGGCTGCACGACACCGGCCGCGTCGAGTACACCTCGATCACCGACGACGAAGCCCTGGAGGCCTTCCACACCTGCTGCCGCCTCGAAGGCATCATCCCGGCACTAGAAAGCTCCCATGCCCTGGCCGAGGTCTTCAAGCGTGCGCCCAGCCTGCCCAAGGAGCACATCATGGTGGTGAACCTGTCCGGTCGCGGCGACAAGGACATGCAGACCGTCATGCACCACATGCAACAGGAGTCGAAAGCATGAGCCGCCTGCAGACCCGCTTCGCCCAGCTCAAGCAGGAAAACCGCGCCGCCCTGGTGACCTTCGTCACCGCCGGCGACCCGGACTACGCGTCTTCCCTGGAAATCCTCAAAGGCCTGCCGGCGGCCGGAGCCGACGTGATCGAACTGGGCATGCCGTTCACCGATCCGATGGCGGACGGCCCGGCCATCCAGTTGGCCAACATCCGCGCCCTCGACGGCGGCCAGACCCTGGCCAGGACGTTGCAGATGGTCCGCGAATTCCGCAGCGGCGACAGCGAGACACCCCTGGTGCTGATGGGCTACTTCAACCCGATCCACCACTACGGCGTCGAGCGCTTCATCGCCGAGGCGAAGGAGGTGGGGGTGGACGGCCTGATCGTGGTCGACCTGCCGCCGGAGCACAACGAAGACCTCTGCCACCCGGCCCAGGCCGCCGGCCTCGACTTCATCCGCCTGACCACCCCGACCACCGGCGACCAGCGCCTGCCGACGGTGCTCGAAGGCAGTTCCGGGTTTGTCTACTACGTGTCGGTGGCCGGCGTCACCGGCGCCAACGCGGCGACCCTGGAACACGTCGAGGAAGCGGTGGCGCGCCTGCGCCGGCATACCGACTTGCCGATCGGTATCGGCTTCGGCATCCGCAGCGCCGAACACGCCGCCGCGGTCGCGCGGTTGGCCGACGGCGTGGTGGTCGGCTCGGCGCTGATCGACCGGATCGCCAAGGCCCGCGACAATGCCCAGGCGGTCAAGGATGTCCTCGCCCTGTGCGGCGAGCTGGCCGAAGGCGTGCGCAACGCACGCTGACAGACCCTGACAGCGGCATTCGCCAGGCGCAGGCAACCCGCTGCGCCTGGCCTTGCGTTGCACGCTGCCAGAACCGTGAGGAAAAATTCACGGTCACTTTCAGAAACGTCTTATTGTCCGCCGACTCTGCCGAAGCCTTGAATAGCGCCTCACCCAAATAGCCAACGCATTCAAAGAAGGTTCGCATGAGTAAGGTGCTGATCGTCGATGATCATCCCGCTATCCGCCTGGCCGTGCGCTTGCTGTTCGAGCGCGACGGTTTCACCATCGTCGGCGAGGCCGACAACGGTGCCGAAGCCCTGCAGGTAGCCCGCAAGAAGTCTCCCGACCTGGCCATCCTGGACATCGGCATCCCCAAGATCGACGGTCTCGAAGTGATAGCCCGCCTGAAGTCCCTGAAGCTGGACACCAAGGTCCTGGTCCTGACCCGGCAGAATCCGGCGCAGTTCGCCCCGCGCTGCCTGCAGGCCGGCGCCATGGGCTTCGTCAGCAAAAGGGAAAACCTCTCCGAGCTGCTGCTCGCCGCCAAGGCCGTGCTGGCCGGCTACATCCACTTCCCCACCGGGGCGTTGCGCAGCATCAACCAGCAGAGCCGCGACAACGAGGCCCGCATGCTGGAAAGCCTTTCCGACCGCGAGATGACCGTGCTGCAGTACCTGGCCAACGGCAACACCAACAAGGCCATCGCCCAGCAGCTGTTCCTCAGCGAGAAAACCGTGAGCACCTACAAGTCACGCATCATGCTGAAACTCAACGCCCATTCCCTGGCCGGCCTGATCGATTTCGCCCGCCGCCACGAGCTGATCTGAGGATCCCATGCGAACGTTCGACCTGACCGCCGCCCTGGGCGACCGCGCCAACCAACCGGAAATCAGCCGCCTGCTCGTCGCGCAGCTGATGACCAGCAACAACGAAGACACCCGCAAGCTGCGGCGCGCCCAGGAGCGCGAGCAGACCCAGGAACTCAACGAGCTGGCGCACCGCCTGGCGGGCATGGCCTCGCTGATCCACGCCCACGCCGTGGAACGCGCCTGCCACCAACTGGAGATCGCCTGCGGCGAAAGCTCCGTGCGCAAGCTCGCCGATGCCGTCGACGACCTGGTGACGGCACTGGGCGAGCTGCAATGCGAACTGCACGACTGGATGACGATGACCGCGCCTCAAGGCACGGCGAAGTCATAGCGTTGCGGGCCTTCGTCCAGGATCGACAGGTCCAGCGGGCGAATGGCTCCCATCCAGATGGCCCGGTCGCGATGGTCGAGCAGATCGTTGCCGGTGACCGGGTGGATGAACACCACCAGGTCCTGCCGATGGATGGCCAGCCAGGGCACCAGCTCGCCGAACACCTCGGGAGCGAATGCCAGCTGGCAGCTCCAGTCCGGATGCGGCCCTACCGGCCGCTCATGGATCCGCCCCATCTTCAGCGGAAAGCGCCGCGCCGCCTCTTCGCAAAGGGCGCGGGCTCGCTCGATGCTCTGCGCATCGAAATAGACGTGAGCATGGAAGCCCTGGATGCGGGGGGTGGAATACTCGTTCATCGTCACCTCTTCAAGCGCCGCCGGCCTGCAACTCGGCCTGCAGCCAGTCGACGAAACCGTCGACCAGCCGCTGGCGCCGCTTGCGCTCCGGCAATACCGCATAGTACCCGTATCGCGACAGGCAGCTCTCGCCAATGGGCCGGCAAAGCAGCCCCTGTTCGAGCAGGCCGTCGACCAGGTGGCGCCAGCCGATGGCCACGCCCTGGCCGGCGATGGCCGCCTGGATCAGCAAGGTGTAGTTGTCGAAGCTGAGCACCGCCGGAATCGGCTGCCGATCGATGGCCAACGCTTCGAACAATGCCGGCCAGTCGAACCAGCGGGCGTGCTGCGCCGGCTTCAGATGCAGCATCGGCAGGCGCGCCAGGTGCGCCTTGGCCAGCGGCAACTGCAATCCCTCGACCAGGCGCGGGCTACAGACCGGGAACACCTCCTCGCGAAACAGCCGGTGCGCTTCGCCGTGCTTGGAACGACCGTCGCCGAACAGGATCGCCACGTCGATATCGCCGCGCTGGCCGGCCAGGCCGCGCTCGCTGGTCACCAGGCTCACGTCCAGGTGCGGATGGGCCTGGTGGAAGCGCGGAAGGCGCGGCATCAGCCAGTAGGCGGCGAAGGCGTAGTCGGTGGCCACCTGGAGCACCTCGTGGCGCTGGCGCGCGCCCAGCGCGGCGATGCCGGCATCGATCGTCTCGAGGCCGGCGGCCACGTGGCGGAGCAGGAGCTGGCCGGCGTCGGTGAGCACGATGCCTCGATGAACGCGCTGGAACAGAGGGGTCGCCAGCTCCTTCTCCAGGCGTTTGATCTGCTGGCTGACCGCAGGCTGGGTGGTCCCCAGCTCCTCGGCGGCAGCGGTGAAGCTGAGTTGGCGGGCGGCGGACTCGAATACCCGGAGCAGGTCGAGGGATGGCGGCATGAGGCGTTCTCCCATAAGCCAGGCTTATCCAACGCATCCAGCCCCATGCGGTTTACCAGGGATTTCGATGCACTGATGATCGACGCAGCACTATCGCATAACCCAATCGCATGGGATAAGCCGCCCGATGAAGACCTCGCCGAACATCCTGTTCATCATGGCCGACCAGATGGCCGCGCCGCTGCTGCCGCTTCACGATCCGCGCTCGGTGCTGCGCATGCCTCACCTCTCGCGCCTCGCCGAACGGGCCGTGGTGTTCGACTCGGCGTACTGCAACAGCCCGCTCTGCGCGCCGTCGCGCTTCACCCTGGTCAGCGGTCGCTTGCCTACTCGCATCGGCGCCTGGGACAACGCCGCCGACTTCGCCGCCGATACCCCCACCTACGCCCACTACCTGCGCAACCTCGGCTATCGCACGGCGCTGTCGGGCAAGATGCACTTCTGCGGTCCCGACCAGTTGCACGGCTACGAGGAACGCCTGACCAGCGACATCTATCCGGCGGACTATGGCTGGGCGGTGAACTGGGACGAGCCGGAGGTGCGCCCGAGCTGGTACCACAACATGTCCTCGGTTTTGCAGGCCGGTCCCTGCGTGCGCACCAACCAGCTGGACTTCGACGAGGAGGTGGTGTTCAAGGCCCGCCAGTACCTCTACGACCATGTTCGCCAGCACGCCGGCCAGCCATTCTGCCTGACCGTGTCGATGACCCATCCGCACGACCCCTACAGCATCCCGGCGAGCTACTGGAATCTCTACCGCGACGAGGACATCCCGCTGCCGCGCCAGCGCTTCGCCCAG
The DNA here is from genome assembly GCF_001836405.1 of Pseudomonas sp. HMSC057H01. NCBI lineage: Bacteria > Pseudomonadati > Pseudomonadota > Gammaproteobacteria > Pseudomonadales > Pseudomonadaceae > Pseudomonas > Pseudomonas sp. HMSC057H01. The sequence continues at coordinate 87,748 of NZ_KV828529.1, read as the reverse complement.
GAGGAGCAGGACCCTCATTCGCAACGCCTGCTGAAGGTCATCGACCTGTGGGACAAGCCGTTGCCCGAGGAGCGCATCCGCGCCGCCCGGCGTGCCTACTTCGGCGCCTGCAGCTACGTCGACGCGCAGATCGGTGCGCTGCTGGCGACCCTGGAGGAATGCGGGCTGGCCGACGACACCATCGTGGTGTTCTCCGGCGACCATGGCGACATGCTCGGCGAGCGCGGCCTCTGGTACAAGATGCACTGGTTCGAGATGGCCGCGCGCGTGCCGCTGCTGGTCCATGCGCCGGCGCGCTTCGCGCCGCGCCGCATCGGCGCTTCGGTATCCACCGTGGACCTGCTGCCGACCCTGGTGGAGCTGGCCGGCGGCCAGGTCGATCCACGCCTGCCGCTGGAAGGCCGCTCGCTGCTGCCGCACCTGCGCGACGGCAGCGGGCATGACGAGGTGATCGGCGAATACACCGCCGAGGGCACCCTCAGCCCGCTGATGATGATCCGCCGCGGCGACTACAAGTTCATCTACTCCGAGCAGGACCCCTGCCTGCTCTACGACCTGCGCAACGACCCGCAGGAGCGCGAGAACCTCGCCGCCAGTCCGGCCCATCGCGGAACGTTCGAGGCGTTCCTCGACGAGGCCCGGCGACGCTGGGACATCCCCGCGATCACCCGCGCCGTACTCGACAGCCAGCGCCGCCGACGCCTGGTGGCCGCCGCGCTGGCGCGAGGGCGGCTGGCCAGTTGGGACCACCAGCCGTGGATCGACGCCAGCCAGCAGTACATGCGCAACCATATCGACCTGGACGATCTCGAGCGCCGCGCGCGCTTCCCGCAACCCTGAGCACGAGGGCACTTCCATGAACCGGCTTCCCACCTGCCTGCTGGCCGCCACCCTGTTCCTGGGCAGCGCCTCGCTATACGCCGAAGACCCCGCCTGTGCCCGCGTCAGGCTGGCCGATCCAGGCTGGAGCGATATCGCGGTGACCAACGCCACCGCCGCGTTTCTCCTGGAAAGCCTCGGCTACCAGGTGAAGATCGATACCCTGTCGGTGCCGATCATCTATGGCGGCCTGCGCGACGGCCAGGTGGACGCCTTCCTCGGCGGCTGGATGCCCGCGCACCAGGACTATCACGACAAGTTCGTCGCCAGCGGCCAGGTCGAACGCCTCGCTCGCAACCTCGATGGCACCCGCTTCACCCTGGCGGTGCCGCGCTACGTCTGGGACGCCGGCGTACACCGCTTCGAAGACCTCGCCGCGCAAGGGCAACGCTTCAACCGCAAGCTGTACGGGATCGGCTCCGGCGCGCCGGCCAATCAGTCGATCCAGAAGATGATCGACGCCAACCAGTTCGGCCTCGGCGACTGGAAGCTGGTGGAGTCCAGCGAGCAGGCGATGCTCGCCGAACTCGGCCGGGCCGAGAAGCGCCAGCGCTGGCTGGTGTTCCTCGGCTGGACGCCGCACCCGATGAACATCCGCCATGACCTGCGCTACCTGGAAGGCGGCGAGCAGTACTTCGGCGACCGCGGCCAGGTCTATACCCTGGCACGCAAGGGCTACGCCGCGCAGTGCCCGAACCCGGCGCGGCTGCTGGCCAACCTGCGCTTCGACCTGGACATGGAGAACCGCCTGATGAGCGACGCGCTGGAAGGCACGGCGACTCCGGCCTCGGCGACCCGCGCCTGGCTCAAGGCCAACCCGCGGGTGCTCGAGGCCTGGCTGCAAGGGGTGACCAGCCGCGACGGCGGCGACGCCCTGGCCGCGGTTCGCGGCCAGCCATAGCGCCATGTGGACGCGCCTGCTGCCGTTCCTCGCCTGGCTACCGGGGCTACGCCGGGGCACGCTCAGGCGCGAGGCCTGGGTCGGCCTGAATGGCGCGATCCTGGCACTGCCGCAATCGATGGCCTATGCGCTGATCGCCGGCCTGCCAGCGGAGTACGGCCTGTACGCGGCGATGCTGCCAGTGGCGATCGCCTGCCTGTGGGGCTCGTCGCGCTACCTGGTGAGCGGTCCCACCGCGGCGATCTCGGTGCTGCTGTTCAGTTCGGTGGCCCCCCTGGCGCCGCTGGGCAGCCCGCAATACGTCCAGGCCGTGCTGCTGCTGACCTTTCTCGCCGGCGCCTTCCAGTGGCTGCTCGGCGTCCTGCGCGTCGGGTCGCTGGTCAATTTCGTCTCGCATTCGGTGATGCTCGGCTTCACCCTTGGCGCGGCGCTGCTGATCGTCCTCGGCCAACTGCCCTATCTTCTCGGCCTGGCCGCGAGCGGGGAGGGCGCAGCGCCGGGAAACGGCTGGCGGCTGCTGGCGCGGTTCGCCGAGTTCGATGGCCCATCGCTGCTGGTGGGCGGCTTCAGCTTCGCGCTCAGCCTGCTGGTCAGGCGCCTCCGACCGCGCTGGCCGGCCCTGCTGCTTGGCTTGCTGGGCGGTGCCACGCTGGTCTGGGCGCTACCCGGGACCTTCGCCTCGGTAGCCCATGTGCAGGCCTTATCGAGTGCACTGCCGGGTTGGAATCCGCTGGTCTTCGATTCCCGATCGATCCTCGACCTGCTACCTGCGGCGGTGGCCTGCGGCATGCTCGGGCTGGTCACCAGCCTGTCGATCGCCCGCGCCCTGGCCGCGCGCCAGGGAGACGCGTTCGATGCCAACCAGGAGGTCCGCGCCCAGGGTCTGTCGAACCTGCTCGGGCCTTGGCTGTCGGCGAGCCTGTCGGCGGGTTCCTTCACCCGCTCCGGGCTCAATCTGGAAGCCGGTGCGCGCTCCCCGCTGGCGGGTGCGTTTTCGGCGCTCTGGGTGGCCCTGCTGGCCGTGCTCGGTGCGCGCCTGATCGAGCATGTACCGTTGCCGGCGATGGCCGCAGGCATCCTGCTGATCGCCTGGGGCCTGATCGACCGCCCGGCGCTCCGCGCGCTCTACCGCAGCGGCCGCGCCGAATGCCTGGTGGCCGGCCTAACCGCCCTGGCCACGCTGCTGTTGCCGCTGCAGAACGCCATCTACGCGGGAGTGCTGGCGTCGCTGTTCTTCTACCTGCGGCGCACCTCGACACCACGCGTACTGCGCCAGCGCAACGACGAGGAAGAGGTGCTGCGCATCGAAGGCTCGATCTTCTTCGGCGCCTGCGACTACCTGCAACGCCTCATGCGCCAATGCGACAGGCCACGGCTGGTGCTGGACGCCCGCCAGGTGAACTTCATCGACTTCGCCGGCGCAGTGCTGTTGCAGCAGGAAGCCCGCCGCCTGCACGCCGAGGGACGCCGCCTGGTATTGCGCCACGCTCGCCCGCAGGTCCGCGAAGCGCTGGGCCGGCAGGCCGACGAAGGCTGCCGCCTGCACTACGAAGGCTGACGCTCAGGGCGCCGCCGGCGATGTCGGTGCGCTGTCGCCGGGCAGCAGTTGCGGCGATTCCCGCTGCAGCTTGTCGCGCATCATCTCCAACTGTCCAAGGGCGGCGCGAGCCTCGTCGATTTCCTCGGCGCTGCGCTCGCCACCCTGTTCGGCCGCCTCGATCCGCGCGCGGATTTCCGGTATCTGCTGTACGCCGCTGGTGTAGGCCTGTACCAGTTCGCGGGTCTGTCGTTCCTCGAAGGCCTGGTACTGCTTCGGATCGGCCAGCTCCTGAGCCGTCGCGCCCTGGCGTGGTTGCAGGCCGCCGAGCGGCGGGCTGCGCGGGTCGCCCTCGTCGCGCAGCATCTGCATGAACTGGATCGCCTGCTCGCGATCCAGTTCCGCCGCCGGCGGCTCCGCCTCGTACGCCGGTGCCACCGCTTGCGATCGTACCGGCGCCAGCGGCGGCGGACGGTCGTCGACCGCGGGCAGCGCCGCAACCGTCCTGGCTGGCGGCGGAGAAGACGAGGAAGCGGCCATATCGGCGGGCGCCAGCAACACGCCGGCGCAGGCCAGGGCGATCGCCAGCCCGCTGCAGCCGAGGGCAACGCCGAGCCAGCGCTTCACAGGCCTTCCACCCTGGCGCCGGCCAGCAGGTTGCGCAGGCGCGTCTCGAACTGTGCTGCCAGTTGCTCGCGCGCCACCGCCTGGTTCACCTCGAAGCGCACGCTGCGGTCGTCGAGGGGCAACTGGCGATCCTCGCGGCTACGCACCCGGACGATCTCGAACGCGCCGTCGATGCGCATCGGCTGGGAAACCGTATCGGCCTTCTGGATCAGCGCAGTCTTGCGCAGCAGGTCGAGCCGGCCGTCCTGGGGCCGTATCAGGCCTAGGTCGCCGGGCGGGTCGCGGTCCCTGTCGTCGGCCAGGGAATAGCGGCGTACCGCCTCGTCGAAGGCCAGGCCGTTGCGCAACTCGGCGTAGACCTTGTCCGCGCTCGCCTGGTCGGCCAGGCGGATATGCGCCGCCTGCACCTGCGCGACGTTGCGGTAACGCTCCAGGTTGCGCCGATAGTAGGCCTCGGCGTCCTTGTCGCTGACCTTGCCGGCGAGTTCCCGCAGCGCATCGGACTCATGGTGGAAATCACTGTAGAGGCCGATCTGGTGCAGATAGCGATGGCGCACCAGCTTGTCCCGCACCAGGGTCCTCACGCCCTGCCGCTCTGCCGGGCCGAAGCCGTCCCGGGCCAGGCGGTACCAGAGGTAGTCGCGGCGGATGCGGGTCTGGACCTGGCGCGCCAGGTAGGCGAGGTTGCCCTGTTGCAATTCGACCTGGCCCTGGACGTTGTCGCCTTCGTACAGCGATAGCAGGTCGAGGACCTGTGCCGGCTGGCCGGGAAACTGCCAGCCGATCAGCTCGACCCCGGCCGCCTCGCGGCGCTGCGTCTCGTCCAGCAGCAGGCTGTTTTCCACCAGGCCGCGGCTCCTCGGCGCCAGCACCTCGCGCAAACGCTCCGCGCTCAGGGCCCGGGGCTGGCGCAGGTATGGCCCGAGGTCCTCGCGGTAGCGCCTGCCGTATACCTGTTCGAGCAGGTTGCCGGCCTCGATCTCCACGCTGGCGTCGAGATCGGCGCGGCTCTGCGCGGTGAGCTGGTCTTCCACCGCGCGTGCCAGCAGGCGGTTTTCCACCAGGCCACGGCGCAACTGCTGCGGGTCGGTGTTGAACTTGACCCGCGACAAGGCCTGCTCGAGCAGGTCGACGCTTTTCCCCGGCAGCACCTCGCCGTCGATCCGCAGATCCTGCGGCGCCTTGGCGGGGACGCCATGGGCGCTCCACGCCAGCAGCCCGAAGGCGACCCCGCACAGTGCGCGACGCCAGCCCCGAGCGCGGTCAGAGAGCAGTCTGTGCATCGAAGCTGTTGGCGCCCTTGGTCAGTACGGTGACGGTCAGGGCGATGGACTCGGGAATCAGCTCCTTCGCCACCCGCAGGCGCGTCTCGTAGCTGGTGTCGTAGAGCGGCTCGGGACGCGCGTAGGCGACCTGGCCGGTCTGGGTGAGCAGGTCGCGGATGCTCTTGCTCGGATCGTAGCGCCCCACCAGGTTGGCCACCGCCGCCGGGTCGTTGAGCTTCTCGCTGGCGTAGTGGTCGTCGACCCAGCCTTCCCAGCTGGAATGGCCGTTGGCCGAGGTGATCCACACATGGTGCGGCTGGGCCACGTCGCCGGTGGCGTGCAGGGCATAGCCGATGGTTTGCAGCGAAGGCGCGGCGCGGAACTGCTCGAACCAGTAGGTGGCGAGGTTGTCGATCGGCTGGAAGGCGGCGGTCTGGAAGTCGCCGTAGTGCTCCTGCCAGTCCGAGCGGGTGCCCTGGCGGTAGTGCGCCTCGGTGGTGTCGAAGTCCTCGCGCTTCAGCTCGCGGTTGTAGAGATAGACCATGGCGTACCAGTCGACGTCGGCGATGCCGCCGTCGACCTTGTGGTAGCGGTAGTCGTAGCCGCCGTGGGGGTTGCCATGGGAATCGCCGTCGCGGGCCAGGTTGAGGAAGTGCCAGTACGAGGTGTAGTTGACGATGCCCGAAGCCGCGCCCCACAGCGGCGCGTGTTCGTAGCCGACCCACCAGCCCCCGAGACGGGTGTCCTTGAAGTCGTCCACGTCGAAGGCCGCCTGGCCGAGGATCTCCCCGGCCTGCGCCTCGCTGCCGGCGGCGCTCACGTAGAACCGGTAGGCCTGACGCATCTCCTCGGTGGCGTAGGAGGAGTTCATGAAGGCCAGGGCGTCCTTGACGATGTTCTTGTGGGTCGGTTGCGACCAGGCGTTGGCCTGGCTGGCGATGGCGCAGATGCAGAGACCGGCGGCCAGGCGGGCGAAGGTTTTCATCGGCAGCGCTCGAGAGTGAGTGAAGCCTGAAGTCTTAACCCGGTTTTGTGATTCCTACATGTCAGATGGAAACCGATTTGAGACGTACGTCTCAAATGCGGCCTGACAACTCAGACAGTTGCCAATTGCCGGCGCAGCGTCTCCAACACCGGCGCCGAGGCAGGACGCACGCCACGCCAGAGGAAGAATGCCTCGGCGGCCTGCTCCACCAGCATGCCCAGGCCATCCAGGGTACGCGCCGCACCGCGTTCGGCGGCCCAGCGGTTGAAGGCGGTCGGTTCCTTGGCATACATCATGTCGTAGCAGACGGTACGGCCGGGCTCGATCACGCTCTGCGCCAGCGGCGGCACGTCGCCGGCAAGACTGGCCGAGGTGCCGTTGACGACCAGGTCGAAAGGCCCTTCGACCTCGGCGAAACCGCAGCCGCGCACCGCGCCGAGATCGGCGAATCGCTCGGCCAGGTCCACGGCCTTCCGCGCCGTGCGGTTGGCGATCAGCAACTCCGCCGGGCACTCGCCGAGGAAGGGTTCGAGCACCCCGCGCACCGCACCGCCGGCGCCGAGCAGGAGAACCCGCTTGCCGCGCAGCTCGACCCCGGCGTTCGCCGTCAGGTCCCGCAGCAAGCCCGCGCCGTCGGTGTTGTCGCCGCGCAGGCGACCGTCGGCCAGGCGGATCAGGGTGTTCACCGCCCCGGCCCGGGTGGCCCGCTCGCTCAATTCGTCCACCAGACGATAGGCCTCTTCCTTGAACGGCACGGTGACATTGGCGCCCTTGCCCTGCTCGAAGAAGCGCCGGGCGAACCCGGGGAAATCGTCCAGCGGCGCCAGCTGCGCGTCATAGACCAGCGCCTCGCCGGTCTGCTCGGCGAACAGGCGGTGGATCAGCGGCGACTTGCTGTGGCCGATGGGGTTGCCGAATACGCAGTAGCGGTCCATGGGTCGTTCCTTTGCCGGGGTGGGACGGGACGAGCGGACTCGTCCCCTGCGGGCGGGTCAGGGCTGGCCGGCGAGCCAATCGCGGTCGGCGAGGAAATACTCGGTCAGGCGCGCTTCCTCGCTGCCCGGCTCGGGTTTCCAGTCATAGCCCCAGCGCACCTGCGGCGGCAACGACATCAGGATCGATTCGGTACGGCCGCCGGACTGCAGGCCGAACAGGGTGCCACGATCGAAGACCAGGTTGAACTCCACGTAGCGACCGCGACGATAGGCCTGGAACTCTCGCTGCCGTTCATCGAACGGCGTGTGCTTGCGGCGCTGGACGATCGGCAGGTAGGCGTCGATATAGGCGTCGCCGATAGCGCGGATGAAGGCGAAGCAGGTGTCGAAGTCCCACTGGTTGAGGTCGTCGAAGAACAGGCCGCCGATGCCGCGCGGCTCGTTGCGGTGCTTGAGATGGAAGTAGCGGTCGCACCATTCCTTGTAGCGCGGATAGACGTCCGCGCCGAACGGCGCGCAGGCGTCGCGAGCGACCCGGTGCCAATGCACGCAGTCTTCCTCGTGGGCGTAGTAGGGGGTCAGGTCGAAGCCGCCGCCGAACCACCAGACCGGCTCCTCGCCTTCCTTCTCGGCGCAGAAGAAACGCACGTTGGCATGGGAAGTCGGCACGTGGGGGTTTTCCGGATGGATCACCAGCGACACGCCGAGCGCCTGGAAACCGCGCCCGGCCAGTTCCGGCCGATGGGCGCTGGCCGAGGGCGGCAGGCTATCGCCGAAGACGTGGGAAAAATTCACCCCGCCCTTCTCGATCAATGCGCCGTCGCCGATTACCCGCGTCCGTCCGCCGCCACCGGCCGGACGCTCCCAGGCGTCCTCGGCGAAGCGGGCCTTGCCGTCCTCCGCCTCGAGGGCGGCGCAGATGCGGTCTTGCAGGTCGAGCAGGTAGGTTTTGACAGCGGCGATACGGTCGGTCACGGAGTTCACCTTGGAGCGGGGAGGCCGCGCGGGGCGCGGGCTGGCGACGAAACGAGGGCGCAAGCATACCACCCTGGATGGGTAGCCGGCGCTTGACGGCCGTCAAGGGGAAGGCTTGGATGAAGGCCTTTACCCAGGGTCGCCCACCCGGCGCGACCGTCCGAAACCCTGACGAAGCAGGAGTTCCAGCATGGCCAAGCGCATCCAGTTCGCTGCCTACGGCGGCCCCGAAGTCCTCGAATACCGCGACTACCAACCCGCCGAGCCGGGCCCCCGGGAAGTCCGCGTGCGTAATCGCGCCATCGGCCTGAACTTCATCGACACCTACTACCGTAGCGGCCTCTATCCAGCCCCCGGCTTCCCTTCGGGGCTGGGTAGCGAAGGGGCCGGCGAGGTCGAGGCGGTGGGCAGCGAAGTGACCCGTTTCAAGGTCGGCGACCGCGTCGCCTACGCCACCGGCCCGCTGGGCGCCTACAGCGAACTGCATGTGCTGGCGGAGGAGAAGCTGGTCCACCTGCCCGACGGCATCGACTTCGAACAGGCCGCCGCGGTGATGCTCAAGGGGCTCACCACCCAATACCTGCTGCGCCAGACCTACGAACTGCGGGGCGGCGAAACCATTCTCTTCCATGCCGCCGCGGGCGGCGTGGGCCTGTTCGCCTGCCAATGGGCCAAGGCCCTTGGAGTGCAACTGATCGGCACCGTCAGCTCGCCGGAAAAGGCGCGCCTGGCCAGGCAGCACGGTGCCTGGGAGACCATCGACTACAGCCACGAGAACGTGGCGCGGCGGGTGCTCGAACTGACCGACGGGAAGAAGTGCCCGGTGGTCTACGACTCGGTGGGCAAGGATACCTGGGAAACCTCGCTGGACTGCGTGGCGCCGCGCGGCTTGCTGGTCAGCTTCGGCAACGCCTCGGGGCCGGTGACCGGGGTCAACCTCGGCATCCTCTCGCAGAAGGGTTCGCTGTACGTGACCCGGCCGACCCTGGGCAGCTACGCCGATACCCCGGAAAAACTCCAGGCGATGGCCGACGAGCTGTTCGGCCTGATCGAGCGCGGTGACATCCGCATCGAGATCAACCAGCGCTTCGCCCTGGCCGAAGCAGCCAGGGCGCATACCGAACTGGCCGCACGGCGAACCACCGGCTCGACCGTACTGTTGCCCTGAAGCGCGTACTCAGGCCGGGCGGATGACCTGCCCGGTCACCAGGTCGCGGATCAGGCTGGGGTTGCGGCGCCCGCCAAGGGCGCCGCCGAGGATGGCGTCCAGCTCGTCGTGGAAGTATTGCTCCACCCGCAGCCGCGTGCGCGCCGCCGGGCGCCCGGCCGGATTGGCCGAGGTGGAGATCAGCGGACCGGTGAGATGGCACAGTTCCTGTACCAGGGGATGGTCGGTGACCCGCACGGCGACGCTGTCGTGGACGCCGGTGACCCACTCCGGCAGGCGCTCCTGGTGCGGCACCAGCCAGGTGTTCGGCCCCGGCCAGGTACCGGCCAGGCGGTCCAGCCAGACGTCCGGCAGGTCTTCGAGAAGGAAGTCGAGCTGGTGGATGTTCGCCGCCACCACGATCAGGCCCTTTTCCACCGGCCGCGCCTTCAGCGCCAGCAGGCGATACACCGCATCCTCGTTCCACGGGTCGCAGCCGAGCCCCCATACCGCCTCGGTGGGATAGGCGATCACGCCGCCCTCGCGGACGACCCGGGCGGCGCATTGCGCACGAAAGCTGCTGATCATCGACTCACTCCAGCGGACAGGGTGCGCGAAGTGTACGGTTTCAGCCGGAGCGATGCACCCAGGTGCCGGCCTCGCAGGCGACCCGGCCGTCGAGTTCCAGTTCGCTGAGCGTCGCCAGCACGTCGGGCAGCGTCATGCCGCTGGCGGCGGCCAGGCCTTCGCTGGTGTAGGGCGCGGCGCGCAGCAGCGCCAGCAAAGGGTGGGGCAGGGGTTGCGCCGGCGCTTCCGCTGGCTCCGCCTGCGCCCAGCCGCGCAGTGCTTCGAGCACGTGCCCGACGCTTTCCACCAGCAGCGCGCCATCGCGAATCAGCTGGTGGCAGCCACGTGCGCCGGGGTGGTGGATGGAGCCCGGGATGGCGTATACCTCGCGACCCTGTTCCGCCGCCAGCCGCGCGGTGATCAGCGAGCCGCTGGCGGGACTTGCCTCGACCACCAGCACACCCAGCGAGAGTCCGCTGATGATGCGGTTGCGCCGGGGAAAGTTTGCCGGCAGCGGCGGGCTGTCCAGCGGCAGTTCCGAAACCAGCGCGCCGCCACCCTCGACGATGCGCCGCGCCAGCGCCTCGTGGCGGCGCGGATAGAGCCTGCGCAGGCCGGTGCCGAGGACTGCCACGGTCACGCCGCCAACCTCCAGCGCGCCCTCGTGGGCGGCGCCATCGATGCCCAGGGCCAGCCCGCTGGTGATGGCGAAGCCGCCCTGCGCCAGGCTGCGCGCAAAGCTCCGGGCGGTGCCCAGCCCGGCGGGGCTGGCGCGGCGGCTGCCGACCATCGCCAGTTGCGGCCGTTCCAGAGTCTCCGGAGCGCCTTCGACGTACAGCAGCGGCGGGGCATCGGCGACTTCGGCGAGCAGTGCCGGGTATCCCGGGTCGTCCCACATCAGCAGGTGCCTGCGCGGACCTTCCAGCCAGCGCAGGGCTTCACCCGCCGCTTCCCGCACCGCCGGGCTGCGCCGCGCGGCAGCGGCCTCGGCAGGCACTCCCAGGGTGCGCCAGGCGCCGGCTGGCGCGGCAAGCGCGGAAGAGGCCGAACCGAAGGCCTCGATCAAGCGCAGGAAGCGCATGGGCCCCAGTTCGGGCAGGCCATGCAGGCGCAGCCGTGCTTCCAGTTCGGCTGGAGAATGGTTCTTCATCGCGACTCATCCATAGCAGGCAGGTCCATCGCTGACAGGAAGAGGGGAAGGGTCCGGCTTCCATCCTGGAAACCGTCGTATGAAATTTCCTTCCCCCAGAAACGCGAAACCCCCGCCGAGGCGGGGGTTTCGAGTCAGGGATTCTGCACCCTGTCGGTTACCGAGAGCGGCCTGCTGGCCATCAGAACCAGGGCGTAGCTCAGCTTCTTGTAGGTACGGAACACCATCAGCAGGCCGGCGCGTTCGTCGGGAATCTTCACCGACTCACCGGTAACGCGGTCGCGCACCGTCTCGCCGACCTTGTAGATCGCCAGCACGTTGCCCTCGGCCAGCCCGTCGCGCTGGCCACGGTTCAGGGTGACCACGTCGAACTGGCCGATCTGGGTCACGCCGCGCGGTACGTCGATGATTTCGCCCTTCACCTCGCGGCTCGGCTCGCCGGGCATGAAGGTGGAATTCACCGCACGCTCCTCGGTGGGGAACAGGCGGTCGCCCAGGCGCACTTCCTGGGTGGTGCGGGTCAGCGCCAGGGTCGCGACGTCGCCTTCGGTGGCCACCACCTCGCCGCCGCCGATGTCGTCGGCGTTGATGCCGAGGACTTCCTTGGTCTTCGGATCGATGTAGACCTTGCCCTGGCGGAAGATGCCATAGGCCGGCTGGCCGTCGGCGAACTTGCCGCGGGCGTAGATGCGGTCGCCGGTGCCGCTGACGATCCGCTCGGCGTTGCCGGCGACGATGTACGGCGCACTGGTGAAGGTCTTCTCGTCATCGACGATGCGGTTGGCCAGCAGGAAGCTGTTGATCTTGTCCAGCGGGATGGTCGGGATAGCCTCGGCGATCGGCGTGCTGCGGATCTTCGGCGACAGCTTGATGGTCCCGCGCGATTCGCCACGGTTCAGCACCAGGCGCGGCTGGCCATCGACGTAGACCAGGCTGAGGGTGTCGCCGGGGTAGATCAGGTGGGGATTCTGGATCTGCGGGTTGGCGTGCCAGAGTTCCGGCCACTTCCATGGCTGGCGGAGGAATTTCCCCGAGATGTCCCACAGGGTATCGCCCCTGACCACCGTGTAGCGGTCCGGATGCCCTTCCCTGAGGTCGACCTGGGCCTGCGCCAGACCGCTCGCGGCAAGGAGCAGAAGGGCGACTAGTGATTTCCTCATGCAGTGAATCCCTTTATCATGTCGACATACGCGAAACGCCCGAAGCCCGCGAGAAACGCGGTCTGAAGCCGTTTTCAAGCTGCGCGCCATCTTAGCAGCGGATTTTCAATCGATTCCACAAGTGCATCACAAACGCATATGGCCATCCTGAACATTCTCGAATTCCCCGATCCGCGCCTGCGGACCATCGCCAAACCGGTGGAGGTGGTCGACGACGCGGTGCGCCAGCTGATCGACGACATGTTCGAAACCATGTACGAAGCCCCGGGCATCGGCCTCGCCGCGACCCAGGTGAACGTGCACAAGCGCATCGTGGTCATGGACCTCAGCGAAGACAAGTCCGAGCCGAGGGTATTCATCAACCCCGAGTTCGAACCGCTGACCGAGGAAATGGACCAGTACCAGGAAGGCTGCCTGTCGGTACCCGGCTTCTACGAGAACGTGGACCGACCGCAGAAGGTCCGGATCAAGGCCCTCGACCGCGACGGCAACCCCTTCGAGGAGGTCGCCGAAGGCCTGCTGGCGGTATGCATCCAGCACGAATGCGACCACCTCAACGGCAAGCTGTTCGTCGACTACCTGTCCACCCTCAAGCGCGACCGCATCCGCAAGAAGCTGGAAAAGCAGCATCGACAGCAGGCGTGACCCCATCCCCCAAAGGCTTGCCCCGGCAAGCCTTTTCTTTTAGCGAGCCCCGCATGAGCCAAGCATTGCGCATCGTCTTCGCCGGAACCCCGGAATTCGCCGCCGAGCATCTCAAGGCCCTGCTCGACACCCCACATCGGATCGTCGCCGTCTACACCCAGCCCGACCGGCCGGCCGGCCGCGGGCAGAAACTGATGCCCAGCGCGGTGAAGAGCCTGGCCCTGGAGCATGGCCTACCGGTCATGCAGCCGCAGAGCCTGCGCAATGCCGAGGCCCAGGCGGAGCTGGCGGCGCTGCGCGCGGACCTGATGGTGGTGGTCGCCTATGGCCTGATCCTGCCCCAGGCGGTACTCGATATCCCGCGCCTGGGCTGCATCAACAGCCACGCCTCGCTGCTGCCGCGCTGGCGCGGCGCCGCGCCGATCCAGCGCGCGGTGGAAGCCGGCGACGCGGAGAGCGGCGTCACCGTGATGCAGATGGAAGCAGGGCTCGACACCGGCCCGATGCTGCTCAAGGTGAGCACGCCGATTTCCGCCGCGGACACCGGCGGCAGCCTGCACGACCGGCTCGCCGCGCTCGGCCCGAAAGCGGTGGTCGAAGCCATCGCCGGCCTGGCCGCCGGCACCCTGCATGGCGAGGACCAGGACGACGCCCTGGCCACCTACGCGCACAAGCTGAACAAGGACGAGGCACGCCTCGACTGGAGCCGTCCGGCCGTCGAACTGGAGCGCCAGGTCCGCGCCTTCACCCCCTGGCCGGTCTGCCACACCAGCCTCGCCGATGCGCCGCTGAAAGTCCTCGGTGCCAGCCTGGGGCAGGGCAGCGGGGCGCCCGGAACCATCCTCGAGGCCAGCCGCGACGGCCTGCTGGTCGCCTGCGGCGAAGGCGCCCTGCGCCTGACCCGCCTGCAAGTGCCGGGCGGCAAGCCACTGGCCTTCGCCGACCTCTACAACAGCCGTCGCGAGCAATTCGCCACCGGCCAGGTGCTCGGCCAATGAACCCGCGTCTCGCCGCCTGCCAGGCACTGGCCGCGGTGCTCGCCGGACGCGCCTCGCTGTCTGGCGCGTTGCCGCCGCAACTGGACAAGGTCGCCCCGCGCGATCGCGGCCTGACCCAGGAGCTGGCCTTCGGCGCGGCGCGCTGGCAACCGCGCCTGCAGGCCCTGGCCGCGCGCCTGTTGCAGAAGCCGTTCAAGGCCGCCGACACCGATATCCACGCCCTGCTGCTGATCGGCCTCTACCAGTTGCTCTACACGCGGATTCCGCCGCACGCCGCGATCGGCGAGACCGTCGGCTGCGCCGACAAGCTGAAGAAGGGCTGGGCCAAGGGCGTGCTCAACGCCGTGCTGCGCCGCGCGCAGCGCGAAGGCGAGACGCTGCTGGCCGAGGTCGACCGCGATCCCTCGGCGCGCCTGGGCCATCCGCGCTGGCTGCTGAAAGCGCTCAAGCAGGCCTGGCCGGAGCAACTCGACACGCTCTGCGCGGCGAACAACGCACACCCGCCGATGACCTTGCGGGTCAATCGGCGCCACGGCGAGCGCGATGCCTACCTGGCCGAACTCGCCGAAGCCGGGATCGAGGCCCGCGCCTGCGACTACAGCCGCGACGGCATCCAGCTCGCCGCGCCGCGCGACGTACGCGAACTACCGGGCTTCGCGGAGGGCCGCGTCAGCGTCCAGGACGAAGCCACGCAACTGGCCGCCGAGCTGCTCGAAAGCGCGCCCGGCCAGCGTGTCCTCGACGCCTGCTGTGCGCCTGGCGGCAAGACCTGCCACCTGCTGGAAACCCAGCCGGGACTGGCCGAAGTGGTCGCCGTCGACCTCGAGGAGAGCCGCCTGGTAAGGGTTCGGGAAAACCTCCAGCGGCTCGGCCTGCAAGCCAGCCTGGTCGCCGCCGACGCCAGGGCCACCGGGGAGTGGTGGGACGGCAAGCCGTTCCAGCGCATCCTCCTCGACGCGCCGTGCTCGGCCACCGGGGTGATCCGCCGCCACCCGGACATCAAGCTGGCGCGCAAGCCGGAAGACATCGCCGCCCTGGCGCACCTGCAAGGTGAATTGCTCGACGCACTGTGGCCTACCCTGGAAGTCGGCGGCGTGCTGCTCTATGCCACCTGTTCGGTGATGCCGGCGGAAAACAGCGACAGCATCGCCGCCTTCCTTGCCCGTACGCCCGGCGCCCGCGAACTGGACCTTCCCGGCCCCTGGGGCATGAAACAGCCCCACGGCCGCCAGTTGTTGCCGCAGGTGGAAGGCCACGATGGCTTCTACTATGCCAAGCTGATCAAGATATCCGCCCGTTGATCGAAACCTGACGAGCCGTTCCTGCCATGAAAATCATCATCCTAGGTGCCGGCCAGGTCGGCGGCACACTGGCCGAGCACCTGGCCAGCGAAGCCAACGACATCACCGTGGTCGACACCGACGGCGACCGCCTGCGCGACCTCGGCGACCGCCTCGACATCCGCACCGTACAAGGCAAGGCCTCGTTCCCCACGGTGCTGCGCCAGGCCGGCGCCGACGACGCCGACATGCTGGTGGCGGTGACCAATAGCGACGAGACCAACATGGTCGCCTGCCAGGTCGCCTACACCCTGTTCAACACCCCGACCAAGATCGCCCGCGTCCGCGAGCCGGCCTACCTGACCCGTACCGGCCTGTTCGACAACGAGGCGATCCCGGTGGACGTGCTGATCAGTCCGGAGCAGGTGGTCACCAACTACATCAAGCGCCTGATCGAACATCCCGGCGCGTTGCAGGTGATCGACTTCGCCGAAGGCAAGGCGCAACTGGTCGGCATCAAGGCCTACTACGGCGGCCCTCTGGTAGGGCAGGAGCTGCGCCAGTTGCGCGAGCACATGCCGAACGTGGATACCCGCGTCGCCGCGATCTACCGCCGCAACCGGCCGATCATTCCCCAGGGCGACACGGTGATCGAGGCCGACGACGAAGTCTTCTTCATCGCCGCCAAGGCCCATATCCGCGCGGTAATGGGCGAGATGCGCAGGCTCGACGACAGCTACAAGCGGATCATCATCGCCGGCGGCGGCAATGTCGGCGAGCGCCTGGCCGAGGCCATCGAGAGCCGCTACCAGGTGAAGATCATCGAGCGCAGCCCGCTGCGCTGCCGGCACCTCTCGGATACCCTGGACAGCACCATCGTGCTCAACGGCAGCGCTTCCGACCGCGACCTGCTGCTGGAGGAGAACATCGGCGAGACCGACGTGTTCCTCGCCCTGACCAACGACGACGAGGCCAACATCATGTCCTCGCTGCTGGCCAAGCGGCTCGGCGCGAGCAAGGTGATGACCCTGATCAACAACCCGGCCTATGTCGACCTGGTGCAAGGCGGCGAGATCGACATCGCCATCAGCCCGCAACTGGCGACCATCGGCACCCTGCTGGCCCACGTTCGCCGCGGCGACATCGAGAGCGTACACTCGCTGCGCCGCGGCGCAGCCGAAGCGATCGAGGTGGTGGCCCATGGCGACGCCAAGTCGAGCAAGGTGATCGGTCGCTCGATCAACGAGATCAAGCTGCCGCCGGGCACCACCATCGGCGCGCTGGTGCGCGACGAGGAAGTGCTGATCGCCCACGGCGACACCCACATCGAGAGCGGCGACCACGTGCTGCTGTTCCTGGTCGACAAGAAATACATCCGCGACGTCGAACGACTGTTCCAGGCCGGCCTGACGTTCTTCTGAGGCACGCCCTATCGCGAACGGCGATAGGGCTTCGGCCTACGAACACGAAGGGGCCGCGTGCCTCCTTCGCAACGGCCGAAGCCCCCTGTTCCGTGCAAAGCCTGGCCGGAGCCGGGCACAATGGCCGACATCGTTGGAAGAGGGCAGGATGATGATCGAAGGTCTGGAAAAGATGCTGGCCAAAGGCGTGGACAATGCGCTGCTGCGCTTCGGCCTGGGCAAGGGCTACCTGGACGCGGGCGACGCCGAACGCGCGACGGAACACCTCCAGCGTTGCGTAGAGCAGGACCCGACGTATTCCGCTGGCTGGAAACTGCTGGGCAAGGCGCGCCAGGCTGCCGGCGATCTCGCGGGCGCCCGGCAGGCCTGGGAGCAAGGCCTGGCAGCTGCCGCGACGCATGGCGACAAGCAGGCCGAAAAGGAAATGACGGTGTTCCTGCGCAAGCTCGATAGGGCGAGAACCTGAGCGTCCGGCCGAGGCTCGCGCTTCCCCGGCCAGGACGGAGTACAGCGCGTTCTCTCCACCCGTAGGCCGGAGTTCCGGCAGACGGGTCGGGCGTCCTCATCCAGCGCTGGCGGAACGGTTCGAGCACGCCCCGACGACACTTTTACAAAGACCTGTTCCACACATTCGTAGGCAACTTCTGTCAACGATGTAGCCTGCATCCCGAACGCCCAACACCCCATTGAGCGACCGCTGCCGGCCCTCTAGCTTCGACTCATCGCTTCGGTCCAAGCCCGAACGCGACACCCGACTTCAACTACTTTTCCGGAGCCAACATGTCGAAGCACGAGCGTTCAGTCCCGTCCTATGTCGAATACCCATACGAGCAAGCGATTCTCTACGTTCACCGGAACGCCTCCGCCAATGAGATGCTCGAATCCGTACAGGAGCGCCTGAGGGCTCTCCTCGGTCTCCTCCATGCCTTGGAAAGGATCGAAGTGCGGACAGGGCAGGGCGTTCCCATTCAGCGCGTGGCGCACATCCTGGTCACGCTCGGCGGCGATGCCCTGACGCTGCTCACGGCCGCGCACCGGGCTACCACCTCCTGAACGAAGAAGGGCGCAACGGTCACGGCCGTTGCGCCCTTCCTCCAGACTGCCTCGATGAGCCTCAAGCGTTGCTCTGCGGCCGCCCCGGCAGCATCTTCAGGATGCCGTTGAGTAGCATGCCGTAGAGCGGCACGAACAGCAGAAGGCTGATGCTCAGCTTCACTCCGTAGTCCACCGTGGCGATTTCCACCCAGTGCTGCGCCATGAACGGATTGTCGCTGCGCCAGAACGCCACGAAGAAGAAGGTGAAGGTGTCCAGCAGGTTGCCGAGGATGGTCGAGGCGACTGGCGCGGTCCACCAGTGCCGGGAACGACGGAGGCGGTCGAATACCTGGATGTCGAGGATCTGCCCGAGCACATAGGCGAGGAAGCTTGCCAGGGAGATCCGTGCGACGAAGGTGTTGAACTCGAGCAGCGCGGAGAAACCACGGAACGCCGCTTCCTGGAACAACACCGAGACCACGTAGGAGGCGATCAACGCCGGGATCATGACCCGGGCGATGACCAGCCGGGCAGGGCCCTTGCCCAGCAAGCGCACGGTGAGGTCGGTAGCCAGGAAGATGAACGGAAAGCTGAAGGCGCCCCAGGTGGTGTGCCAGCCAAACAGGGTGATCGGCAACTGCACCAGGTAGTTGCTGGCGATGATGATGACGATGTGGAAGGCGATCAGGCCGGCCAGGGTGCCGCGCCAGGCCGCCGGAGAAGAGGCTGACATGTACTGTCCTTTTTGCGCGATGGGGTGAGGGAACCCATGCCCGGCACCATGCCGAGCGGCGCGCATTCTAGCCGATAACCGGCAGCAGTTTCGCCCACTCTGTGATCAGTGGCTCATGCCTGGGGTTCCACGTGGAACATCACCGTTCAGGCTTCGCTGAGAAAGCGCAGGCCGACGCCTTCCGCATCGACTCGCACGACTTCCATCTGCAGGATCGGCGCGTCGATCGGCAGATCCTGTACCTGGCCAGTAACGACACTGCCTGTTGGGAGCTGGGTCAGATCCGGGTGTTTGACATAGACCCCGGTGTCGGAGAGGTCGCGTGTCTGCGCCATCAGCTCGCCAAATAACGGGTGACTGATACGGATTCGGCACTTGAGCGGGGTTCGTGGGTATTGTCGTTGATTATCCATCGAGTCCCTCGGGACCTGCGGAGGAGGCGGCAGAGCTGAGCATAGTACCCGGATATGAAAAAGGCGTCTTCCGACGCCCTTTCCTCAGTACCATTTTTTCTCGCCATCCGGGCGGTTCTTGAAGCGCTTCATGCTCCACATGTACTGGCTGGGATAGGCTCGTACATACTTCGCCAACTCGCGGCTCATGGCTGCTACAGACACTTCCAGGTCCTTGTCGTACATGTCCGCCGGAGCCGCTTCGAGGATCACCTTGTAACCGCTACCATCGGGCAGGCGCACCGCATGGAAGAACACTCCACGCGCCTTGCCGCGTGAAAGCAACTGCGGGACGAACTTGCTGATCAATGCAGTGGTGCCCAGGTAGGGCACGAAGAGCCCAGCGGTACGCGCGGGCTCGGGGTCGGCGGGAATCCCTACGCAACCGCCTTTCTTCACTTCCTTGATGACACTGAGGATACCCTCCGGAGTGGAAGGTGCGACGCGATTGCCCAATTGCACGCGTTGCTTCTTCAGCAACTCGTCCACTGCCTTCAGCTTGGGCGGACGATAGAAGATGATCGGCTTGGCGTAAGAGCAATAGAAGTGGTTGAGTACTTCCCAGTTTCCCAGGTGACTGGTAATGCCGACCAGGCCATCGCCGGAAGCCAGCGCTTCCTCCAGCACTTCCATGCCTTCGACCTCGCGGATGTACCTCAGCGACTTTTCAGGCGGCCAGATCCAGGCACAGGCACTTTCGGTGAGGGTACGGCCAATATCCATCAGGCTTTGTCCGACCAGCTTTTCCAGTTCGGTTTCGGACAACTCGGGGAAGCACTTGGACAGGTTGATCCGCACTACCTCGCGGGATCGATTCGGCAATTTCCACATCAGCCAGCCTATGCCGGCCCCGACGCCTTGCACGGCACGCCAGGGCAATAGCGCGAACAGGCGTAGGGCCCCCACCACCAGGGCACCTTTGAATTTCTCCACGAAACACTCCTCGCTCGACTCGAACGCGCATTGTACGCCAGGAAGAAGGGCGAGGGCGGCAGCCAAGGAAGCGGGGCGACCAGCTATGCTGCGCGCCGATGTTCCACGTGGAACATCCGAACGCATCCATCAGGGAGCGCCCGGCTAGCCGACGAGTTGGGCGTAACGGTCGCAGTCCTGGGTATGGTCCATGACCATGCCGCTGGCCTGCATGAAGGCGTAGCAGATGGTCGGCCCGACGAAGTTGAAGCCGGCCTTGCGCAGCGCCTTGCTCATGGCCTCGGCTTCCGGGGTAATCGCCGGCACCTCGGCACGACCAGCGAAATGGTTGATCTTCGGCTGGCCGCCGACGAAGGACCAGAGGAACCCAGCCGGGTCATCCAGCTCCAGCCAGGCCTGGGCGTTCTGCCGCGCAGCGTTGAGCTTGGCCCGATTGCGAATGATGCCGGGGTCGAGCATCAGTTCGTCGATCTCAGCGTCGCTCATTTGTGCCACCCGCTGCACGTCGAAGCCGAACAGCACCTCGCGGTAGCGCTCGCGCTTCTTCAGCACGGTGATCCAGGACAACCCGGCCTGGAAGCCCTCCAGCAGCAGAAGTTCGAACAGCGCGTCGGGATCGCGCTGCGGCACACCCCACTCCTCGTCGTGGTAGGCCATGTAGAGAGGATCGTCGTTGCACCAGAAGCAGCGTGGCATAAGGCTTTCCGTGGTTTTCCAGGGATCGGGGGGACGGGCGAGGCGGCGCGGGAATCGGGTATACTTCCGCGTTTTGTATCGAAGCCTCAGCACAGGTGAATTTCGTGAGCCAGACTACGCCCGCCGTGCGCACCTTCCAAGACCTGATTCTCGCCCTGCAGAACTACTGGGCCGAGCAGGGCTGCGTGGTGCTGCAGCCCTACGACATGGAAGTGGGCGCCGGCACCTTCCACACCGCCACCTTCCTCCGCGCCATTGGCCCGGAGACTTGGAACGCCGCCTACGTCCAGCCGAGCCGCCGCCCCACCGACGGCCGCTACGGCGAGAACCCCAACCGCCTGCAGCACTACTACCAGTTTCAGGTGGTCCTGAAGCCGAACCCAGAGAACTTCCAGGAGCTGTATCTCGGCTCGCTGAAAGCCATCGGCATCGACCCGCTGGTCCACGACATCCGCTTCGTCGAGGACAACTGGGAATCGCCGACCCTCGGCGCCTGGGGCCTGGGTTGGGAAATCTGGCTGAACGGCATGGAAGTCACCCAGTTCACCTACTTCCAGCAGGTCGGCGGCATCGAGTGCTATCCGGTCACCGGCGAGATCACCTACGGCCTGGAGCGCCTGGCCATGTACCTGCAGGGCGTGGATTCGGTCTACGACCTGGTCTGGACCGACGGCCCGTTCGGCAAGGTCACCTATGGCGACGTGTTCCACCAGAACGAGGTGGAGCAATCCACCTTCAACTTCGAGCACGCCAACGTGCCGAAGCTGTTCGAACTGTTCGACTTCTACGAAAGCGAAGCCAACCGCCTGATCGCGCTGGAGCTGCCGTTGCCGACCTACGAGATGGTCCTCAAGGCTTCGCATACCTTCAACCTGCTGGATGCGCGGCGCGCCATCTCGGTCACCGAGCGCCAGCGCTACATCCTTCGCGTGCGTACCCTGGCCCGCGCCGTGGCGCAGAGCTACCTGCAGGCCCGCGCGCGCCTCGGCTTCCCCATGGCCACCCCCGAATTGCGTGACGAAGTACTGGCCAAGCTGAAGGAGGCCGAATGATGAGCGCCAAGGATTTCCTGGTCGAACTGGGCACCGAAGAGCTGCCGCCAAAAGCCCTCAACAGCCTCGGCGAAGCCTTCCTCAGCGGTATCGAGAAGGGCCTCAAGGCTGCCGGTCTGAGTTACGCCGCTGCGCGTTTCTATGCGGCGCCGCGCCGTCTCGCCGTGCTGGTCGAGCAACTCGCCGTGCAGCAGCCCGACCGTACCGTCAACCTAGACGGTCCGCCGCTACAGGCCGCCTTCGACGCCAGCGGTAACCCGACCCAGGCCGCCCTGGGCTTCGCCAAGAAGTGCGGCGTGGATCTACAGCAGATCGACAAGAGCGGTCCGAAGCTGCGCTTCAGCCAGACCATCGCCGGCCAACCGGCCGCCGGCCTGCTGCCGGGCATCGTCGAGGCCTCGTTGAACGAACTGCCGATTCCCAAGCGGATGCGCTGGGCAGCTCGCCGCGAGGAGTTCGTGCGTCCGACCCAATGGCTGGTGATGCTGTTCGGCGACGACGTGGTCGAGTGCGAGATCCTCGCCCAGAAAGCCGGGCGCGAATCCCGTGGCCACCGCTTCCACAATCCGGACAATGTGCGTATTTCCAGCCCGGCAGCGTACCTGGAAGACCTGCGCGGCGCTCATGTGCTGGCCGATTTCGCCGAGCGCCGCGAGCTGATCGCCAAGCGCGTGGCAGAACTGGCCGCCGAGCAACAGGGCAGCGCCATCGTGCCGCCGAGCCTGCTCGACGAAGTGACTGCACTGGTCGAGTGGCCGGTGCCGCTGGTCTGCTCCTTCGAGGAGCGCTTCCTCGAGGTCCCGCAGGAAGCCCTGATCACCACCATGCAGGACAACCAGAAATACTTCTGCCTGCTGGACGCCAACGGCAAGCTGCTGCCGCGCTTCATCACCGTCGCCAACGTCGAGAGCAAGGCGCCGGAGAACATCGTCAGCGGTAACGAGAAGGTGGTTCGTCCGCGCCTCACCGACGCCGAGTTCTTCTTCAAGCAGGACAAGAAGCAGCCGCTCGAAAGCTTCAACGAGCGCCTGCGCAACGTAGTGTTCCAGGCCCAGCTCGGCACCGTGTTCGAGAAGGCCCAGCGCGTCTCCGGCCTGGCCGCCTACATCGCCGAACGTATAGGCGGCAATGCGCAGAACGCCGCGCGCGCCGGCATCCTGTCCAAGTGCGACCTGGCGACCGAGATGGTCGGCGAGTTCCCCGAGATGCAGGGCATCGCCGGCTACTACTACGCCACCCACGGCGGCGAAGCGGAAGACGTCGCCCTGGCCCTCAACGAGCAGTACATGCCGCGCGGCGCCGGCGCCGAGCTACCCTCGACCCTGACCGGCGCCGCCGTGGCGGTGGCCGACAAGCTCGATACCCTGGTCGGTATCTTCGGCATCGGCATGCTTCCCACCGGCAGCAAGGACCCCTACGCGCTGCGCCGCGCTGCGCTGGGCGTGCTGCGCATCCTCATCGAGAAGCAGCTCGACCTGGACCTGGTAGCCGCGGTCAACGCCGCCGTCGAGCAATATGGCGACAAGGTCAAGGCCGCCGGCCTGGCCGAGCAGGTGCTGGACTTCGTGTTCGACCGCCTGCGCGCGCGCTACGAGGACGAAGGCGTGGACGTGGCCGTGTACCAGTCGGTGCGCGCGCTCAAGCCAAGCTCGCCGCTGGACTTCGACCAGCGCGTACAGGCCGTCCAGGCCTTCCGCCAGTTGCCTGAAGCCGAGGCCCTGGCCGCGGCGAACAAACGGGTGTCGAATATTCTCGCCAAGTCCGAGGACGAGGTTCCGCCGAACGTGGATGCCAGCCTGCTGGTGGAAGCTGCCGAGAAGGCCCTGGGCAGCGCCGTGGCGAACGCCGAGAGCGAAGTCGCGCCGCTGGCAGCGGCACGCGACTATCGCGCCGCGCTGGCCCGCCTGGCGGCCTTGCGCGAGCCGGTGGATACGTTCTTCGCCGATGTGATGGTCAATGTCGACGACGCGGCGGTGCGCGCCAACCGCTATGCGCTGCTGGCCAAGCTGCGCGGGTCGTTCCTCGGGGTGGCGGACATCTCGCTGCTCGGCTGAGCCAGTCCCGCCTCGAAGAAAAGGCCCGGCGTCCTCGCGACACCGGGCCTTTTTCACTACAGGACCTTCAGATACTCCAGCAGCGCGCGCTTCTCCTCGGCCGACAGGCTGGTGCCGTACTCATGGCCGCAGCGGCTGTTGCCGGAAGCACGCTGCTCGCAGCCGGTGGTCTTCAGCACATAGCTGCCGAATTGGGTCTGCTGGGCGGCGAGGCCGACCTTGTCCACGTCGTAGGCCGAGCCCACCGGGAAGGATTCCACCCGCTCCGCGGCCGGCTTCAGCAACTCTTCCAGGGTCGGCACCGAGCCGTTGTGCAGGTACGGCGCCGCCGCCCAGATCCCCTGCAGGACCCGCGACTCGTAGGGGTAGGGGTCGGCCTGGGTACGCACCGGCTTCTGGAAGGCGGTCAGCAGTTGCCGGGTTTCGTCGGTCATCACGCTTTCCGGCTTGACCGCCGCCGCCTTGGCATCGTGCTTCTCACCGAGGATCGGCACGAAGTGCTGCAGGATCGAACCGGCCACCGCTACGGCGAGTACATCGAAGGCTTCGTCGGTCGCCTTCAGCGGCTGGCCGAACGGCATCCGCGCGCCCTCCATCACGCCGGTCTGCACCTGGCCATCGAGGATGGCGTGCTGGCGGCTGTCGCTGCCGACGTCCCTCAGCGGAGTGTCCCAAAGCACCAGGTCCTTGATCCGGATGCCGTGGCACTCCACGCAGCCACCCTCGTCGGTCTTGCGGGCGAAGATCAGCGCGCCTTTCCTGGCCAGGTGCTTGTCCACCGCCCAGGGCCACTTCGGCGGGCCGATCTTCTTGATCAGCTCCTCCAGCTTGCCCAACCCGTGGAAGTTGGCCGAGTTGACCTTCAGGTAGTCCATGCCCAGCAGGTGGAACTTGCTCTTCTGCGGGTGGAAGGTGGCGAACACCCCGTAGACCTCGCCGACATTGCGCGCCAGGCCGAGCAGGTCGTTGCCGTTGGCGGCGAAGCCGGGCCACTGGGTCTTGTTCTGCCGCGCCGCGTTCCACAGGAACGGGTAGCGCACCGGCGCATCCGCCGCCTTGATGTTGTCGGGAATCAGATAGGGCGGCGCGGTGCCGATATCCAGCCCGGTAAGGCGGTTGAAGATCATCGATACCGCGTCCAGCCGCGCCGGTCCCCAGGTGTCCTTGGGCAGCGCGCGCTCGATCAGCGTGTGATAGGGCTCGTACCATTCCTTCACCGCCGCGAGCAGGGCGTCGCGCGCACCGGGAGGCGGATTGGCCCCGAGGATCTGCTTGGCGAAGGCGTCGAAGGCGGCGTCATCGCTGGTCAGCGGTCCCACGGCCCGATCGAGGTCGGCGAGGAATGCCTGGAAGTCGACGATCGCCGGACCGCCGTCGATCCGATAGGCCGTGCCCTTCACCTCGATCTGCCGGGTATGGCAGGCCGAACAGGTCATGCCGACCATCTGCCGGGCGCCCGTGCCGGCTACGGTGAAGCCCACCGGCAGGCCTTCCGCGGGCGCCTTGGGATTGGGCAAATAGCCGTAGCGGGCCAGGCTGTCGGCGAGGAAAGGCGTTCCATCCGGCTGTCGCAACGCCTTGAGCCAGGGCAGGGGCATCACCTGCGAGCCCTGGTCGCGGCTGTAGAAGTCCTGGCGGTGGCTTTCGGTCCATTCCTTGCCCTGGTCGAGCATGACCGGAGCGGCCGCCAGGGCGGCGGAAGAAAGAGCCAGGGAAACGAGGGACAAGCTTGAAAGGTGCAGTGTCTTTTTCAGGCGTTTCACGGTTACCGTCCTTGGGAACGGGCAGACGCCCCGGAACTCCCCGTCGTCATGCCCGCTCCACCTGTGGTGGAAACACGGCCGGTCGGCCGTGCTGGCATGCGATAGGCGCTTACTGCGTTACTCCGGTGATCCACCCGCCAAGGGGTTCGCACGTACTCCGAGACACCCACTGCTGCGTGCCAAATGACTCCCTGGCCTGGGATTGCCATTCCATTGCCATTATTGAATCTAGTACAGATTGTCCAGCGTAGGGGGCTCGTCGATCCATCCGCGATGCTCCGGCTGGCTGAGGTAGAATCGATCCTTTCCGTTCAT
Organism: Pseudomonas sp. HMSC057H01; assembly: GCF_001836405.1. Taxonomy (NCBI): domain Bacteria; kingdom Pseudomonadati; phylum Pseudomonadota; class Gammaproteobacteria; order Pseudomonadales; family Pseudomonadaceae; genus Pseudomonas; species Pseudomonas sp. HMSC057H01. The sequence continues at coordinate 62,243 of NZ_KV828529.1, read as the reverse complement.
GGCCAACTGCGCATCGATGTCCCGTTCCCTGCTGATTCTCGACCGCGATGGAGTCATCAACCTCGACTCCGACGATTACATCAAGACCCTCGACGAGTGGATCCCCATCCCCAGCTCGATCGAGGCCATCGCCCGCCTGAGCCAGGCCGGCTGGACCGTCGCGGTGGCTACCAACCAGTCCGGCATCGCCCGTGGCTATTACGACCTGGCAGTGCTCGAGGCCATGCATGCGCGCTTGCGCGAACTGGTCGCGGAGCAGGGCGGCGAGGTCGGCCTCATCGTCTATTGTCCGCATGGACCGGACGACGGTTGCGACTGCCGCAAGCCGAAGCCGGGTATGCTGCGGCAGATCGGCAAGCACTACGGGGTCGATCTGTCGGGTATCTGGTTCGTCGGCGACAGCATCGGTGACCTGGAGGCGGCGCGGGCCGTCGATTGTCAGCCGGTGTTGGTAAAGACCGGAAAAGGTGTACGTACGCTGGGCAAGCCCTTGCCAGAGGGCACCCTGATATTCGACGATCTGGCGGCAGTCGCCAGCGCATTACTTCAGTAAGGTCAGAATACATGTCGACAGTGCAGGCCATCAGAACCGTCCTCTTTTACCTGCTGCTGTCCGCCAGCGCGTTCGTCTGGGGCACCCTCAGCTTCTTCATCGCGCCGATCCTGCCGTTCCGCGCCCGCTACCGCTTCGTGGTACAGAACTGGTGCCGCTTCGCGATCTGGCTGACCCGCGTGGTCGCCGGCATCCGCTACGAGGTGCGCGGACTGGAGAACATCCCGGAAAAGCCCTGCGTGATCCTCTCCAAGCACCAGAGCACCTGGGAAACCTTCTTCCTCTCCGGCTTCTTCGAGCCACTCAGCCAGGTACTAAAGCGCGAGCTGCTCTACGTGCCGTTCTTCGGCTGGGCCCTGGCCCTGCTCAAGCCCATCGCCATCGACCGCAGCCAGCCGAAGCTGGCCCTCAAGCAACTGGCCAAGCAGGGCGACGAGTGCCTGAAGAAAGGCGCCTGGGTGCTGATCTTCCCGGAAGGCACGCGTATTCCGGTGGGGCAGATGGGCAAGTTCTCCCGCGGCGGCACCGCCTTGGCGGTCAACGCCGGGCTACCGGTACTGCCGATCGCCCACAACGCCGGGCAGTATTGGCCCAAGGCCGGCTGGGCCAAGTACCCGGGTACCATCCAGGTGGTGATCGGCCCGGCGATGCACGCCGAAGGCGAAGGCCCGCGCGCCATCGCCGAGCTAAACCAGCGCGCCGAAGCCTGGGTCAGCGAGACCATGGCCGAGATCAGCCCCATCCAGCAGCGGGTCAGCCATCCGGAGCCGTCGGTGGTCTCGTGAAGGGCCGCAAAGCCCCCTGCAAGGCGCACTGTGCGCCGATTCGATAAAAGAAGCCCCGCCATAGCGGGGCTTCTTGTTTTCACGCGAGGCGCAAAGCAAGGCCGGTTGGCAACGATCGACCGAATTGACCGGCGTCCGCTGCCCACAGGAGCGGTGCAACGCCGCCAGGAGGCCCGGGCCCAGGGTGCCAATGCCGGCGAGCAACCGGGGCTCGACCACACCTTGGCAAGGCACCCCTGGCGCCCGTATCCAGGCTACCTGGCGCAAAAAGAAAACCCCGGCGCCAGGCCGGGGTTTCCATGAGGGTCGGTCTGCCGACCTGTCACACGTCCAGGTTCGACACCGCCAGCGCGTTGCTTTCGATGAAGTCGCGGCGCGGCTCCACGGCATCGCCCATCAGGGTGTTGAAGATCTGGTCGGCGGCGATGGCGTCCTCGATGGTCACCTTGAGCATGCGCCGGACGTTCGGATCCATGGTGGTTTCCCACAGCTGCTCAGGGTTCATCTCGCCCAACCCCTTGTATCGCTGGATGCTGTGGCGCTTGGTACCTTCGGCCATCAGCCAGTCCAGGCCGTCCTTGAAGGCGCTGATCGGGCGCTTGCGCTCACCCTTCTGCACGTAGGCGCCGTCTTCCAGCAGGCTGTTCAGCTGGTCGCCGAGCAGCGACACCGAGCGGTAGTCATTGCTGGCGAAGAAGTCACGGTTGAAGGTGACGTAGCTGGACAGGCCGTGGGCCACCAGTTCCACCTCGGGCAGCCACAGGTGGCGCTCGCGGTCTTCGCGCAGGCTGGCCTTGTAGGTCAGGCCAGACTTCTCGGCGGCGGTCAGGCGCGCCTGGAACTTCTCCAACCAGCCCTGCATGGCCGACTCGTTAGCCAGGTCGTCCACCGACACGGTAGGCAGGTAGATGAAGTGCTCGGTCAGCTCCTGGGGGTACAGGCGCGACAGGCGCTTGAGGGTGGCGATCACCCCGCGATACTCGTTGACCAGTTTCTCCAGCGCTGCCCCGGACAGGCCCGGAGCGTGCTCGTTGACGTGCAGGCTGGCGTCTTCCAGGGCCGACTGGGTCATGTACTCTTCCATGGCCTGGTCGTCCTTGATGTACTGCTCCTGCTTGCCACGCTTGACCTTGTACAACGGGGGCTGGGCGATGTAGATGTAGCCACGCTCGATCAGCTCGGGCATCTGGCGGAAGAAGAAGGTCAACAGCAGGGTGCGGATGTGCGAACCGTCGACGTCAGCATCGGTCATGATGATGATGTTGTGGTAGCGCAGCTTGTCGATGTTGTACTCCTCGCGGCCGATGCCACAGCCCAGGGCGGTGATCAGCGTACCGACCTCCTGGGAGGAGAGCATCTTGTCGAAGCGTGCCTTCTCGACGTTGAGGATCTTGCCCTTGAGCGGCAGGATCGCCTGGGTCCGGCGATTGCGGCCCTGCTTGGCGGAACCGCCCGCGGAGTCACCCTCCACGATGTACAGTTCGGAGAGCGCCGGGTCCTTTTCCTGGCAATCGGCCAGTTTGCCGGGCAGGCCGGCGATGTCCAGCGCGCCCTTGCGGCGGGTCATCTCGCGCGCCTTGCGCGCGGCTTCACGGGCACGGGCGGCGTCGATCATCTTGCCGACCACGGCCTTGGCTTCGTTGGGATTCTCCAGCAGGAAGTCGGCGAAGTACTTGCCCATCTCCTGTTCCACCGCGGTCTTCACCTCGGAGGAGACCAGCTTGTCCTTGGTCTGCGAGCTGAACTTCGGGTCCGGTACCTTCACCGAGATGATCGCGGTGAGGCCTTCGCGGGCATCGTCGCCGGTGGTGGCGATCTTGAATTTCTTCGCCAGGCCTTCGGCCTCGATGTAGTTGTTCAGGTTACGCGTCAGCGCCGAACGGAAACCGGCCAGGTGGGTGCCGCCATCACGCTGCGGGATGTTGTTGGTGAAGCAGAGCAGGTTCTCGTTGAAGCTGTCGTTCCACTGCAAGGCGACTTCCACACCCACGCCGTCCTCTTCACGCTGGACGTTGAAGTGGAATACCTCGTTCACCGCGGTCTTGTTGGTGTTCAAGTACTCGACGAAGGCCTTCAGACCGCCTTCGTACTTGAACAGCTCCTCCTTGCCGGTACGCTCGTCGCGCAGCAGGATGCCGACGCCGGAGTTGAGGAAGGACAGTTCGCGGATGCGCTTGGCCAGGATGTCCCAACTGAAGTGGATGTTGCTGAAGGTCTCCGGGGACGGCTTGAAGTGAACTTCGGTACCGGAGCCATCGGTCTCGCCCACTTCGCGCAGTGGGAACTGCGGAACGCCGTGGTGGTAGACCTGTTCCCAGACCTTGTTGTGGCGACGGATGGTCAGGCGCAGCTCATGGGACAGCGCGTTCACCACCGAGACGCCCACACCGTGCAAGCCGCCGGACACTTTGTAGGTGTTGTCGTCGAACTTGCCGCCGGCGTGGAGGACGGTCATGATCACTTCCGCCGCAGAAACCCCTTCTTCCTTGTGGATATCCACCGGAATACCGCGTCCATTGTCGCGGACAGTGATCGACTCATCCGTATGGATGGTGATGCTGATTTCGCTGCAGTAACCGGCCAGCGCTTCGTCGATGGAGTTATCCACCACCTCGAACACCATGTGGTGCAGACCGGTGCCATCGTCGGTGTCGCCGATGTACATGCCGGGGCGCTTGCGTACGGCATCCAGCCCCTTCAGCACCTTGATGCTGGAAGAGTCGTACGTGTTGTTCTCGCTCATGCTTCACTCCCGATGGTCGTGGTCTGAGAGACTTTTCCATGTTCCACGTGGAACATGGATACCGGCGTATCCGTGCGCCAGCCGTCTTTCAATAGTTGCGGGTCCACGCAGGTGATGAATACCTGGCAACCCAAATCTTCAAGCAAGCGGCAAAGAGCCATTCGATGCTGCTCATCCAATTCCGAGGGCAGGTCGTCCACCAGGTAGACGCACTGTCCGCGCTTGGCGCGATTGATCAGATGGCCTTGGGCGATGCGCAGGGCGCATACCACCAGCTTCTGCTGACCGCGCGAGAGAATCTCCGCGGCGTTATGACCTGCCAACCGTATGCGAAGATCCGCACGCTGCGGTCCCGCCTGGGTGTGGCCCATCTGCTGGTCGCGCAACAGGCTGGAAGCCAGAACCTCCAGGAGGTCCCGGTCCTTGTCCCAGCCTCGGTAGTAGCTAAGGGTCAGGTCATCCAGTGAAACCAATTCGGCGAGTGTTTCCTCGAATACCGGTTTCAACGCCTGGATATAGCTTCTGCGGTAGGCATCGATCTCATCGCTGGCCAGGCTCAATTCCCGGTCCCAGGCCGCTTGCGACGCGGGGTCCAGTTTACCATGCCGGAGCCAGGAGTTCCGCTGGCGCAGCGCCTTCTGCAGGCGCTGCCAGACGGGCAGAAACCGAGGTTCCACGTGGAACACTCCCCAATCGAGGAACTGTCGGCGGATCTTCGGCGCTCCCTCGAGCAACCGAAAGCTGTCCGGGTTGATCAGTTGCAGTGGGAGAGTTTCCGCCAATTGAGCCGCACTCCGGGCGTTCTGCCCATCGATGCGGATGGTGAACTCGCCCTGGCGCTCACGGGAAATCCCCAGGTTGCTGGCGATGCCGTTGGCCAACATCACCTGGCCGAATACGGTGCAGGCCGCTTCCTCATACTGGATCACCGGCTGCAAGCGCGCACTGCGGAATGAACGCGCCAGGCCCAGCAGGTGGATGGCTTCGAGCACACTGGTCTTGCCGCTGCCATTATCGCCGTAGAGGATGTTGATGCGAGGGGAGGGGGAGAGGGTCACCGGGTGCAGGTTGCGCACCGCGGTGACCGAAACGCGGGTCAGGGACATTCAGTGTGATTAGAGGCGCATCGGCATGACGACATAGGCAGAATCGTCATTGTCGGCCTCGTGGACCAGGGCGCTGCTGTTGGAATCGGAAAGGATGAAGCGGACCTGCTCGGTACCGATCACACCCAGCACGTCGAGCAGGTAACTGACGTTGAAGCCGATCTCCAGGTTGCCGCCGTTGTACTCGACCTGCACTTCTTCCTCGGCCTCCTCCTGCTCCGGGTTGTTCGCCTGGATTTTCAGCAAACCGTTGGAAAGCTGCAGGCGAATGCCGCGGTACTTTTCGTTGGAGAGGATCGCGGTACGGCTGAAGGCTTCGCGCAGTTGCTGGCGGTCGCCGACCACCAGCTTGTCGCCACCGCGCGGCAGTACGCGTTCGTAGTCCGGGAACTTGCCGTCCACCAGCTTCGAAGTGAAGGTGAATTCGCCAGTGGTGGCACGGATATGGTGCTGGCCCAGGACGATGCCGACTTCGCCGTCCTGCTCGGTGAGCAGACGAGCCAGTTCGAGGATGCCTTTGCGCGGCACGATCACCTGGTGGCGGTCCTGCGACGGGATCTGCGCATCCAGCGAGCACATGGCCAGTCGGTGGCCGTCGGTGGCGACGGAGCGCAGGGTGCCGCCGTTCACTTCCAGCAGCATGCCGTTGAGGTAGTAACGCACGTCCTGCTGGGCCATGGCGAAGCTGGTGCGGTCGATCAGGCGACGCAGCTTGCTCTGGGCAATGCTGAAGTTCAGCGAGCCGGGACCTTCCTCTACGGTGGGGAAATCGTTGGCCGGCAGGGTGGACAGGGTGAAGCGGCTACGCCCGGCCTTCACCAGAAGTTTCTGCTCTTCGACACGGATGTCGATCAGCACGTCGTTCGGCAGGCTCTTGCAGATGTCCATCAGCTTGCGCGCCGGTACGGTGATCTCGCCGGGTTCGGCGGCATCTTCCAGTACCACGCGACCAACCAGCTCGACCTCGAGGTCGGTGCCGGTCAGCGACAGTTGCTGGCCTTCGACCACCAGCAGGACGTTGGAGAGAACCGGCAATGTCTGGCGGCGTTCCACGACGCCGGCGACCAGTTGCAGCGGTTTCAACAGGGCTTCGCGTTGAATGGTGAAATGCATGGTCTAGTCCCTTGCCTCGTGGGCTGCGTCAGGTTGTCAGGGTACGCAGCAGGTTCTTGTAGTCCTCGCGGATATCCGCGTCGGATTCCCTAAGTTGAGCGATCTTACGACAGGCGTGCAACACCGTGGTGTGATCCCGACCGCCGAAGGCCACGCCGATCTCCGGCAGGCTGTGGTTGGTCAGCTCCTTGGAGAGCGCCATGGCCACCTGGCGCGGGCGCGCCACCGAACGCGAACGCCGCTTGGACAACAGATCGGATATCTTGATCTTGTAGTACTCGGCGACGGTGCGCTGGATGTTGTCGATGCTGACCAGCTTGTCCTGAAGGGCCAACAGGTCCTTCAGCGACTCGCGAATCAGCTCGATGGTGATCGGCCGACCCATGAAGTGCGAATGGGCGATCACCCGCTTCAGCGCACCTTCCAGTTCACGCACGTTGGAACGGATGCGCTGGGCGATGAAGAAGGCCGCATCGTGCGGCAGCTCGATCTTCGCCTGCTCGGCCTTCTTCATCAGGATCGCCACCCGGGTTTCCAGTTCCGGCGGCTCGACGGCCACCGTCAGGCCCCAGCCGAAGCGGGATTTCAGCCGCTCTTCCAGGCCTTCGATTTCCTTCGGATAGCGGTCGCTGGTGAGGATCACCTGCTGGCCGCCTTCGAGAAGGGCATTGAAGGTGTGGAAGAACTCCTCCTGGGAGCGCTCCTTACGGGCGAAGAACTGGATGTCGTCGATCAACAGTGCGTCCACCGAGCGGTAGAAGCGCTTGAATTCGTTGATGGCGTTGAGCTGCAAGGCCTTCACCATGTCCGCGACGAAACGTTCCGAATGCAGGTAGACCACCTTGGCGTTCGGGTTCTTCTTCAGCAGGTGGTTGCCCACCGCATGCATCAGGTGGGTCTTGCCCAGGCCGACGCCACCGTAGAGGAACAGCGGGTTGTAGCCGTGCTTGAGGTTGTCCGCCACCTGCCAGGCGGCGGCACGGGCCAACTGGTTGGACTTGCCCTCGACGAAGTTCTCGAAGGTGAAGGTACGGTTGAGATAGCTGGTGTGCTTCAGCGCGCCTTCGACCTGGACGTTGCGCTCGGTGCGTACCGCAGGCGCGGCTCCGGCCGGCATGGCGGCGGCCAGCGGATCGATGCTGGGTTCTTCCGGCTCGTAGGGGTCGCTCGACACGCTGGGAGCCGTCGTCACTGGCGGCAGCTCTTCACGTGGCACCACCACGGGCGCGGCCGATACCGGCTGCACTGGCGCCGGCGGCGGAGCAACCGGAGGCGGGGGAGCCACGTGGGTCTGCGATGGGACGATGGCGGCGCGCGGCGTACGGCTACGCTTGCTGCCTATTAATAAGGAAAGCGCGGGCAACTGACCCTCGCCGCGTTCACCGAGCAGTTCCAGAAGCCGACCGAGGTATTTCTCGTTCACCCAATCGAGGACGAAACGGTTGGGTGCATACACACGCAATTCGTCGCCTTCGGCTTCGACCTGCAAGGGACGGATCCAGGTGTTGAATTGTTGGGACGGCAGCTCATCGCGGAGAAGATCCACGCACTGCTGCCAAAGTTCCACGGACACGGATATCCCCCAAAGATTGGAAAGGCGGCACAACGAAATAAGCGCCTATTGTAGCCGGACGGGCCGGACTTATCCACATGCCGATGCGCTGAGGCCCCAAGCAAATCAAGACCTTAATAAAAGCAGGCAGGCCGACGGACGGTCGTCCTGGACTTTGTGGATAACCCTTGCTTTGAAGGGGGGACATCCCTGCGCACAGCCGTGTGGAAAAAACCGCTGTGGATAACCATCTCGTTCATCCCCAGGCTTCGCTCAGGAAGGAAACAGCCTCGACACCGGTTCTCGACAACCTTTTGCCTGCCGGAGAAACACGCAGTTGCTGGGCTTCGTCGAGTTATGCACAGAAAAGCGCCGTCCCAAGAGCATTAACCGTTTCTATCCTTTAAAAGAAAAATGACTTCCTTGTATCTATCTATTACGTCATCGCTGGTTGGAAATTGACCTGCCCGTTCGATTTCACTAGAATCGCCGGTCTCTTTAAACGGGGTCACTGCGACCTCAAGTCGTCAACCCAGGTACCGAATCATGAAACGTACTTTCCAACCCAGCACCCTCAAGCGCGCTCGCGTCCACGGTTTCCGCGCCCGTATGGCCACCAAGAACGGCCGTCAGGTTCTGTCGCGTCGTCGCGCCAAAGGCCGTAAGCGTCTGACCGTCTGATTTATCCGGTACGGGTGGTGAGTCGGGACTTCGACCGGGACAAGCGTCTACTGACAGCCCGGCAATTCAGCGCAGTCTTCGACTCTCCGACCGGCAAGGTCCCCGGCAAGCACGTCCTGCTGCTGGCGCGCGAGAACGGTCTCGATCACCCCCGCCTGGGCCTGGTGATCGGCAAGAAGAACGTCAAGCTCGCCGTCCAGCGCAATCGCCTCAAACGCCTGATCCGCGAATCGTTCCGCCATAACCAGGAAACCCTGGCTGGCTGGGATATCGTGGTGATCGCGCGCAAAGGCCTGGGCGAACTGGAAAATCCGGAGCTGCACCAGCAGTTCGGCAAGCTCTGGAAACGCCTGTTGCGCAATCGACCTCGCACGGAAAGCCCTGCTGACGCCCCTGGCGTGGCCGACGGTACTCATGCATAGGTCGATGCCCGCGCATCCCGATCCCTGTAGTGTCATCCCCCCTTCGATGACCCGGCACCGTCGTTCCCAGCCAAGTTGTACTTCCCTAGCGTACGAGGCTATCGCGCAGCATGGCCCGCGACGCAATGGTCGCCCGAGTGCGGTTTCCTCCACTCGGCTCCATCACTGGCAATCCCGTAGCCGCGATCTGCTACTGTCAGTTTCCTTCAAGCACCGCCCTTTCTCGATGGCCGAGTAACCATGGACATTCAACGCTCGATTCTCATCGTCGCCCTTGCAGTCGTGTCCTACCTGCTGGTTCTCCAGTGGAACAAGGATTACGGTCAGCCTGAGCTGCCCGCCGCCAGCGCTTCGATGAACACCACGCAAGGCCTGCCGGACACTCCGTCCGCCTCGGGCACCAGCAGTGACGTTCCCACTGCCCAGAGCAGCGCGGCCGGCAGCGAAGCCGCCGACAAGCCGGTTGCGGTCAGCGACAAGCTGATCCAGGTGAAGACCGACGTCCTCGACCTGGCCATCGATCCCCGTGGCGGCGATATCGTCCAGCTCGGCCTGTTGCAGTATCCGCGCCGCCTGGACCGTCCGGACGTGCCGTTCCCGCTGTTCGACAACGGTCGCGAACGTACCTACCTGGCGCAGAGCGGCCTCACCGGTGCCGACGGCCCGGACGCCAGCAGCGCCGGCCGCCCGCTGTTCCACAGTGCGCAAAGCAGCTACCAGTTGGCCGACGGCCAGAACGAACTGGTCGTGGACCTGAGCTTCAGCCACGACGGTGTCAACTACATCAAGCGCTTCACCTTCCACCGTGGCCTGAAAGCCGATTGCTCGGACAAGGAAAAGGCCCAGAAGAAGATCGAGTGCATCAATGAAAACGCCTATCAGGTCGGCGTCAGCTACCTGATCGACAACCAGAGCGGCAAGACCTGGAGCGGCAACCTGTTCGCCCAGCTCAAGCGCGACGGTAGCGCCGACCCGTCCTCGACCACCGCCACCGGGGTGTCCACCTACCTCGGCGCCGCGGTCTGGACCCCGGATTCGCCGTACAAGAAGATCTCCACCAAGGACATGGACAAGGAACAGTTCAAGGAGTCCGTGCAGGGTGGCTGGGTCGCCTGGCTGCAACACTATTTCGTGACCGCCTGGGTTCCGACCAAGGGCGAGCAGCACCAGGTCATGACCCGCAAGGACGGCCAGGGCAACTACATCGTCGGTTTCACCGGCCCGACCCTGAGCGTTCCGGCGGGTAGCAAGGTGGAAACCGACCTGACCCTGTATGCCGGCCCGAAACTCCAGAAGCACCTGAAGGAACTCTCCCCGGGCCTGGAACTGACCGTCGACTACGGTTTCCTCTGGTTCATCGCCCAGCCGATCTTTTGGCTGCTGCAACATATCCACAGCCTGATCGGCAACTGGGGCTGGTCGATCATCGCCCTGACCGTCCTGATCAAGCTGGCCTTCTTCCCGTTGTCCGCCGCCAGCTACCGTTCGATGGCGCGCATGCGCGCGGTGTCGCCGAAGATGCAGGCGATCAAGGAACAGCACGGCGACGATCGGCAGAAGATGTCCCAGGCGATGATGGAGCTGTACAAGAAGGAGAAGATCAATCCGCTGGGCGGCTGCCTGCCGATCCTGGTCCAGATGCCGGTCTTCCTCTCCCTCTACTGGGTACTCCTGGAAAGCGTGGAAATGCGCCAGGCGCCTTGGCTCGGCTGGATCACCGACCTGTCGGTGAAGGATCCGTTCTTCATCCTGCCGATCGTCATGGGCGGCACCATGCTGATCCAGCAGATGCTCAACCCGACCCCGCCGGACCCGATGCAGGCCAAGGTGATGAAACTGATGCCGATCATCTTCACCTTCTTCTTCCTCTGGTTCCCAGCCGGTCTGGTGCTGTACTGGGTAGTCAACAACTGCCTGTCGATCGCACAGCAGTGGTACATTACCCGCAAGATCGAGGCAGCCGCGAAGACCGCCTGACGTCTATCGCGAAAACTGTCCACAACAAGACGCCCCCTCGAGGGGCGTCTTGCTATCCGGAGATATCCACATGCAAGCCGCCACCGAAACCATCGTCGCGATCGCTACCGCCCAGGGCCGCGGCGGCGTGGGAATCGTCCGCATCTCCGGACCTCTCGCCGGACAGATCGCAGTGGCCGTGAGCGGACGCCAGCTGAAAGCCCGGCATGCGCATTACGGACCGTTCCTCGATGCCGGTGGGCAGGTGATCGACGAAGGCCTGTCACTGTATTTCCCCGGCCCGAACTCGTTCACCGGCGAAGACGTACTCGAACTGCAGGGGCACGGCGGCCCCGTGGTACTCGACCTGCTGGTGCAGCGTTGTCTGGAACTGGGCGCCCGCCAGGCGCGACCGGGCGAGTTCAGCGAGCGCGCGTTCCTCAACGACAAGCTCGACCTGGCCCAGGCCGAAGCCATCGCCGATCTGATCGAGGCCAGCTCGGAGCAGGCCGCGCGCAATGCATTGCGTTCCCTGCAGGGCGAATTCTCGCGCCGGGTACATGCATTGACCGAGCAACTGATTTCCCTGCGCATCTATGTCGAAGCCGCCATCGACTTCCCCGAGGAAGAAATCGACTTCCTCGCCGATGGCCATGTACTGGGGCTTCTGGAAAAAGTACGCACAGAGTTATCCACAGTGCAGCGCGAAGCTTCCCAAGGCGCCCTGCTGCGCGACGGCATGACCGTGGTCATCGCCGGACGACCGAATGCCGGCAAGTCCAGCCTGCTGAATGCCCTGGCCGGTCGCGAGGCGGCCATCGTCACGGACATAGCCGGCACCACCCGCGATGTACTGCGCGAACATATCCACATCGATGGCATGCCCCTGCATGTGGTGGACACCGCAGGCCTGCGGGATACCGAGGACCATGTGGAAAAGATCGGCGTGGAACGTGCGCTGAAAGCCATCGGCGAAGCCGATCGTGTGCTGCTGGTGGTGGACGCCACCGCCCCGGAAGCAGCGGACCCGTTTTCCCTATGGCCGGAGTTCCTCGACCAGCGACCGGAACCGGGCAAGGTCACCCTGATCCGCAACAAGGCGGATTTGTCCACAGAGTCCATTGGCCTCGAGGAAAGCGCGGACGGCCACGTCACCATCACCCTCTCGGCGCGCACCGGCGCCGGCCTGGAGCTGCTGCGCGAACACCTGAAGGCCTGCATGGGCTTCGAACAGACCGCGGAAAGCGGTTTCAGCGCCCGCCGGCGCCACCTGGAGGCGCTGCGCCAGGCTGGCCAGGCGCTGGAGCATGGCCACAGCCAACTTATCCACAATGGCGCAGGCGAGCTGCTGGCCGAGGATCTGCGCCAGGCCCAGCAGCACCTGGGTGAAATCACCGGCGCATTCACCCCCGACGACCTGCTGGGTCGCATCTTCTCGAGTTTCTGCATCGGCAAGTAATGGGGCTCGGCCCACGCCGAGTTGTGGATAACCAGGGCAAGGTTCGCTCCGGTTCTGCGTACTTTCCTTTCACTGTGCCCCTTGCCGCCGGCACTCAACCACGCAGGCATGGATTGCCGGCGCGCCGCTTCGTCCCCGAGAAAACCATCTGCGCCGATGTCGGTCTGCATGGGATGGATATCCACCTGGGAGAGGTTTATGCACAGGCACCGCGCTCCGATCCGGAGTCCGCGAAGGCGCTGCGCTGTGGTCAATCTCCCTCTCGAACGGCGTATCTATCCCGTTGTCTCGCCTGGCGCTATCGCCACGCGCCGGGACGTTCCGTGCACGCAAGACAACCCGGTAAGCGATTTACCCACAAGCCTGGAAGAGATTCTGCGAAAAGAGCTGTTGCAGACCCTGGACTCCGTCGATACCGGCCAGGCGCGGCCCTCGCCTTCGGCTCCCAAGGCGTCCCAGGGCGAGCACTCGGACACTACAACATGGAGATCGTAGCCAACCTGGCGGTATGGCTCGGCGGCGAATGCCATGTCGGACAGATGATCGACTGGTTCGGCAGTTACGACCGCACTAGCGGGCTCAGTGCTCGGCTACTGCTGCGCAAACCCGCTAACGAGGGCTCCGAGCGGGATTTCCAGGTCTCCGCCAAGCGCCGCTTCGAGCGCCTGTCGTCATCCATCGATACGCTGGAAAGCGGCAACGACTGAGCCTTTCCCACGCCTTTCCACCTCCTTCTTCCTACCTGGCTGCAGTCCTGCCGCGGCCCGGATACGCTCGCCTGAAACCTGTGGAAAACCCCAGGGACAGGAGGGTAGATAAACCCGCCGAAGCTCTGTGCATAACTCCACATGTTGATAACGAGCCATTCCATCCACAGCTAAAAAACGCTTATCAACAGGGCCCAGATAGGGTTTGGGACAGCCTTATCATTCGCTACAGGCTATGTCTTTACTGGGCTCGAAGTACTTATCAACAGAAAAGCCGCTGCTAAGTAATAAACACAAGTTCTAAAAAGATATAAACATTCCTTTCCTTTTATTTTTTGTAAGCCCGCCGAGCCGTTTTGCTCCCTCGATCTGGATTGGCTATTTTTTGTCCAGGAGTCTTCATTCAGGTTCGCTAAATCCTTATACTGTCCGGCTTTCCTGAATTCCTGCTTCTGAACAGGCCGAGGTGCGTGGTGGATTTCCCTACCCGTTTTGACGTAATCGTGATCGGCGGTGGCCATGCAGGCACCGAAGCCGCACTCGCGGCTGCGCGCATGGGTGTGAAAACCCTGCTGTTGACCCACAATGTGGAAACCCTGGGGCAGATGAGCTGCAACCCCGCCATCGGCGGCATCGGCAAGAGCCATCTGGTCAAGGAAATCGACGCCCTTGGCGGCGCCATGGCCGAAGCCACCGACAAGGGCGGTATCCAGTTCCGCATCCTTAACAGCCGCAAGGGGCCGGCAGTGCGCGCCACTCGTGCACAAGCCGATCGCGTGCTCTATAAGGCCGCTATCCGCCATACACTGGAAAACCAGCCGAACCTGTGGATATTCCAGCAGGCCTGCGACGACCTGATCGTCGAGCAGGATCAGGTCCGCGGCGTAGTGACCCAGATGGGACTGCGCTTCCATGCCGACAACGTGGTCCTGACTACCGGCACCTTCCTCGGCGGACTTATCCACATCGGCCTGGAGAACTACTCCGGCGGACGCGCCGGCGACCCGCCGTCCATCGCACTGGCGCGGCGTCTGCGTGAATTGCCGCTGCGGGTCGGCCGGCTGAAGACCGGTACGCCGCCGCGGATCGACGGGCGCAGCGTGGACTTCTCGGTGATGACCGAGCAGCCGGGCGACACGCCGATCCCGGTGATGTCCTTCCTCGGTTCGAAGGAACAGCATCCCGAGCAGGTCAGTTGCTGGATCACCCATACCAACGCCCGGACCCACGAGATCATCGCCGCCAATCTCGATCGTTCGCCGATGTATTCCGGTGTGATCGAAGGCATCGGCCCGCGCTACTGCCCTTCGATCGAAGACAAGATCCATCGCTTCGCCGACAAGGAAAGCCACCAGGTCTTCCTCGAGCCGGAAGGCCTGACGACCCACGAGCTGTATCCCAACGGCATTTCCACGTCCCTGCCGTTCGACGTGCAACTGCAGATCGTGCGTTCCATCCGTGGCATGGAAAACGCCCACATCGTGCGGCCGGGCTATGCGATCGAGTACGACTTCTTCGATCCTCGCGATCTCAGGTACAGCCTGGAGACCAAGGTCATCGGCGGCCTGTTCTTCGCCGGCCAGATCAACGGCACCACCGGCTACGAGGAAGCTGGCGCCCAGGGCCTGCTGGCCGGCGCCAATGCTGCGTTGCGTTCGCAAGGCAAGGACAGCTGGTGCCCGCGCCGCGACGAGGCCTACATCGGCGTGCTGGTGGACGACCTGATCACGCTCGGCACCCAGGAGCCGTACCGCATGTTCACCTCGCGGGCGGAATACCGCCTGATCCTCCGCGAGGACAACGCCGACCTGCGTCTCACCGAGAAGGGACGCGAGCTGGGCCTTGTCGACGATCGGCGCTGGGCTGCCTTCGAAGCCAAGCGCGAAGGTATCGAACGCGAGGAACAGCGGCTGAAGAGCACCTGGGTGCGGCCGAATACCCCGCAGGGCGACGCCATCGCCGAGCGCTTCGGTACGCCGCTGACCCATGAATACAACCTGCTCAACCTGCTGAGCCGCCCCGAGATCGATTACGCCGGCCTGGTGGAGATCACCGGCGACGCTGTGGATAACCCCCAGGTGGCCGAGCAGGTGGAGATTCGCACCAAGTACGCCGGCTACATCGACCGCCAGCAGGAGGAAATCGCCCGGCTGCGCGCCAGCGAAGATACCCGCCTGCCTGTGGATATCGATTACCTGGGGATTTCCGGCCTGTCGAAGGAAATCCAGAACAAGCTGAACCAGGCCCGTCCGGAAACCCTCGGACAGGCTTCGCGAATCCCCGGCGTCACGCCGGCTGCGATTTCGCTGTTGTTGATCCACCTGAAGAAGCGTGCCTCTGGCCGCCAACTGGAGCAGAGCGCTTGATGTCTGCGGTAACCCAACACCACGCCGACGAACTCGCGCGCGGTGCTGACGAGCTAGGCGTCGCCCTCGACGCCGACAAGCAACGCCAGCTGCTGGCCTACTTGGCCCTGCTGATCAAATGGAACAAGGCCTACAACCTGACCGCCGTACGCGACCCGGACGAGATGGTTTCGCGCCACCTGCTCGACAGCCTGAGCATCGTGCCTTATGCCGAGGCTGGGGATAACTGGCTGGATGTCGGCAGCGGCGGCGGCATGCCCGGCGTGCCGCTGGCCATCCTGTTCCCGGAAAAGCGCCTGACCCTGCTCGACAGCAACGGCAAGAAAACCCGCTTCCTGACCCAGGTGAAGCTCGAGCTGAAGCTGGCCAACCTCGAAGTCGTGCACAGCCGGGTGGAAGCCTTCCGTCCCGAGAGCCCCTTCGATGGCATCGTTTCCCGCGCTTTCAGCAGCCTGGAGGACTTCGCCAACTGGACCCGCCACCTCGGTGGCCAGGAAACCCGCTGGCTGGCGATGAAGGGCGTGCATCCGAACGAAGAGCTGGCGGCACTCCCGGAGGATTTCCGGGTCGAAGCCGAGCACGCGCTGGCGGTACCCGGTTGCCAAGGTCAGCGGCATCTGCTGATACTGCGGTGCACAGCATGAGGGGGAACAGGGATAACCATGGCTAAGGTATTCGCGATCGCCAACCAGAAAGGCGGTGTCGGCAAGACCACGACCTGTATCAACCTCGCGGCCTCCCTCGTGGCGACCAAGCGCCGCGTCCTCCTGCTGGACCTGGATCCCCAGGGCAACGCCACCACCGGCAGCGGCATCGACAAGCACAACCTGGAGCACTCCATCTACGACGTGCTCACCGGCGAGTGCAACCTCGCCGAGGCCATGCAGTTCTCCGAACACGGCGGCTACCAGTTGTTGCCGGCCAACCGCGACCTGACCGCCGCGGAAGTGGTGCTGCTGGAAATGGACATGAAGGAAAATCGCCTGCGCAACGCGCTGGCGCCGATCCGCGAGAACTACGACTACATCCTCATCGACTGCCCGCCGTCGCTGTCAATGCTCACCGTCAACGCGCTGACCGCCGCCGACGGCGTGATCATCCCCATGCAGTGCGAGTACTACGCGCTGGAGGGGCTGACCGACCTGATGAACAGCATCCAGCGCATCGGCCAGTTGCTCAACCCGACGCTGAAGATCGAGGGTCTGTTGCGGACCATGTACGATCCGCGCATCAGCCTGACCAACGATGTCTCCGCGCAGTTGCAGGAGCATTTCGGCGACACCCTCTACAGCACCGTCATCCCGCGTAACGTGCGCCTCGCCGAAGCCCCCAGCTTCGGCATGCCGGCGCTGGTTTACGACAAGCAATCCCGCGGCGCCATCGCCTACCTGGCGCTGGCCGGCGAGCTGGTCCGCCGCCAGCGCGCCAAAGGCCGCGCCGCAACCGCATAAGGAACCCGCATGGCAGCCAAGAAACGTGGACTGGGACGCGGGCTCGATGCCCTGCTGGGCGGCTCGAGTCCCGCCAAACTGCAGGAAGAAGCCGTACAGGCCGACCGCCGCGAGTTGCAGCAGATCCCCCTCGACCTGATGCAGCGCGGCAAGTACCAGCCGCGTCGCGACATGGACCCTCAGGCGCTGGAGGAACTGGCGCAGTCGATCAAGGCCCAGGGCGTGATGCAGCCCATCGTGGTACGGCCGATCGGCAATGGCCGCTACGAGATCATCGCCGGCGAGCGGCGCTGGCGGGCCAGCCAGCAGGCCGGACTGGAAAAGATCCCGGCGCTGGTGCGCGACGTGCCGGACGAAGCGGCCATCGCCATGGCGCTGATCGAGAACATCCAGCGCGAGGACCTCAATCCGATCGAGGAAGCCGCTGCCCTGCAACGCCTGCAGCAGGAGTTCCAGCTGACCCAGCAGCAGGTCGCGGAAGCGGTCGGCAAGTCGCGCGCGACCATTACCAACCTGCTGCGCCTGATCGGCCTGCCGGAAGAGATCAAGACCCTGCTTTCCCATGGCGACCTGGAAATGGGCCATGCCCGTGCGCTCCTCGGTCTGCCGGCAGAACGGCAGGTGGAAGGGGCGCGACATGTTGTCGCACATGGGCTGACCGTACGTCAGACCGAAGCCCTGGTTCGGCAGTGGACGCATGCCCCGGGCAAGCCTGCGGGACCGGTCAAGAGCGACCCGGACATCGCCCGCCTGGAACAGCGCCTGGCCGAGCGCCTGGGCGCTTCGGTGCAGATCCGGCATGGTCAGAAGGGCAAGGGACAGTTGGTCATCCGCTACAGCTCCCTGGATGAACTGCAGGGCGTTCTCGCCCACATCCGTTGACACACTTTGGGTTGTAGCGGGTAGTCGGAAATCACTACCAGCCAGTTGAACAGGGGGGACTCCCCCCCTATACTCTGCGCGCTATTTTGTGGGCACTTTTTATGCCAAGTCGTTGATTTGGCAGTGCCGACACCAGAAGACTGAGAGCGCGATGGAGTCCCGCATGCCAAGTCGCCTGCCGGCATTCAGATTGCTGCTCGTCCAACTGGTAGTAGTGCTTGTTGCTGCGATCTCCCTGTGGATTTCTTGGGGACCGGTAGCCGGATATTCCGGACTGCTGGGAGGGATGATCGCCTGGTTGCCGAATTGTTATTTCGCCTTCAAGGCGTTCCGTTTCAGCGGAGCGCGGGCTGCCCGGGAAATCGTTCGCTCTTTCTATGCGGGCGAAGCCGGGAAACTGATTCTGACGGCGGTGCTCTTCGCACTGGCGTTCGCAGGCGTGAAGCCACTGATGGCGCCGGCTCTGTTCGGTGTCTATCTGCTGACCCTGATGGTCAGCTGGTGCGCACCCCTGCTGATGGGAAAAACATTTACAAGACCTTAGAGCGATTGAGGCAAACATGGCAGCAGAAACCGCTTCGGGTTACATCCAGCACCACTTGCAGAACCTGACCTTCGGGCGTCTGCCTAATGGTGATTGGGGGTTCGCCCACACCGCCGAGCAAGCCAAGGAAATGGGCTTCTGGGCATTCCACGTAGACACCCTGGGCTGGTCGGTACTGCTCGGCGTGGTGTTCCTGTTCATCTTCCGCCTGGCAGCCAAGAAGGCCACCAGCGGCCAGCCGGGTGGACTGCAGAACTTCGTCGAGGTGATGGTCGAGTTCGTCGACACCAGCGTCAAGGACACCTTCCACGGGCGCAACCCGTTGATCGCGCCCCTGGCCCTGACCGTGTTCGTCTGGATCTTCCTGCTCAACCTGATCGACCTGGTTCCGGTGGACTACCTGCCGATGCTGGCCGCGAAGATCACCGGCGACGAGCACCTGTTCTTCCGCGCGGTGGCCACCACCGACCCGAACGCCACCCTCGGCCTGTCGATCTCGGTGTTCGCCCTGATCGTCTTCTACAGCATCAAGGTCAAGGGCATCGGCGGCTTCCTCGGTGAACTGACCCTGCACCCCTTCAGCAGCAAGAACATCGTCGTTCAGATCCTGCTGATTCCGGTGAACTTCCTGCTCGAGTTCGTGACCCTGATCGCCAAGCCGGTTTCGCTGGCGCTGCGTCTGTTCGGCAACATGTATGCCGGCGAACTGATCTTCATTCTGATCGCCGTCATGTTCGGTAGCGGAATGTTCCTGCTGAGTGCCCTGGGCGTAGCCCTGAACTGGGCGTGGGCTGTGTTCCACATCCTGATCATCACCCTGCAGGCCTTCATCTTCATGATGCTGACCATCGTCTACCTGTCGATGGCGCACGAAGACAACCATTAATCGATTCGCTTCAACCTTTAACCAACACGACAAAAAGTCGGGAGGAAAAATGGAAACTGTAGTTGGACTGACTGCTATCGCCGTTGCTCTGCTGATTGGCCTGGGTGCCCTGGGTACCGCCATCGGTTTCGGTCTGCTGGGTGGCAAGTTCCTGGAAGGCGCAGCTCGTCAGCCTGAAATGGTTCCGATGCTGCAGGTGAAAATGTTCATCGTCGCCGGCCTGCTGGACGCCGTGACCATGATCGGTGTGGGTATCGCCCTGTTCTTCACCTTCGCGAATCCCTTCGTTGGTCAAATCGCCGGCTAATCACTCGAATCATTCGATTTGAGTGTTTGACGGACAACGAACGAGCGAGGTGTTGGCGTGAACATTAATGCAACCCTGATTGGCCAGTCCGTTGCGTTCTTCATCTTTGTGCTGTTCTGCATGAAGTTCGTGTGGCCTCCGGTCATCGCGGCTCTGCAAGAGCGTCAGAAGAAGATCGCTGACGGCCTGGACGCTGCCAACCGCGCGGCTCGTGATCTGGAGCTGGCTCATGAGAAAGCGGGCCAGCAACTGCGCGAAGCCAAGGCTCAGGCAGCCGAAATCGTCGAACAGGCGAAGAAACGCGCTAACCAGATCGTCGATGAAGCCCGCGACCAGGCCCGTACCGAAGGCGAACGCCTGAAGGCCCAGGCCCAAGCGGAAATCGAACAGGAACTGAACAGCGTCAAGGACGCCCTGCGTGCCCAAGTGGGTGCCCTGGCCGTCACCGGCGCAGAGAAGATCCTGGGTGCTTCGATCGACGCAAACGCGCACGAGCAGCTGGTTTCCAAACTGGCAGCCGAGATCTAAGCGAGGGCGCTATGGCAGAACTGACCACGTTGGCTCGTCCCTACGCAAAGGCGGCTTTCGAGTACGCCCAGGCTCATCAGCAACTGGCCGATTGGTCGGCTGCGCTGGGTGTGCTGGCCGCAGTGTCGCAGGACGACACCGTGCGCCAGCTGCTCAAAGAGCCTCAGCTGACCTCTTCGGCCAAGGCCCAGAGCCTGATCGATGTGTGCGGCGACAAGCTGAATGCACCAGCCCAGAACTTCGTCCGGACTGTGGCTGAGAACAAGCGGCTCGAACTGCTGCCGACCATCGCTGAGATGTACGAGCAGTTGAAGGCCGAGCAGGAAAAGTCGGTCGAGGTAGAAGTCACCAGTGCCTTCACCTTGAGCAAAGAACAGCAGGACAAACTCGCCAAGGCTCTCAGCGCCCGGCTCAGTCGCGAAGTGCGGCTACATGCGTCGGAAGACGCGAGCCTGATCGGCGGCGTGATCATTCGCGCCGGTGACTTGGTAATCGATGGCTCGGTGCGCGGCAAGCTCGCGAAACTGGCCGAAGCGTTGAAATCTTGAGTTTGAAGGGGCAGCGGCATGCAGCAACTCAATCCTTCCGAAATTAGTGAAATCATCAAGGGGCGCATCGAGAAACTCGACGTCGCCTCCCAAGCACGAAACGAAGGCACCATCGTCAGCGTGTCCGACGGTATCGTGCGCATCTACGGTCTGGCCGACGTCATGTACGGCGAGATGATCGAGTTCCCGGGCGGCGTCTACGGTATGGCGCTGAACCTGGAGCAGGATTCCGTGGGTGCCGTGGTCCTGGGTGAATACCAGGGCCTCGCCGAAGGCATGAACGCCAAGTGCACCGGGCGCATCCTGGAGGTTCCGGTTGGTCCGGAACTGCTGGGTCGCGTAGTCGATGCACTGGGCAATCCGATCGACGGCAAAGGCCCGATCGACGCCAAGGCCACCGACGCGGTCGAGAAGGTCGCTCCGGGCGTGATCTGGCGTAAGTCGGTAGACCAGCCGGTACAGACCGGCTACAAGTCGGTCGACGCCATGATCCCGGTAGGCCGTGGCCAGCGCGAGCTGATCATCGGCGACCGCCAGATCGGCAAGACCGCCCTCGCGGTCGACGCCATCATCAACCAGAAAGACAGCGGCATTAAGTGCGTCTACGTGGCCATCGGCCAGAAGCAGTCCACTATCGCCAACGTCGTACGCAAGCTGGAAGAGAACGGCGCCCTGGCCAACACCATCGTGGTCGCCGCCAGCGCTTCCGAGTCCGCCGCCCTGCAATACCTGGCGCCGTACTCCGGTTGCACCATGGGCGAATACTTCCGTGATCGCGGTGAAGACGCCCTGATCGTCTACGACGACCTGTCCAAGCAGGCCGTGGCTTATCGCCAGATCTCCCTGCTGCTGCGCCGTCCGCCGGGCCGCGAAGCCTACCCGGGCGACGTGTTCTATCTCCACAGCCGTCTGCTGGAGCGCGCTTCCCGCGTTTCCGAAGAGTATGTCGAGAAGTTCACCAACGGCGCCGTGACCGGCAAGACCGGCTCGCTGACCGCGCTGCCGATCATCGAGACCCAGGCCGGCGACGTTTCCGCGTTCGTTCCGACCAACGTGATCTCGATCACCGACGGCCAGATCTTCCTGGAATCCGCCATGTTCAACTCGGGTATCCGTCCGGCCGTCAACGCCGGTATCTCGGTATCCCGCGTAGGTGGCGCGGCCCAGACCAAGATCATCAAGAAGCTGTCCGGCGGCATTCGTACCGCTCTGGCCCAGTACCGTGAACTGGCGGCCTTCGCCCAGTTCGCCTCGGACCTGGACGAAGCGACCCGCAAGCAGCTGGAGCATGGTCAGCGCGTTACCGAGCTGATGAAGCAGAAGCAGTACGCGCCGATGTCGATCGCCGAGATGTCGCTGTCCCTGTATGCCGCCGAGCGTGGCTTCCTGCAGGACGTCGAAATCGCCAAGGTTGGTAGCTTCGAGCAGGCGTTGATCTCCTACTTCCAGCGCGAGCATGCCGCTCTGCTGGCGAAGATCAACGAGAAAGGTGACTTCAACGACGAAATCGACGCGGGCATCAAGGCCGGCATCGAGAAGTTCAAGGCCACCCAAACCTGGTAAGCCGCAGCGGGAGCCGCGAGGCTCCCGCCTGCTAACCCGATAGGTGTCAAATGGCAGGCGCAAAAGAGATTCGCAGCAAGATTGCGAGCATCAAAAGCACGCAAAAGATCACCAATGCCATGGAAAAAGTGGCGGTGAGCAAGATGCGCAAGGCACAAATGCGCATGGCGGCCGGCCGTCCCTACGCGGAGCGTATTCGCCAGGTGATCGGCCATCTGGCCAACGCCAACCCGGAATACCGTCACCCGTTCATGGTCGAGCGTGAAGTCAAGCGCGTCGGCTACATCGTGGTGAGCAGTGACCGTGGTCTGTGCGGCGGTCTGAACATCAACCTGTTCAAGTCCCTCGTCAAGGACATGAGCGGCTACCGCGAGCAAGGGGCGGAAATCGACCTTTGCGTGATCGGTAGCAAGGGCGCTTCGTTCTTCCGCAGTTTCGGCGGCAACGTCGTGGCAGCTATCAGCCACCTCGGCGAAGAGCCTTCGATCAACGACCTGATCGGCAGTGTCAAGGTGATGCTCGACGCATACCTCGAAGGCCGTATCGATCGCCTGTTCGTGGTCTCCAACAAGTTCGTCAACACCATGACCCAGAAGCCGACCGTGGAACAGCTGATTCCGCTGGTGGCCGATGACGATCAGGAGCTGAAGCACCACTGGGACTATCTCTACGAACCCGACGCCAAGTCGCTCCTCGACGGGCTGCTGGTGCGTTACGTGGAATCCCAGGTGTACCAGGCCGTGGTTGAGAACAACGCCTGTGAGCAGGCGGCCCGGATGATTGCAATGAAGAACGCTACCGACAACGCCGGCGAGCTGATCAGCGATTTGCAGCTGATCTACAACAAGGCGCGTCAGGCGGCGATCACCCAGGAAATCTCGGAAATCGTCGGCGGCGCTGCCGCGGTGTAAGAACAGGTTCAAAATTCAGAGGAACCAGACATGAGTAGCGGACGTATCGTTCAAATCATCGGCGCCGTGATCGACGTGGAATTCCCGCGCGATGCCGTGCCGAGCATCTATGAAGCCCTGAAGGTTCAGGGCGTTGAAACCACCCTGGAAGTCCAGCAGCAGCTGGGCGACGGCGTGGTTCGTTCCATTGCGATGGGTTCCACCGAAGGCCTCAAGCGTGGCCTGAACGTGGACAGCACTGGTGCTGCCATCTCCGTGCCGGTCGGTAAAGCGACCCTGGGCCGGATCATGGACGTACTGGGCAACCCGATCGACGAAGCCGGCCCCATCGGCGAAGAAGAGCGCTGGGGCATCCACCGCGAAGCTCCGTCCTATGCCGACCAGGCTGGCGGCAACGAGCTGCTGGAAACCGGCATCAAGGTGATCGACCTGGTCTGCCCGTTCGCCAAGGGCGGCAAGGTAGGCCTGTTCGGCGGCGCCGGCGTGGGCAAGACCGTCAACATGATGGAACTGATCCGTAACATCGCCATCGAGCACAGCGGTTATTCCGTGTTCGCGGGTGTGGGCGAGCGTACTCGTGAGGGTAACGACTTCTACCACGAGATGAAGGACTCCAACGTACTGGACAAGGTAGCCCTGGTATACGGCCAGATGAACGAGCCGCCGGGCAACCGTCTGCGCGTCGCACTGACCGGCCTGACCATGGCCGAGAAGTTCCGTGACGAAGGCCGTGACGTTCTGTTGTTCATCGACAACATCTACCGTTACACCCTCGCCGGTACCGAAGTGTCCGCACTGCTGGGCCGTATGCCGTCCGCGGTGGGTTATCAGCCGACCCTGGCCGAAGAGATGGGCGTTCTGCAGGAGCGCATCACCTCCACCAAGAAAGGCTCGATCACCTCGATCCAGGCCGTATACGTTCCCGCGGACGACCTCACCGACCCGTCCCCGGCGACCACCTTCGCCCACCTGGACGCGACCGTCGTACTGTCCCGTGACATCGCCTCGCTGGGTATCTACCCCGCGGTCGACCCGCTGGACTCGACCTCCCGTCAGCTCGATCCGCTGGTGATCGGCCAGGATCACTACGACACCGCTCGCGGCGTCCAGTATGTTCTGCAGCGCTACAAGGAGCTGAAGGACATCATCGCGATCCTGGGCATGGACGAACTGTCCGAAGCCGACAAGCTGCTGGTGGCGCGCGCTCGTAAGATCCAGCGCTTCCTGTCCCAGCCGTTCTTCGTAGCGGAAGTCTTCACCGGCTCGCCGGGCAAGTACGTTTCCCTGAAGGACACCATCGCTGGCTTCAAGGGCATTCTCAACGGCGACTACGATCACCTGCCGGAGCAGGCGTTCTACATGGTCGGCGGTATCGAAGAAGCGGTCGAGAAAGCCAAAAAACTGTAATCCTGTGCGCCCGGCGACGGGCGCTCATGTGAGGCAAGCGTATGGCCATAACAGTCCATTGCGACATCGTCAGCGCCGAGGCGGAGATCTTCTCCGGCCTGGTCGAGATGGTTATCGCGCACGGCGCTCTGGGTGACCTGGGTATCGCCCCGGGCCACGCGCCGCTGATCACCGACCTGAAACCGGGCCCCATCCGCCTGGTCAAGCAGGGCGGCGAGCAGGAGGTGTACTACATCTCCGGCGGTTTCCTCGAAGTCCAGCCGAACATGGTCAAGGTCCTCGCCGACACCGTGGTTCGTGCCGGCGACCTCGACGAAGCGGCCGCCCAGGAAGCCCTGAAGGCTGCCGAAAAGGCGCTGCAGGGCAAGGGCGCCGAGTTCGACTACAGCGCCGCTGCCGCGCGTCTGGCCGAAGCCGCAGCCCAGCTGCGCACCGTCCAGCAACTGCGCAAGAAGTTCGGCGGCTGATTTCCAGCCGGTACTTCTAGCGGTGTCAGGGAAAAGGGTAGCCTGTGGGCTACCCTTTTTTCGTTTTGCATCTTCACTCACAGGTTTTGCCTGTGACCACCAGGAACGGTAGTCCAGTCCATGTCCCTTGAAATCGTGATTCTCGCCGCCGGCCAGGGCACCCGCATGCGTTCGGCCCTGCCCAAGGTCCTCCATCCCATTGCCGGCAAGCCGATGCTCGGCCACGTCATCGACTGCGCGCGCCAGTTGCAGCCGGAACGGATCCACGTGGTGATCGGCCACGGCGCGGATCTGGTGCGTGAGCGGATGGCCGCCGACGACCTGAATTTCGTGCTCCAGGCCGAACAGCTCGGTACGGGCCATGCGGTGGCCCAGGCCCTGCCGTTCCTCAGTGCAGACCAGGTGCTGATCCTCTACGGCGACGTGCCGCTGATCCAGCTGGACACCTTGCAGCGCCTGCTGGCGCAAGTCACCCCGGACCAGTTGTCGCTGCTCACCGTCGACATGCTCGACCCCACCGGCTACGGCCGCATCGTCCGTGACGATCAGGGCGCGGTGCAGGCCATCGTCGAGCACAAGGACGCGACCCCGGCGCAGCGCCAGATCGGCGAGATCAACACCGGCATCCTCGCGGTGCCGGGCAAGCGCCTTGCCGACTGGCTCGGCCGCCTGTCCAACGACAACGCCCAGGGCGAGTACTACCTGACCGACGTGATCGCCATGGCGGTCGGCGACGGCCTGGTGGTAGCCAGCGCCCAACCGCTGGACGCGATGGAAGTGCAGGGTGTTAATGACCGCATGCAACAGGCCCAGCTGGAGCGTCACTACCAGCGCCTGCGCGCGGAGGAGCTGATGCGCCAGGGCGTGACCCTGCTCGATCCGCAGCGCCTGGATGTCCGTGGCGAAATCTCGGTCGGCCGCGACGTGCTGATCGACGTCAACGTGGTGCTGGAAGGCCGCGTGGTGATCGAGGACGACGTGCACATCGGACCGAACTGCGTGATTCGCGACAGCGTCCTGCGGCGTGGCGCGGTGATCAAGGCCAACAGCCACCTGGAAGGCGCGGAGCTGGGCGAGGGTAGCGATGCCGGTCCGTTCGCCCGCCTGCGTCCGGGCAGCGTGCTCGGCGCTCGGGCCCATGTCGGCAACTTCGTCGAACTGAAGAATGCCCGCCTGGGCGAGGGCAGCAAGGCCGGCCACCTGAGCTACCTGGGCGATGCCGAGCTGGGCGCCAACTGCAATATCGGCGCCGGCACCATCACCTGCAACTACGATGGCGCGAACAAATTCCGCACCGAGCTGGGCGACGATGTGTTCATCGGCTCGAACAACTCGCTGGTGGCGCCGCTGAAGATTGGCGATGGCGCGACGACCGCGGCCGGCTCCACCATCACCCATGAGGTTCCGGCGAAGAACCTGGCCTTCGGCCGCGCCCGGCAGAAGAACCTGGAAAACTGGAAGCGCCCGGAAAAAATCAAGAAGTAACGGAGCGGCACGGATGCCGAAGCCTGCGAAATGGATCGTGCTGGGGCTGCTCATAGCCGGGGCGGTGCTACCCGAATGGCCGCGGATACCCGTCGAAGGCGCCAGTGCCCGCGACTGGAATCCGCGAACCTTCTGGTTCGAGCCCTGGGGGCGCTCCGGAGTGCACAAGGGCATCGACATCTTCGCCCGCAGCGGCACCCCCGTACGCTCCGCCAGCTACGGCCTGGTGCTCTATCGCGGGGAGATCGCCCTCGGCGGCAAGGTCGTCCTGGTGCTGGCGCCCAAGTGGCGCCTGCATTACTACGCCCATCTCGATAGCCTCGACGCCTATCCGGGCCAGCCGGTCCTCGCCGGTTCCCGCCTGGGTGCGGTCGGAACCACCGGCAACGCGCGCGGCAAGCCGGCCCACCTGCACTACGCGATCATCACCTTGCTGCCCTATCCCTGGCTGGCCGACGCCAGCACCCAGGGTTGGAAGAAAATGTTCTACCTCGATCCCAATACGGTGCTGCCGAGCCGATGAAAAGTCATTGACGGAAATCGCCGGATAAGTTTTGATTCGCACACTTTTCTTTCGAAACGAAACTTAAGTGATCTCGAAACGTAATACGCCGCAACGTCGCCATGCCATCCTCGCGCTGCTTTCCGAGCAGGGCGAGGTCAGCGTGGACGCACTCGCCAAGCGCTTTTCCACCTCGGAAGTGACCATCCGCAAGGACCTCGCCGCCATGGAAAGCCACGGCCTGCTGTTGCGTCGCTACGGCGGTGCGGTGCCGATGCCCCAGGAACTGATCGGCGAAGCCGCACAGCCCGTCTCGCCCTACAAGCAGGCTATCGGTCGCGCCGCCGCGGCGCGCATCCGCGAGCATGCGCGGATCATCATCGACAGTGGCAGCACCACCGCGGCGATGATCCCCGAGCTTGGGCACAAGCCGGGCCTGGTGGTGATGACCAACTCGCTGAACGTGGTCAACGCCCTGCGCGAACTGGAGCACGAGCCGGTGCTGCTGATGACCGGGGGGACCTGGGATCCGCATTCCGAGTCGTTCCAGGGGCAGGTTGCCGAGCAGGTGCTGCGTTCCTATGACTTCGACCAACTATTCATCGGTGCCGACGGCATCGATCTCGAACGCGGGACGACCACGTTCAACGAATTGCTGGGCCTGAGCCGGGTGATGGCCGAGGTCGCCCGCGAGGTGATCGTCATGGCCGAGGCCGACAAGGTCGGTCGGCGCATTCCCAACCAGGAATTGCCCTGGAGCAGCATCCATACCCTGATTACCGACGAGCGCCTGGAACCTTCCGCGCGCGAACAGATAACCGCCCGGGGCGTCACGCTGATCTGCGCCCCGGTCGAGCCCTGAAAGGAGAAAGACCCCATGTGTGGAATCGTAGGTGCGATCGCCGAGCGCAACATCACCCCCATCCTCATCGAAGGCCTCAAGCGCCTCGAGTATCGCGGCTACGACAGCGCCGGCGTGGCGGTCTTCGATAACGAAGGCAGGCTGCAGCGCTGCCGCCGGGTCGGCAAGGTCGCCAGCCTGGAGGAAGGCCTGGCCGGTACGCCGCTGCTCGGCCGCCTGGGCATCGCCCATACCCGCTGGGCGACCCACGGCGCGCCAACCGAAGGCAACGCCCACCCGCATTTCTCCAGCGACGAACTGGCGGTGGTGCACAACGGCATCATCGAGAACCACGAACCTCTCCGTGAGCGGCTCAAGGGCCTGGGCTACGTGTTCACCTCGCAGACCGACACCGAGGTCATCGTCCACCTGCTGCATCACAAGCTGCAGTCCATCGGCGACCTGACCCTGGCGCTGAAGGACGCGGTCAAGGAATTGCACGGGGCCTATGGCCTGGCAGTGATCAGCGCGGCGCAGCCGGACCGCATCGTCGCCGCCCGCAGCGGCAGCCCGCTGGTGATCGGCCTCGGGCTTGGCGAGAACTTCCTCGCTTCCGACCAACTGGCGCTGCGCCAGGTGACCGACCGCTTCATCTACCTGGAAGAAGGCGATATCGCCGAGATCCGTCGCGACAGCGTGCGCCTGTGGGATGTCCAGGGCAACGACGTGCAGCGCGAGACCGTGCAGTACCACGAAGGCGCCGAAGCCGCCGACAAGGGCGAGTACCGGCACTTCATGCTCAAGGAAATCCACGAGCAGCCCAGCGTCGTGCAGCGCACCCTGGAAGGCCGCCTCGGGCAGAACCAGGTAATGGTGGAAAGCTTCGGCCCGCAGGCGGCGGAGCTGTTCGCCAAGGTTCGCAACGTGCAGATCGTCGCCTGCGGTACCAGCTACCACGCCGGCATGGTCGCCCGTTACTGGCTGGAAAGCCTGACCGGGATTCCCTGCCAGGTGGAGGTCGCCAGCGAGTTCCGCTACCGCAAGGTCGCGGTGCAGCCGGATTGCCTGTTCGTCACCATCTCCCAGTCCGGTGAGACCGCCGACACCCTGGCTGCCCTGCGCAACGCCAAGGAGCTGGGCTTCCTCTCCAGCGTGGCGATCTGCAACGTTGCCACCAGTTCGCTGGTGCGCGAATCCGACCTGACCCTGCTGACCCAGGCCGGCCCGGAAATCGGCGTGGCCTCGACCAAGGCCTTCACCACCCAGTTGGTCGCCCTGCTGCTGCTGACCCTGGGCATCGGCCAGGTGCAGAAGCGCCTGGCCGATGGCGTCGAAGCCGAGCTGGTGGACGAACTGCGTCGCCTGCCGACCCGGCTGGGCGAGGCGCTGGCGATGAACCGGACGGTGGAGAAGGTTTCCGAGCTGTTCGCCGAGAAGCACCACACCCTGTTCCTCGGCCGTGGCGCGCAGTTCCCGGTGGCCCTGGAAGGCGCGCTGAAGCTCAAGGAAATTTCCTATATCCATGCCGAAGCCTACCCGGCCGGCGAACTCAAGCATGGCCCGCTGGCGCTGGTGGACAGCGACATGCCGGTGGTTACCGTGGCGCCGAACAACGAGCTGGTGGAGAAGCTCAAGTCGAACCTGCAGGAAGTCCGCGCCCGCGGCGGCGAACTGGTGGTGTTCGCCGACGAAGGCGCGGGCATCGAGGCCGGCGAGGGCACCCATGTGGTGGGCATGCCGCACATCGGCGACGTGCTCTCGCCGATCCTCTACACCATCCCGTTGCAATTGCTCTCGTACCATGTCGCCGTGCTCAAGGGCACCGACGTCGACCAGCCGCGCAACCTGGCCAAGTCGGTCACCGTCGAGTAACGCCGGCCGCGTACCCGAGAAGCCGGGGCAGTCATGCGGCCCCGGCGATCGCGACGCCCGCCGTCAATCGCGCAACGGCAGCGCCTCGTCGCTCCTGCGGCTGGCGAACCAGTCCAGCACGGTGAACCAGGCGCCGATCCCCAGGCCGATGCCCAATACCCACAGGGTGGCGGGCGGCCCCTTCAGCTCCAGCAGTCGCACAGCCAGGGGCACGCTGGCGAGAATGGCGATGTTGTTGAACGTCTCGGCGAACGACAGCACCATGCCCTTGTCCGGCCCGGAGCGCGAGGCGAGTACCACCGTGCCCGCCGGCGCGCCCAGGCCCAGCGCGGCGCCCCAGGCGCCCAGGCAGAAGAGCGCCACGGGCAACGGTAGCGGCAGGAGCATGAAGGTCGACATCGATAGCACCAGGAGCGCCAGCACCAGCAGGAGCATGTCTTCGTCGCGCTTCAGGTAGCGCCGCAGGTAACCCGCGGCGAGGTTCCCCACGGCCAGGCCCACGCCGAAGGCGGCGATGCTGATGCCTATCTGCGCGGTGCTGAAGCCGTAGCGCTGGCGCAGCACCTCTCCCGAGAGAAGCAGGCCGGCGACCCCGGTGCCGTTCCAGGCACCCTTGGCGATCAGTGGCCTGAGGATGCTCCATTGCCTGCACCAGCCCAGCGCGTGGCCCTCGGCGCGCGGTGCCACGGCTTGCACGGGAAGGCGCTGGCGCGCCATCAGGAAGACCAGCACGCAACCGCACGAGACCATCAGGAAGGGCGTCGCCCAGCCGAAGAAGTCCGAGAGGAGGCCGGCCAGTGCCGGGCCGGCGGCAATGCCGAGGGTCATGCCGAGCATCACCTGGCCCATGGCACCGGCCTGTCTTTGCGGGGCGACCACCTCCGCGACCAGGGCGAAGGTGGTCGGAATGATGATTGCCGAGGCGATGCCCCCGATTACCCGCAGGACAACGGCAATTTCCAGGGTCGGGGCGATGACGATGGCCAGGGTATCGACGGCGAAGAGGATCAGGGCGAGCAGCAGCAGCTTCCTGCGTTGCATGCGGTCGGAGAAGTAGCCCAGCAACGGCGCGGCGATCGCATAGGAGAACGCGTAGCTGGAGATCAGCCAGGCGGCGCCGCTGGTAGTGGTGTGGAACGCCTGCGCCAGCGGCCCGAGCATGGAGGACAGCATGAACTCGGTCACGCCGACGAAGAACACGGCCATCGACAGGGCCAGCAGGAACAGGCCGTCGAGCTTCTGTGAAGGCGGGGAAATTTTCTGGTTCATGATGTTCTCTTTGGCTGAATGAGCGGACGAACGCCAAGGGGGCGCCGGCTCGCGGAGCCGGCGCCAGGGCCAGGGATGAACCGCTCGGGCTATGGAAGGGATGGTTGTGTGGCTGGTGCGGGAACGGCGGGGAGAAAAGAAGGGAACGAAGCGAGATTCCGGGCGCCAGTGCACGATTTCATCGAAGAAGGCTTCGGAGTATCGCCGCAAGCGGAACCGCCCGGGCTTGGGAGCGCAGGAGAAACTACCCTATCGGAACGTTAGCCGAATTTTGCTCTCCTGCCGGATATCGCGACATTCGCCCCGGTTTGGTTCCCACTTTGGATTGATACTCGGACCAGACCATACCCGGCAACAGGTCAGCGGAACGGTTTCCAGAAGCGCTCCAGCGCCGCCGCCAGCAGTTCCGTATCGCCGCGCGAGTCGCCCCAGGCGCGTAGGGAGTATTGGGTCAGCGGACCGTAGTGCCGCTCCAGGCGGCAGACTTTCTCGTCGCGCCGGCAGTTGCGGCCGACGATCCTGCCGGTCAGTACGCCGTCTACCACTTCCAGCTCGGTGGCGATCAGGTGCACGCCGAGCTTCTCGGCGAACGGCCTGAGTAGCAGCGAAGGGGAGGCGGAACAGATGGTCACGGTGCTGCCGCTGCTGACCTGGTCGGCCACCGCGGTCAATGCGTGGGGACGCATCAGTGTTTCCCAGAAGCGGTTCTGGTAGGCCAGCGCCCGTTCTTCCAGCACATGTACGGGCACATCGGTGAGGAAGGTGGCGATCAGGCGCGCCTTCAGGTCGTCGCGGCCGATACGCCGGCAGAGATAGGCCAGGCTGGGTCCTGCCATGCGCAGCATGCGGCGGACGAACACTCGGTTGCCGAAGGCGAAGCGCAGGAAGGGCACGAAGCTGTCTCGGTATGTCAGCGTACCGTCGAAGTCGAACACGGAGAGAAAGCGTACTTCGCGTGTTTCGAGGGACACGGTCTCGTTCATCGGCGTTCCTTATATCGCTTCCTTTCCTTTGACACGGACTATGCGTCGTTCCGTTATTGCAGCAAGGGAAAGTTTGTATATCAAAACTGTCAATTATTCATAGGCAGACTGGCTGCTAACCTGAATCCGAGTGTTCAGGGGTTTTGCATCGATAGATAGGAGGCTAAGTAGCCGATAGCAAAACTCTATCAAGGTACTGGACTATAGTGATTCCGTCTTGTGACCAGGAGGTTTGGCATGATTGCACAGCTCCCCTCTGAGTTGCTGTCCCTGCAACTGCCGTTGCGGATCCGCATCGGCGATGCTCAGGCGTTCGATCTGGGGCCGGATCCACAGGTAACCATGGTCATTCGCGATCCCTCGCTGCTAACCGAGATCACCCATCCCAGCCTCGATGCGCTGGGCAAGGCCTACGTCGAGAAGCGTCTCGACATCGAAGGACCGATCAGCCAGGTCATTGGTATCGGCGATGCCCTCAGCGAAGCGCTCGGCGAACCCGATGGCGGCGCGCCGCCGGTTCGCGAAAGCCACGACAAGGACACCGACGCCGAAGCCATCCATTACCACTACGACCTGTCCAACGATTTCTACCAGCTCTGGCTGGATCCGGAAATGGTCTATTCCTGCGCTTATTTCGAGACCGGCAAGGAAGACCTCGCCACCGCGCAACTGGCCAAGCTCCGTCACCTGTGCCGCAAGCTGCGTTTGCAGCCGGGCGAGAAGCTGCTCGATGTCGGTTGCGGCTGGGGGGGCCTGGCGCGCCTGGCCGCTCGCGAGTTCGGCGTCGAGGTCACTGGCATCACATTGAGCAAGGAGCAGCTGGCGCTCGGGCGGAAGCGGGTCAAGGCCGAAGGCCTGGAGGACCGGGTCACCCTCAAGCTGCTGGACTACCGCGACCTGCCGCGCGATGGTCGCTTCGACAAGGTGGTCAGCGTCGGCATGTTCGAGCACGTCGGGCACGCCAACCTGGGGCTGTACTTCCAGCAACTGTACGATGCGGTGCGTCCCGGCGGCCTGGTGATGAACCACGGCATCACCTCGCGCTACACCGACGGCCGCCCGGTGGGCAAGGGGGCCGGCGACTTCATCGATCGCTACGTGTTTCCCCACGGCGAGCTGCCGCACCTGTCGCTGGCGGTGGCGCGGATGAGCGAAGCCGGGCTGGAAGTAGTCGACGTGGAAAGCCTGCGTCTGCACTACGCCCGGACCCTGGACTTTTGGAGCGCCAACCTGGAAGCCAGGCTGAAGGAGGCGGCTCGCCTGGTGCCCGAGGAAACCCTGCGGATCTGGCGGCTGTACCTGGCCGGATGTGCCTACGGCTTCAAGCGCGGCTGGATCAACCTGCACCAGATCCTCGCCATTCGCCCCCACGAGGATGGCTCCCACGAGCTGCCCTGGTCGCGGCGCGACCTGTACGCCTGAACGCCGGCGACCGGCTCCCTTGCGGAGCCGGTCGCGCAATCGGTCCTTGCGGATTGTCCTGCGTGGCGGGGCGGTCTAGTCTGCACGAAGTCCTGCGCGGTCGAGGGAAGCCGGGACGCTTCCGCGACAGCGCGACAACAACGATAAGAACAGGAGACTTCCCATGTCGCTGAGCAGACGCTTCGGTCTTTTCACGCTTGCCGCAACGGTGACCTTCAGTACCGCGGTCTTCGCCGCGCCGACCTTCATCAATATCCTCACCGGCGGCACCAGCGGGGTCTATTACCCCATAGGGGTCGGCCTCTCGCAGATCTACGGGCACGATATCCAGGCCGCGAAAACCTCGGTGCAGGCCACCAAGGCCTCGGTCGAGAACCTCAACCTGCTGCAGGCCGGGCGTGGAGAACTGGCGCTGGCGCTGGGCGACTCGGTCGCCGACGCCTGGAACGGGGTCGCCGACGCCGGTTTCAAGGCGCCGTTGAAAAAGCTGCGGGCTATCGGCAATACCTATCCGAACTATATCCAGGTAGTGGCCAGCCAAGCCTCGGGCATCAAGACCCTGGCCGACCTGAAAGGCAAACGCATTTCGGTGGGCGCGCCCAAGAGCGGTACCGAGCTGAACGCTCGGGCGATCTTCAAGGCCGCCGGCCTGAGCTACGAGGACATGGGCAAGGTGGAGTACCTGCCCTACGCCGAGTCGGTGGAGCTGATCAAGAACCGCCAGCTCGACGCTACGCTGCAATCCTCCGGCTTGGGCATGGCGGCCATCCGCGACCTGGCCTCGACCATGCCGATCACCTTCGTCGCGATCCCGGCGGACGTGGTGGCGAAGATCGACAGCCCGGCCTACCACGCCGCGAGCATTCCCGCCGGCACCTACGACGGCCAGGAGCAGGACGTGCCGACGGTGGCGATCGACAATATCCTGGTCAGCCACTCCGGGGTCAGCGACGAGCTGGCCTACCAGATGACCAAGCTGATGTTCGACAACCTTCCGCGCCTGGTCACCGCCCATGCTGCCGCCAAGGACATCGCCCTGGACAAGGCGGCGAAGAACCTGCCGATTCCGCTGCATCCCGGCGCCGAGCGCTTCTACAAGGAGAAGGGCGTACTGCCCGAGTGAGGCCCGTTTCTCCGTAGCCCCGGTCCGTGCGGCGGACCGGGTTCCCCGCGTTTCCGGCTGTAGGGAGTCGATGCATGAGCGATCATCAGAACGGGCTGCACCTCG
The DNA here is from genome assembly GCF_001836405.1 of Pseudomonas sp. HMSC057H01. Taxonomy (NCBI): domain Bacteria; kingdom Pseudomonadati; phylum Pseudomonadota; class Gammaproteobacteria; order Pseudomonadales; family Pseudomonadaceae; genus Pseudomonas; species Pseudomonas sp. HMSC057H01. The sequence goes on along the minus strand of NZ_KV828529.1, from coordinate 27,704 downwards.
AGGCGGAAAACTGGCCGCGCGCGCTGTTCGCCGTGGCCCTGGCCTTTTCCGTGTTCCAGGTCGTCACCGCGGCCTTTCCCCTGATTTCCACCCAGGTCCTGCGGGCAATGCACGTCGGACTGCTGTTGCTGGTGGTGTACATCAGCTATCCCGCCTTCGGCATACGTCGCCCCTGGCAGCCGTTGGCCTGGTTGCTGGGCATGGCCGGCCTGGGCACGGCGGTCTACCAGTGGGTTTTCGAGGCCGACCTGATCCAGCGCTCCGGAGAGCTGACCCAGGCCGACATGGTCGTCGGCGTGGTGCTGATCGTCCTGGTCTTCGAGGCGGCGCGACGGGTGATGGGCATCGCCTTGCCGATCATCTGCGCGCTGTTTCTTGCCTATGGCCTGTTCGGCGAACACCTGCCGGGCGACCTGGCCCACCGCGGCTACGGCTTTGACCAGATCGTCAACCAGCTGTCGTTCGGTACCGAAGGTCTCTACGGCACGCCGACCTACGTGTCGGCAACCTACATCTATCTGTTCATCCTGTTCGGCGCCTTCCTCGAGCAGGCCGGCATGATCCGCCTGTTCACCGATTTCGCCATGGGCCTGTTCGGCCACCGGGTCGGCGGGCCGGCCAAGGTCTCGGTATTCTCCTCGGCGCTGATGGGCACCATCACCGGCTCCGGCGTGGCCAACGTGGTCACCACCGGACAGTTCACCATCCCGCTGATGAAGCGTTTCGGCTACAAGCCGGCGTTCGCCGGCGGCGTCGAGGCGACCGCGAGCATGGGCAGCCAACTGATGCCGCCGGTGATGGGGGCGGTGGCGTTCATCATGGCCGAGACCATCAACGTCCCCTACGTGGAGATCGCCAAGGCGGCGCTGATCCCGGCCTTGCTGTATTTCGGCTCGGTGTACTGGATGGTCCATCTCGAGGCCCGCCGGACCGACCTCAAGGGCCTGCCGCGCGAGCAGTGTCCGAGCGCCTGGGGTGCCGTCCGCGAGCGCTGGTTCCTGCTGATTCCGTTGCTGGTGCTGATCGCGCTGCTGTTCTCCGGGCGCACGCCGCTGTTCTCCGGAACCATTGGTCTGGCGCTGACCGCCATCGTCATCCTCGGTTCGGCGATCATCCTGCGGGTGTCCTCGCTCGGCCTGCGCATCGCCTTCTGGGTGGCGCTGGGGCTGCTCTGCGCGGGGTTCTTCCGCCTCGGCATCGGAGTGATCTTCGTTGTGATCGCGGCCCTGGCCCTGGCCTGCTGGTTCGTCCGTGGCGGCCGGGAAACCCTGCGCATCTGCGTCCGCGCCCTCGCAGAAGGTGCGCGACATGCGATTCCGGTGGGCATCGCCTGCACCCTGGTGGGAGTCATCATCGGGGTGATTTCGCTGACCGGCATCGCCACCACCTTCGCCAGCTACGTGCTCGACCTGGGACGGGAGAACCTGCTGCTGTCGCTGGTCCTGACCATGGTCACCTGCCTGGTCCTGGGAATGGGCATCCCGACCATCCCCAACTACATCATCACCAGCTCCATCGCCGCGCCGGCGCTGCTGGAACTGGGGGTGCCGCTGATCGTCTCGCACATGTTCGTCTTCTACTTCGGCATCCTCGCCGACCTCACCCCTCCGGTGGCGCTGGCCTGCTTCGCGGCGGCGCCGATCGCCAAGGAAAGGGGATTGAAGATCAGCTTCTGGGCGGTGCGCATCGCCCTGGCGGGTTTCGTGGTGCCGTTCATGGCGGTGTATTCCCCGGCGCTGATGCTGCAGGAAGGCGGTTGGGGGGCGACGCTCTATGTCACCTGCAAGGCGGTGCTGGCCATCGGCCTGTGGGGCATGGCTTCCATCGGCTACCTGCAGGGGCCGCTGGCCTGGTGGGAGCGCCTGGTGGCGTTCGCCGCGGGAGCCAGCCTGGTCCTGGCCTTGCCGATCAGCGACGAGCTGGGCTTCGTCCTCGGCGCGCTGGTGATCGGCTGGCACCTCTGGCGCCAGCGTGCGCGCGAGGCGGTGGCGTGATCGCGCTGTGCCTGGGCATGGCCGGCAGCGTCTGGGCGACGCTGCCGCTGCAGTCGTTCACCCTGGCCTGGCAACACACGGTCGAGAAGGTGCTCTGGGAAGAAGACTATCGCCTGAGCGAGCGCGGCCTGCTGCTGGAAGAGGCCCGGGTGCGGGGCAGCGGGGCGGGGATGGAGATTCCCGAGGGCGCCGTGCTGCGTGACGGCGCCTGGCATTACCACCGTGGGGTGCCGCCGCTGCAACCGTTGCGGCTGGGGCGCACACCGGAGGCCGGCGACTACCGGATCTGCCGTCAGGGGCGCTGCGATGCGCTGGCGCGCTGGATCGGTCCGCCGGACCCTGAGCGCCCGGCGGTCGAACTCTGGGCGTGTCCGATACGGGGCCCGAGCGACTGAACGTCCTGTGGATAACCCTGCGACGCCAGTCCACATCCATAAAAACGACGAAGCCGGAGCTGCTTCCGGTCATAAGGAAAACGTCCATGCGTAGCTGTATATCAGTCTTCCGGCCGGCCCTGCTGGCACTGTTCGTCTCGGCAAGCGGCTCGGCCGGCGCCGACGCGGCTGTGGAAAACCCGCGGATCGGCCGTGCCGCCGATCTCTATGAACTGATCCCGGAATACCAGCCGGACACCTACCGGAACATGGACAAGGTCTATCCGACCCGGGTTATCCACAAGGGGACCAAGGTCCGTCCGCTGCCGGCGGGTGTGGCCATCGCGCCGCGCTACCGGATCGGCGGCGAGGAATACGGCGTCGACGATTTCATGTGGCGCAACCACGTTGGCGGCGTGCTGGTCCTCAAGGATGGCAAGGTCGCCCTGGAGCGCTACGGCCTGGGCAACGACGCACGCACGCGCTGGACCTCGTTCTCGGTGGTCAAGTCGATCTCCTCGACCCTGGTGGGCGCCGCCGTGCAGCAGGGCCTGCTGGCTCTCGACCAGCCTGTGGACAAGTACCTGCCGAGCCTGGCCGGCTCCGCCTACCAGGGGGTGACGGTGGAGCAGGTCCTGCAGATGAGTTCCGGGGTCCGCTGGAACGAGACCTATCGCGATCCGAAGTCCGACCGCCGGCAGATGTTCGACGCCCAGCTCGCCGAACGTCCCGGTGGCATCCTGCGGCTGCTGGCGAGCCTGCCGCGGCAGTACCCGACCGGTACCCACTTCACCTACAGCACCGGCGAGTCGCACCTGCAGAGCGAGCTGCTGCACGCGGCGACCCGCATTCCGGTGAGCGACTACCTGTCCGAGCGGATCTGGGCGCGGATGGGCATGGAGAGCGACGGCTTCTGGCAACTGGAATCGCCGGCCGGGCAAGAGATCGGCAGCAGCGGCTTGAGCGCGACCCTGCGCGACTATGGCCGCTTCGGCCAGTTCGTCCTCGAGGATGGGGTGATCGATGGCGAACGTATCCTTCCCGAGGGTTGGGTCGATCGTGCCAGTCGCGTCGAGGCTTCTTCCCACCTGGCCCCGGGCAAGCTCTACGATGGCGAATACGCGCTCGGCTACGGCTACCAGTGGTGGACCTTCCCGGTGGGCGCCAAGGCCCTGCCCGAGCATGACGGCGGGGCCTTCGAAGCCCAGGGCATCTTCGGCCAGTACCTCTACATCAACCGCAAGGAGAAGATCGTGGCGGTGGTCTGGAGCGCCTGGCCGAAGCCGGAGATGGACGATCGCGAGGAGGAGACCTATGCCTTCCTTGGCGCGGCGGTGAAAGCCCTGCGCTAGGGCCGTGGGCGAGCGGATATCCACAGCAGGCTGTGGACAGGTCTTCAGCGGGAAAACCGCAGGGGCAGTCCCTGGCAATCGTCGGACAGGCGTCCCGCGTGCCAGGCGAGCTGCCCGGAGACGATGGTGGTATCGATCCGATGGTGGAATGCCCGGTGGCGGAACGGCGTCCAGTTGCAGCGCGACAGCAGCGGCATGGCGCTGGCCAGCGCCGGGTGCTCCAGTTCGCTGACCAGCACCAGGTCGGCCCAGTAGCCTTCGCGGAGGAAACCGCGATCGGCGATGGCGAACAGTTCGGCGACCCGGTGGCTGGTCTTCGCCACCAGGGTGGCCAGCGACAGCCAGCCTTCGCGGACCAGCTCTAGGAGTGCCGGCAACGCATGCTGGACCAGTGGCAGGCCGGCCGGCGCCTGTGGATAAGCCTGCTGCTTCTCGGCCCAGGCGTGCGGCGCGTGGTCGGTGCCGATCACGTCCAGGCGGTTGCCGGCCAGCGCCCTGCGCAGGGCGTCGCGGTCCTCGCGGCTCTTGATCGCCGGGTTGCACTTGAGCAGATGGCCGAGGCGGGCGTAGTCGCTGTCGTCGAACAGCAGATGGTGGACGCAGACTTCCGCGGTGATGCGTTTCTGGCACAGCGGCTTGTCCTCGAACAGGGCCAGTTCACGCGCTGTGGATAAGTGCAGGACATGCAGCAGCGTGCCATGCCGTTGCGCCAGTTCCACCGCCAGGGCGGTGGAACGGTAGCAAGCCTCGGCGTCGCGAATGCGCGGGTGGGCGGCTGCCGGAATACGTTCACCGAAGCGTTGTCGCCAGCGCGCGAGGTTGGCTTCGATCCGCGGCGTGTCTTCGCAATGGCTCAGCAGCAGGGTCGGAACGCTGGCGAACAGGCGCTCCAGGGTCGGCAGGTCGTCCACCAGCATGTCGCCGGTGGAGGCGCCCATGAACACCTTCACCGCGGCGACATCGCGTGGATCGAGGGCGGCCACGGTGTCGAGGTTGTCGCGGCTGACGCCGAAGTGGAAACCGTAGTTGGCCACGCTATGGGCGGCGGCGAGGCGCTTCTTTTCCGCCAGCGCTTCGAGGCTCAGCGTCGCCGGGCGGGTATTGGGCATGTCCATGAAACTGGTGATGCCGCCCGCCACGGCGGCGCGGGATTCGCTGGCGATCGAGCCCTTCTGTGGATAACCCGGCTCGCGGAAGTGCACCTGGTCGTCGATCATTCCCGGCAGCAGGTAGCGTCCGGCGGCATCGATCTCCCGGCTGGCGCCGCAGTTTTCCAGGCAGCCGGCGATGCGTTCGATGCGACCGTGGCGGACCAGCAGATCGCCTTCGCGTACCTGCCCCTCGTTGACCATCCGGGCATTGCGGATCAGCAGGCTTTGCATGTTCAGAACTCGTTCTGCAGTGACTTGTAGCCGCGTACCAGGTCGACGTTGGTGCGCGCCACGTCTTCCGAGAACTCGCTGGCGGAAACGCTGACCCGCGGCATGCTCGCCAGGTCGGTGCGCGGACCGATGCGCTCGGTGGACGGGACGTAGAAACCCGCTGGCAGGTCGCAGCCGTCGACCACCGCGTTGTGGCGGACCACGCAGCCATCGCCGACCCGGCAGTTGAACAGCACGCTGTTGAAGCCGATGAAGACCCGGTCGCCGACTTCGCAAGGACCGTGGACGATGGAGCGGTGGGCGATGGAGCTGTGCTCGCCGATGGTCACCGCGGCACCCGACTTAGAATGGATCACCACGCCGTCCTGGATGTTCGAGTTGGCGCCGATCACGATCGGTTGCATGCCGCCGTCGGCGTCGACTTCGTCGGCACGGATCACTGCGTAGGGACCGACGAAGACGTTGGCCTGGATGATCACCTTGCCGCAGATGATCGCGGTCTTGTCCACATAGGCCGATTCGTCGATCACCGGCAGGTCGCCGGAGGGATTCTTGCGGATCATGCGGCACCTCGTTGCCAGTGGCTTTCGGCGACGGCGTCGTGGGCATGCAGGCTTTCCGCATGGACGACCCGTATGGAGAACCGGCTCGCCTGTGGATAACCCTGCAGGGCGCGGTGCAGCCGGCGCACCGCGTCTTCGCAGAACATCAGGTTCTGTCCGTTGGCGAGGGCGAAGGCCTGCTCGTCGGCGCGTTTCACCGCAGTCTGCACCGCGGTGCCGAGGGCGCTTTCGCCGAGATCCGCCAGCTCTTCCAGGGGCAGTCCGATGCAGTCTTCCGCCAGGCCGATGCGCAGGTGCGCGCTGCTGCGCTGGCTGTGCGGGGTGGCGACGATGCCGGCGCTACTGCCGAGCCAGGCGAGCACGCTGGCATGATCGAGCGGCTGTCCGGCGAAGTCCTGGTCGAAGCGCTCCTGGATCAATTGCCGGGCCAGTGCCGCCGAACAGGGGCAGGTCGAGGAGTAGGTCAGCTCGAGATGGACTTCGGCCTGGAAGTCATCGCCTTCCAGGCGCGTGTCCAGCACCAGTGGATAACGTTTCCAGCCGCTCAGCGGGCTGACCAGCGCCGGACGCCGCAGCAGCGGCGCGAGGCGCAGGCGCAGGTAGGCGCGACGCGACAGGCCGGCGTGGCTGTCGAGGAAGCGTTGCAGGACGGCGCGCAGGCGGGAAAGGTCTAGCTCGCCCTGTTCCAGTTCGGCCAGCGCCAGGTAGAGGCGCGACATATGGATGCCGCGGGCCTGCGGGTCGTCCAGGCTGACACCGGCATCGGCTTCGGCGGCGACCCTCTGCCCGCCGATCTGCACGGGGAGGGCGATGCCCTGCATGCCGACCCAGTCCAGGGGAAGATCGGCGGTGGTGGTCTGGCGGGCAATATCGGGAAGCGTCAAGGCATTCATGGAGAACTCGAAGAAGGGCAGGCAAGGCCTGGAAATGGCTTGAATGTTATAATATAACGTATTAGCTAATGCCGACCCTTGCAATCGGGTATTTCGTCGATGAAGCGCCGTCGCCTCCTGCAAAGCCTGCTCGCCGGCCTGGCCCTCCAGCCGTTCCTGGCCGCCAGCGCCAATGTACGAATCCGCCAGGCCCGCGCCTGGAATTCCTCGGAAAGCTGGCGCCTGGTGCTGGAACTGGACGGTCCGCCGCGTTATCGAACCTTTTCCCTGCAGGCCCCCGAGCGGTTGATCCTCGACCTGCCCGACGCGCAATTGCTCGCAACGCTCTCCGAGCTGCCGCTGGACGGCCCCGTGCGCGCCATCCGCAGCGGCCAACTGGGTGGCGGCGGGACGCGCATCGTCCTCGACCTGCGCCAGGCGGTCAGGCCGCGCAGCTTCGCCCTGGAACCGCAGGCAGGAAAGGGCCATCGCCTGGTCCTGGACCTTTATCCACAGGCGCTGGCGGCTCCCCCCGAGCCGATGCTGGCGCTGGCCCGCCCGCTACCCTCGACGGGCCGCGACATCCTCGTGGTGGTCGATGCCGGCCATGGCGGCAAGGACCCCGGCGCGGTCGGTAGCAAGGGCGAGCGCGAAAAGGACGTGGCGCTGGCCATCGCCCGCCTGCTGGCGCGGCGGATCGACCGCGAGAAAGGCTTCAAGGCGCGCCTGGTGCGCAACGGCGACGTGTTCGTCCCGCTGCGCAAGCGGCCGGAAGTGGCTCGGCGCTACAACGCCGACATGTTCGTCTCGGTGCACGCCGACGCGGCGCCGCGACTGACCGCCTCCGGCGCATCGGTATATGCCCTCTCCGAGCATGGCGCCAGCTCGACCATGGCGCGCTGGATGGCCGACCGCGAGAACGGCGCCGACCTGATCGGCAACAGCGGCAACCTGCCGCTACAGGGCCGCGACAAGGTACTCGCCGGGGTGATCCTCGACATGGCCCTGAGTTCGACCATCGCCAGCAGCCTGGACCTCGGCCACAGCGTTCTCGGCCAGTTGTCGGACGTCACCGCGCTGCACCAGAAGCGTGTCGAGCAGGCCGGCTTCGCCGTGCTCAAGTCGCCGGACATCCCTTCGATCCTGGTGGAGACCGGCTTCATCTCGAATCGCGGCGATTGTCGCCGGTTGATGGACGAACGCCATCGCCAGCGCCTGGCCGAGGCGATCTTCGCTGGCGTGCAGGGCTACTTCCGGCAACGCCCTCCCGCCGGCAGCTACCTGGCGGCGCTCAGCGCGCAGCCTCCCGGCTAGGGCCTTCGCTGCAGCCGCTGACCCGCCCGCAGGTCAGGCGTTGGCGCTGGCCCGATGAACTGCTCAGGCGGCTGACGCTGGTCCAGCCGATGTTGCGGCTGAGGCCGACCCAGATTTCCCCGTCGCTGGCGATGCCGCTGAAGAAGGTCAGGCGCCCGTAGCGCGTATTGGTCTGGGCCCAGCGTCGTCCGCTTGCCGCGTCGTATCCGCGCAGCCAGGTGTCGTTGCCGCCGGTGGCGACGCTGTAGTGGTTGCCCAGCCGATCCATGCAGGCCAGAACGGTGCGCAGGTAAGCGCATTCCGCCGGGCGGGTGCCGGGAAGAAAGCCCTGCGCCTGTGCCGCCGGAGCGAGCAGCAGGAGGGCCAGGCAGTAAAGGTGGAGGACGCGGCGCATCGGTGGATCCCGGGATGACGTGGGCCCAGGGTAGCCGGAAGGCGATTGGCGGGCCATCGATTGTGGTGTTAACTGTTATAGTATAACGTTTTAAATTTCCCAGGTTCAGCCCATGACCGAACAGGAACTGCTTGCCCAGCCCGACGCTGCCTACATGGACGAAGCCCAGCAGGACTTCTTCCGCGACCTGCTGCTGCGTCAGCGCCAGGAACTTCAGGCGCGCATCGAAGGCGAATTCGGCGAGCTGCGCGATCTCGAACGCCCCAGCGACGAGGCCGACCTGGCTTCCCGCGAGGAACAGCGGCAATGGCAACTTCGCCTGCTGGAGCGGGAGAAGAAGCTGCTCGACAAGATCGACGAAGCGCTGGAGCGCCTGGCCCGCGGCGACTACGGCTGGTGCCAGGAAACCGGCGAGCCGATCGGCCTGCGCCGCCTGCTGTTGCGTCCCACCGCCACCCTCTGCATCGAGGCGAAAGAGCGCCAGGAGAAGCGCGAACGCCACGTGCGGCACAACTGAAGAGGTTACCAACCGTGAACCAACGCCTACCTGTCACCGTGCTGTCCGGCTTTCTCGGCGCCGGCAAGAGCACGCTGCTCAACCATGTGCTGAAGAACCGCGAGAACCGCCGGGTTGCGGTGATCGTCAACGATATGAGTGAAATCAATATCGATGGCAGCGAAGTCCAGCGCGATGTCAGCCTGAACCGCGCTGAAGAGCGCCTGGTGGAGATGAGCAACGGCTGTATCTGCTGCACCCTGCGCGAAGACCTGCTGGAAGAGGTCGGCCGTCTCGCCCGGGAAGGCCGCTTCGACTACCTGCTGATCGAGTCCACCGGGATTTCCGAACCGATGCCGGTGGCCGAGACCTTCACCTTCCGCGACGAGCTGGACCGCAGCCTGTCCGACGTGGCGCGACTGGATACCATGGTCACGGTGGTCGACGGGATGAATTTCCTCCGCGACTACCAGGAGGCCGCCAGCCTGGCCAGCCGTGGCGAAACCCTCGGTGAGGAGGATCAGCGCTCGATCACCGACCTGCTGATCGACCAGGTCGAATTCGCCGATGTGATCCTGGTCAGCAAGATCGACCTGATCTCCAGCGAGCAGCGCGAGGAACTGCTGGCGATCCTGCGCCAGCTCAATGCCGAGGCGGAGATCCTGCCGATGGTGATGGGTCAGGTGCCGCTGGCGAAGATCCTCGATACCGGTCGCTTCGATTTCGATCGCGCGGCGTCCGCGCCGGGCTGGCTGAAGGAACTGCGCGGCGAGCACCTGCCGGAAACCGAGGAATATGGCATCGCCTCCATGGCCTACCGGGCGCGCCGTCCGTTCCACCCCGCGCGCTTCCACGCCTTCCTGCACAATCCGCTGAAGCAGGGGCGGCTGCTGCGCTCCAAGGGCTTCTTCTGGCTCGCCAGCCGGCCCCGCGAGGCTGGCAGCTGGTCGCAGGCCGGCGGCCTGATGCGCTACGGCCTGGCGGGCCGCTGGTGGCGCTTCGTGCCGACCGGACAGTGGCCACAGGACGAAGAGGGCCTGCGGGCGATCATGCGGCACTGGGAGGAAGGCGTCGGCGACTGTCGCCAGGAGCTGGTTTTCATCGGCCAGAACCTGGACTTCACGGCCCTGCGCGCAGCCCTCGATGCTTGCCTGCTGGATGATGCCGAGATGAACCTGGGCATTCCGGGCTGGCAGGGCCTGGACGACCCCTTCGAGGACTGGGGGCACGCCGCATGAGCGCACTGCCACAGGAAAGTCCGTTGCCGCGCCAGGCGTTCGGCGAAGACCCCCAGGTGCTGGCCGAGGTGCTTCGCGACGGGGTCAACCTGGCGGTCTGGACACGCCGGTTGAACCCGGCGCTGCGCGACTTCGCCGCCGCCTTAGTACGCAACCGGCCGGGACTGGCGCTGAGCCAGACGCTGGAGATGGAAGAGGAACGGCTACCCGCCTTGGACGGCCTGCTCGACGCGCGGCAACTGCCGGGACAAGCCGATTTCCTCGACGACCTGGGCTGGCTGGTCGAGGCCTTCTTTTGCCTGACCGGGGCGCGGCGTATCGGCCTGCGCCTGCGCGTTCTGGATAAACCGATGTGCCCGCGTTTCCATGTCGACCACGTGCCGCTGCGGCTGGTCACCACCTACCAGGGCGCTGCCAGCGAATGGCTGGACGAGTCCGGCCTGGACCGTCGGCTGCTTGGTGGAGCACAGGCGGAAGTTGTCGATGAACAGCTTATCCATAGCTTGTCCACAGGCGACGTGGCGCTGCTCAAGGGCGAACGCTGGGAGGGTAACGAAGGTGCCGGACTGGTGCATCGCTCGCCGCGAGCGGAGCCCGGGCTGGCGCGCCTGCTGTTGACCCTGGACTGGCTTGCCTGAGCCTGTGGACAAGTGTCTTTCGAGGAATAAAAAAAGGCCATCCGCAGATGGCCTATCACCAAAAAGTCGTCCTACCTTGGGGATGGGGACGAAGGGTGCTGAGGTACCCGACTCCCATTTAGCCCGGACGCTGTGACAGGCTGATGACGCGCTCAGGGCTTTTTCGCGGCGCTAGGCTCTTCCCAGCGGCCTTGGCTCTGGCTGGCGCAGAACGGCTCCAGGTAGCGTGCGTCGGTCGCTATGCCGTAGTAGAAGATGTCCTGCCGATAGGGCGCATTGGGTACCCTGGCGTCGCGGCAGACACCGAAGGCGCCCGTCGGACACTCCTCGGCGAACGCCACCTCGACCTTCTGGCCCTGCAGTTGTGGCTGGCAGAAGCCTTCGCGGAACAGCTTGGCCGGGATGCTGCGGTTCTGCTGGCAGACCTTCACATCGAGATTCTTCGCCTGGCTATGGACGATGCAGGCTTCGGCCAGGGCCAGGCCCGGCAGGCAGGACAGGAAGAACAGGAACGGACGCATGCGAGGACTCCATTGCAGACGGGCGCGACTCTAGCACGGGGCCTGGCTCCCCGCAGGCAAGGACCGCATTGATCCACAGGCTTTCACATTCCGGTTGCGCAGATGCTTCGAGAGATACCCACACACCTGATCGGCGGCCCCCTGGGGGCCGGCAAGACCAGCCTGATCCGCTCGCTGCTGGCGCAGAAGCCGGCGGGCGAGCGCTGGGCGGTGCTGGTCAACGAGTTCGGCGAGATCGGCCTGGATGCCGCGCTGCTGGCCACGGACGTCGAGGGCGTGGCCATCGGCGAGGTGGCGGGCGGGTGCCTCTGCTGCGTCAATGGCGTGCCGTTCCAGGTGGGGCTCGGTCGCTTGTTGCGTCGGGCACGACCGGACCGGCTGTTCATCGAACCCTCCGGGTTGGGACATCCGCTGGCGCTGTGGAAACAGCTGCAGGCTCCTCCCTGGTCCGGCGTCCTGGCCCTGCAACCCCTGGTAGTGGTGCTGGATGCCGCCGCGCTGGCCTCCGGCCAACCGCTGCCGGAGGCACAGGAACAGGCGCTGGAAGCGGCCGGCATGTTGCTGCTGAACAAATCCGAAGCGCTCGACGCGACGCAGCGCTGCGCCGTGCGCGCGCGCCTGCCGGTCCTGCCGTTGCGCTGGAGCGTGCGCGGCCACCTGGCATTGCGCGATCTGCCGACCAGCGTTGCCGGGGAAGGTAGCGCGACGACCTGGGCGGCCCTGCCGGACGCGCCTGCTCAGTTGGGAACGGTGCTGCCCGCCGAGCGACCGCTGCGCGCCGTGCGCGAGCAGGACGGCCAGTTGGCCATCGGCTGGCGGCTGGCGCCGTCGGTGCGTTTCGATCGGGTCGCAGTGGACGCCTGGCTGAGCCGTTTGTCCGGACTGCGGCGGGCCAAGGCGGTGCTGCATTGCGCGGACGGTTGGTATGCAGCGAATGCCGCGCCGTTTGTGGATAACTGGGGCAAGTCCTCGTGGCGACGGAATAATCGGCTGGAACTGATCCTCGCCGCAGGCGCGGATGAAGAGGCGCTCGAAGAGGCGTTCCTGGCGTGTCGGATGGTCGCGGAATGATCCGCCAAGGTTGCCCTGAGGACGCGACTGAATGATAATAATTATCAGAAGACTCTACTTCCTTACCTTTCACTTCTCCGCAGGTCGCCCTCATGTCGCCACAGCCTTCACGGTCGCCTGACCGTTTTTCGCTGGCCGCGCTCGCCGAAGACCATCCCACCGCTCCTGCCCAGGGAGACGAAAGCGAGTCCCTGCCATGCGTGAATGCCCAGCGCGGAGAGCCCAACCTGCGCGTGGTGGACTGCTCCGGTGCGCGCCGCGACGAGGAAGTGGCGGTCGAGGAAGTGCTGATCCCCTACGCCCATGGCAGCGATCCCGAAGACGTCCCCGGCGAGCCGCCCAAGTCGCGCTGGTGGTTGTCCTCCGGCGCGGCGGTGGCGATGCATGTGGCGATCATCGGTGCGCTGGTGTGGGTGATGCCGACCCCGGCCGAACTCAACCTTGGCCACGGCGAACTGCCGAAGACCATGCAGGTGAATTTCGTCCAGCTCGAGAAGAAGGCCGAGCCGACCCCGCAGCCGCCGGCTGCCGCGCCGGAACCGACGCCGCCGAAGATCGAGGAACCCAAGCCGGAGCCGCCGAAGCCGAAGCCGGTGGAAAAACCCAAGCCCAAGCCGAAACCCAAGCCCAAACCGGTGGAAAACGCCATTCCCAAGGCCAAGCCGAAGCCGGAACCCAAACCCAAGCCGGAACCCGAGCCGAGCACGGAAGCATCCAGCCAGCCCAGCCCGTCCAGCGCCGCGCCGCCGCCCGCGCCTACCGTCGGGCAGAGCACGCCCGGCGCGCAGACTGCGCCCAGCGGCTCGCAAGGCCCGGCCGGCCTGCCCAGCGGCAGCCTCAACGACAGCGACATCAAGCCGTTGGGCATGGCGCAACCGGTCTATCCGCGGATGGCCCAGGCACGGGGAATTCAGGGCCGGGTGAAGGTGCTGTTCACCATTACCACCGATGGCCGCATCGACGATATTCAGATACTCGAGTCGGTGCCGTCAGGCATGTTCGACCGTTCGGTGCGCCAGGCCATGGCCAAGTGGCGTTTCGAGCCGCGTGTCAGCGGTGGCAAGATCGTCGCCCGCCAGGCGACCAAGATGTTCTTCTTCAAGATCGAGAAGCGCCGCTGAGGCGGTTCGCCGACAACGAAAAGAGCCGCGCCTTCGAGCGCGGTTTTTTTATTTCACCATGACTCCAGCACCGAAATTCGCTGGACTACGCTACAGCCCGATACAGCAGGTTTATCAATGACTTAAGCGAGTTCAACATATGCCGGTGCTTTCCGAAACCTGACCTGACTTCCGACCGCCTGACTCCTATCCGGCCCTTGGAATCCAGGTCTTTCCAAGGAGTCATCATGGCTAAGATCAAACTCACTAAGTCCGCTGTCGATGCGGCGCAACCCCAGGCAGAGGCCGTCGAACTCCGGGACACGCTGGTCCCCGGCTTCCTGTGCAAGATTACCCCGGCGGGTCGCAAGGTGTTCATGCTCCAGTACCGGACGAACGCTGGCGAGCGCCGCAAGCCCTCGCTAGGACTGTACGGGGAGCTGACCGTCGAACAGGCGCGGTCGCTGGCGCAGGAATGGCTGGCCCAAGTCCGCCGAGGCGGAGATCCCGCCGCAGAGAAGGCGGAGGCGCGCCAGGCACCTACGGTCAAGGAGCTATGCACGAAGTTCATGGAGGACTACTCCAAGAAGCGCAACAAGCTCAGCACCCAAGCCGGCTATCAGGCTGTCATCAATCGCAACATTATTCCGCTGCTGGGACGCAAGAAAGTTCAGGACGTGAAGCGTCCTGAAATCGCCGGACTGATGGAAAAGCTTTCGTACAAGCAGACCGAGGCGAACAAGGTATTCAGCGTCTTGCGCAAGATGTTCAACATGGCCGAGGTATGGGGCTATCGGCCCGACGGTACCAACCCTTGCCGTCACGTCCCGATGTTCCCTGCCGGCAAATCGACTCACCTCATCAGCGACGAAGAAATGGGCAACCTGTTCCGACAGCTCGACAAGATCGAGTCGGAGGGGCTGGAGAACTACGTCATCCCTTTGGGAATCCGCCTGCAGTTCGAGTTCGCCGGCCGCCGCTCGGAAATCATCGCGCTGGAATGGAACTGGGTTGACTTGCAGAACCGGCGCGTCGTCTGGCCTGACAGCAAGACAGGCGGCATGTCTAAGCCCATGAGCGAGGAAGCCTATCGGCTACTCTCGACGGCACCCCGGCAGGAGGGTAGCCGCTATGTGCTGCCTTCTCCTAGCCACGCTGGCAAGCATCTAACCACGGGCGAGTATTACGGTGGCTGGAGCCGTGCGCTCAAGGCGGCTGGCGCTACGCACGTGGGCACGCACGGCATCCGCCACCGTTCGGCGACCGACATTGCCAATTCGGGCATCCCGGTCAAGGTCGGCATGGCGCTAACGGCGCACAAGACCGTCGTCATGTTCATGCGCTACGTCCACACCGAGGATAAGCCGGTGCGAGAGGCGGCCGAACTGGTGGCGAATCGGCGTAAGACGATCACCGGGATGCAGGGAGCCAAGGAGGTGGCCGCATGACCCGGCGCAAGGCATCCGTCTCAGCGCCAGCAGCGCCGCCCGCGCTGCTGGGCGACATCCGGGCACTGATCGAAGCGTCGCGCCAGCGCGTCGCCTCGGCGGTCAATGCCGAGCTGACATTGCTGTTCTGGCGCATTGGCCAGCGCATCCATACGGAAGTGCTTGCCGGGCAGCGGGCCGGGTACGGCGACGAAATCCTGCCGACCCTGGCGGCGCAGCTTGTCCGCGACTACGGACGTAGCTTCGCGGACAAGAACCTGCGCCGGATGGTGCAGTTCGCCGCCACCTTCTCGGACGAGCCAATTGTCGTGACGCTGTCACGACAATTGAGCTGGTCGCATTTCGTGGCGCTGCTGCCGCTAAAAGACCCGCTCCAGCGGGACTACTACGTGCAAATGGCCAGCGCCGAACGCTGGAGCGTGCGGACGCTACGCGAGCGCATCGACTCGATGCTATACGAGCGCACGGCGCTGTCCAAGAAGCCGGACGAGACGATCACGCAAGAGCTGGCGGCGATGCGCGATGCGCAGCGCATGTCGCCGGCGCTGGTCATGCGCGACCCGTACATCCTCGACTTCCTGGGCCTGCGCGATACCTGGCAGGAAGGCGACCTGGAAGCCGCGATCATCCGCGAAATGGAGTCTTTTTTGCTGGAGTTGGGCGCGGGCTTCTCTTTCCTAGCCCGGCAGAAACGCATCCAGATCGACGACGAGGATTTCCACCTGGACCTGCTGTTCTATAACCGCAAGCTGCGGCGGCTGGTGGCGGTGGAGTTGAAGATCGGCGAGTTCAAGGCAGCATACAAGGGGCAGATGGAGCTTTATTTGCGTTGGCTCGACAAGCACGAACGCGAACCGGAGGAAGCCTCGCCGCTGGGCATCATTCTTTGTACCGGCAAGAAGTCAGAGCAGATCGAGTTGCTGGAGCTGGACAAGTCGGGCATCCACGTAGCCGAATACCTGACGACCCTGCCGCCGCGTGCGGTGCTGGGGGAGCGGTTGCAGCAGGCGACCGAACGGGCGCGGTTGCAGATCGAGCAGCGGCAGCCTGGCGAGAAGTCCTGACAGCAGCATCTGTCCAACCGTACACCCAAACCACAGCACGAGCATGTGGCAACGGATCTCTTGCTCTATCGAGGCTCCATGCTAGTGTGGAATCGCCATAGGCCGATAAGGAACTGGCCTGCGGCTCAAGGATGCGCTGGGGCTAGTGGGCGCGAGCGCCCAATCACATGATTATCGCGGGCAGCAGCGCCATGTTCTATGCCGATCGCTGTTTTAATTAAATATCTCAAACTATAAAGTCAGTTAATTTTTTCAAAATATTCACGAATCAAGTCATCATTTTTTAAATACGAATCGAGAACCTGAAACAGAAAAAGATCCCCGCTAATATTTATATCAAACGGGATCATTGAGTTATCTATTTTGAATGTCTTTATTTTTCTATGCCCCTTGATGTTGGCATTGCTCAATCTTTCTTGATAGCTATCCAACGTATATACGATAAATTCGTGATCCAAGTGAGTTATAAAAAAATCATCGCCTTTTGAACTGTATTCAAGATGGATGACTTGCGTTACGACGTCGTCGCCTGCCACCTCAAAGTCCTCCATCAATTCTTCAAAAGTCAAACTTAGCTTCTCTGCGTCATGGTGAATCCATAGATTGTTCTCATATTTATCGGTGGAGTAGAACTTTGACAATCTAGGAAGGGAAGATATTTTCAATCGCAACGGAGCGCCAAACTCCATCTCCTCCATTGCAGGGACATAATCGGAGACGTAATCAATCCTGAATGCTATTTCGGACAGCATTCCTTTTTCAATGAGTTCCTCGATAGAGGTAAGCAGCTTCCTCGGAACTTTTATCCAGAAGTGTCGCCCTATGCGTTCATCGCGTATTGTCTGACTATCCTTGTCGTTGAATATCTGAATATTCTCGTTCAGGCTGACAAGACTATATTTAGAGAACTGAGCATCTTCCTTTCTTATGTCAATTCCAATTTTCTCGTACTCACGTTCAACTACCTTGGAATATTTTAGCTCCAGCATCTCAGCCCTCCCCATGATTGATTGGTGCTTGGAATAAAAAATGCAGCCAATGCGATAATTTGCGTAATTTTCTTTTATGTACGAAACACCATCTTCGTCATGGATATGCTTGTAGGAATTGTTGAGAATTTCTAGCGATCCCGGATACTCGTTGAGATAATTATTTAAGTAGTCCATTAAATGCTGGATTGTCTTTATAGCCAATCGCTTGTCCACTAGATCAAGCTGTGGCCCATAAAACTTGGCTGCGTTTGGATGGTCGCGTTTGGCTTCAAATTCTTTCAGAATGGCCGCCTTTTCATTCATGCAGCCCTCCGTATAAGCACGCATTACGTCTGCCTGAAAGCTCTCATTTGCCAGAGAGGTTTGGATGAGGGGAAGCAATTTCTTGACAAAGATCGGGTCTTTATTAAGAAAGACGTAGCAAAATTTCCCAAAGCTGAATAACGCGATTTTTTCCGAAGAAAATTCATTGATTTCTTCAAAGATATTTTTCATATTTTTTACTCAACTCGCCGTAGTCCAAATAGTAAGCGACGGAACCTTGAGCGTCTCCACTTTGTGGATCGCGCTGCTCCACGTTCGCTATTCGCTCATCCCTGACGGGACTGGCATTCGCCAGCCCTCCACGGCCCGACACTGTGATCCGGGCCTGCGCGCTCCGCTTGCATGTTGAGCTGGCGACAGCAGGGCATGCAGAGCGAGCCGCGCGCAGATGATTCAGCCAAACGCTAAACAAAGCTGTAGGGCATCCCATAGAGAGCGCGGTTGCGCTACTCGTGATTTCTATGGAATTTGATCGTATCCAAAACTGCATGAGGCAAGCTTGCGAGTTACTTGATACTCTTCGCCAGAATACTGGCGAACTCGACCTCGTTCCGAAACAAGGTGCAGGTTCTTCCTTGCCCGCGAACCAATGACATACAGCAATTTCATCGCGCTTTCTTGACCGTTCGGATCATTGAAATGCGGCACCATATCTTCTAATAATGCATAAGCGATCACTGCATCGAACTCGGCTCCCTTGACGCCGTGTATCGTCGAGATGGTGATTCCAGTCCTATGCTGAAATACCTTCCTGAATGTCTCAATATCGCCTATAAATTCGCTACCTTCACTCTTCAATCGATTTACCCGGGCTTGCGAACTATCGAAGAAGGCAACGTGATGCTCTTGAAGCAGCGTGAAAAGGCGAAAGTCGATTGCTAAGTTTGCAAACAGACGCTCGAAAAATGCGCTCAAGTAGGTAAGACCATCTGTTTCATCGATCTTAATTGCATTGCACTCCCTCAACAAGGACCTCCGCGTGAGCTTCGACACGCTAGCCCCGGCCGCCTCTAGGTCATTCAGAATCTCCCCGGCCCACCGCAGTCTGCGCACATACATTCCCGGCGATGCCTGAGTAAGTGCAATCTTAGAAAGCCTGTACCAGAAATTCTCTGTGTCCCGTGCAAAGGGAACCATACCGGGGCCATCGAATGAGTACTCCGGCATGCTGGCGACCAAACGACGTGTCATGCTTGCAAGATGCGTCCACTGTGGCGCGAGAATGCACACCTCGTGAGGTGAGATGCCCATAGTCTCAATGTTGAAACGGATGAGCCGGATGAGCTCAGCGTCCAGATCATTTTTGCTCACTGTGTCGTCGAATGAAATAAGGCTTGGGTACGCCTTGTCCTCGGATGCGGCTTCGATGCGTGTGTTGTGAACGTTGTAGTTTCCGAAGTACTCAATGATGCGCTCAGAAGAACGGTAGTTCCGCGACAGTTCGAGTTCGTCCAAATCGATATTGGCCATCGCCTTGAAATCCTCGAAGGCAATCGGATATCCGCCAAGCGATTGATAAATCGCCTGGTTAGGATCTCCGACAATAAAGGCCTTGGTCGCACCTTGACCAGCTTTCAGAATGGCGGTGATGATCGAATACTGAATTCGTTTGGTGTCCTGATACTCGTCGATCAGCACGAAAGAGAACAACTGTGCCAGAAGAGTGCTGATCGCAGGATGACGTGCGATCAGTTGGTACGCATAGTAAAGAATGAGCTCAAAGTCTAGCTGCCGACTTTCGTGCAGAATCTCAAAATACTTGCCCAATATGACGTGAAGACCCGAATGCTTCCAATCTTGTGGGCAGGAGAGCACATATCCAGTTTCGGTGTAATAAAACTCACAATCCCAGAATGTTATTTTTGGCTTCTGGTAAGGCTTGCACAATGCCTCCAGGATTTTCTCGCGCTCATGCTGATCGATCACACGGAAGCCTCGATCCAACGCTTCGTGATAGATGCCGTACGGTTTCAATATCCATTCAAGACAGAACGAATGTATCGTTCCTATCCATAATCGGGATGTATCCACCCCAAGGCTCTCAATGCGCTCGTGGATTTCGTCGGCGGCACGGTGCGTATAAGTGATGGCAACGACAAACTGCTTGTTCGATTTCAGCCTGGACAACTCATAGGCGATTTTGTAGGTGAGCGTGCGCGTTTTCCCGCTGCCCGGGCAAGCGATGAGAAAGACGCTCCCTGGCTTCAGAATGGCTGCTTCCTGCTCGGGATTCAGATCATCTTTGTTCCACATGAACATGATCAGAACACCGCGAGTACATCGTTGATGCGATCATCTGGGAACGTGGCAAGCATCTCGTTTCGGATGCCGACGAAGTCGATGTCTCCATTTCGGAAGGCCAGCAGCTTGGCCCTAAAGTCGTCGAATACGGCAGACGCAGTGAAGATATCTTCTGCATCGATGTAGTTCACGCGGTAGCTCAGCACGTTAAACCAGACTTCCTTAGTGACCACCGGATGCGCAAAAGCGATGGCGTCCAAGATGTACTTCGGAATGGCGGTCTGCGGATCGATCTTCTTTCCCAGCAAGATGGCAAACCATCCCTTGCCGTAGTTGTCCGCCATGGTCAATGCGCGCTGACCGAACAACGCGATGTCCGCTGATTCGAGCTCCGCCTTGGCCGTCGCGATGGTTGGTGCATCCTTGTAGACATCAGGAAGGATGCCGACCACCTTACGCGCATTGCCGGCGGCAATGAAGTCGACCTCGAAGGTATGGGGGGCAAAGAATGGAGAAACCCACCCGTTATCTTTGAAGGTGTCTTCCAATAACGCTTTCCTGGCGACCCCTTTTTCCTGGGATGCCTGATACTTGCCCTTGCGCCGGAGCAGCCCTTCGGAGTCTCCCGCCGCCGGCGTTGTGTCAATGATGGACTTGTCAAGGTCGGTGACGATGCTGCACCGCTTCCGGATTCGGGCATCATCGAAAAGAACCGCGACGTTCTGAAATCCAGTGCTGCGGATATTAATTAAACTGATGCCGAGTTCATCAAGGCTGACGCCTAGCACGTTCTTGATCAGGATCGGAACGAGAATTTCTTCTGCATCGCCCTCCACTAAGAGGACGCTCTTGGCAAACAACAAGTTGCTACGGACAGCATCCAGGTAGCGTTGAATGTTGCCGATCTCTTCTGGGTTTAGGCCAATTGCAGGCTGGTATGCCTCGCAACGATCACCTTCTCTGCCGAGGATGTTCACGTTCTGAACATTGCTGACCTCAGAGATGTGCGTCGAATGGGTCGAATAAATGATCTGTGTGTCGTCGTATTTGAGCTTGTCGAACAGTGTTTTCTGGATATGTGTGTGAATGTGAGCTTCCGGCTCTTCGATAAGCAGAAAGTTGGCGATCGACTGTTTAGCCTTTTGATACTTGAATTCAAGCAGTTTCAACGTGAGGAATATCAGGTTTGCTCCACCAAGGCTCAGCTCGTGGATCGGTCCTTCGTGGCTCTCCCCCGATTCGCCAACGAACAGCTTGAGCGACTGGAACAACTTGTCAGCTTCGTCTGGCAGATCCGACTTGATAGAAAGAGAAGACGGCGAATACGCCTCACCCGCCGCATCCTTGATGGTGTCTCTGATATCCGTCCGGACGACCTGCACGTCTGGCAACGCTTCGATGGAGTCATTCAATGCCTTTACCCCGTCGGTGATAGCCTGGAACGCCACGGGGTCGATATCGCCGCTCTTGCCCTTCAGAAGCGAAAAGAGCGGATTTGTCCGGTTGTTGTGAAATTCGGAGACGACGTCCCGTAGCGCCTGGACGAAAGTGAACGAAATTTCTTTGGAGACGGACAGCACGTTCGGAATCTTCGCGCCGATAACACGAAATTCAACCTCTTCATTGAATCGAACATTCGCGAAGTCGCCGACCACATCCTTATAGAAGGCCTCGTCGTTGAAGTCGGCTTCACTCCGACCTGTGAAAATCGTTTCATAGTCGTCGATGGTGACCGGGTTCAGGATAGCGTCGAGGCCTGCCTGATCACCATCGTTCAATTGAGAAAGTCGCAGCCTGATTTCCTTCTTCGGACGAAAGATCAGGTTGTAAGTGGCCTTGCCGTTCGCCTCTTCCTCAATTACGCCCGTCCCATGTCGGAAGAGCGCCTGCACTGATTCATCCGCAGAGATTTCCTCAAACTCAAGACTGATGATGATCCAATGTCCCTGCCAGCGCCCTAGGCCGCGATGAAAGTCGGTATGCTCCAGCCGGTAGGCAGAGCGAATCATGTTGTCATCAAGCAGCAATCTGATTGCGCGAAAGAGATTGGTTTTGCCAGATCCATTTTCGCCGATGACAGTGTTGATACCCTTCTGGAACAGCAGCTTCGTGTTGGGAAAGTTCCGGTAGTTGACCAGGCTGAGCTTGGATATATGCATTTGATTCAATCTTGTTGTTGAAATCCACATGCCGATCGGCCGATGGATTGGTTGAACACTGCAGCCATTGATCCCAACTACGGAATGGCCAACTGTCAGTTGGTTTTAGAACGGCACCGTGTCTAAGGTAGGAATCGGTTGGAGCGCATTTTTAATCTCGGTTAGCCTTGCAAGTAGTTCATCGAAAGTCACGATCACGATCTCTGCGAACGCATTTCGAACGAGCTCGAATGACTTTCTTTGCTGATGCTCTTGTGGCGTCATGCCAGCGACAACTATGCAGCGAACCGCATAGCTGTGGAGGTCGTATCGGTTCATGTTATTTTTTATGACGGGTAGTTCACTCTGCAATTTGAAACGCTGATCTAGAATTTGAGCAATCGCTCCACCCAATTCTGTCGATGGGCCAAAAACATCATCTCCACGATAGGGAGATTTTCCTAGCAGTTCGGTTTGCGGCTTTTTTATCTCAATGAGGCCAAGATTGCCCGTGGAAGCGGATGCGTATAGAAAATCTGAAAATTTTCCGCCGGACCCGTTAAGTCGCTTGCCACCTGCATAAGCTTGCCCCTGAACCAGCATGGCTGGAACGGCAAATGCAAGACTAAGTATGAAAGGATTTTCCAGAAAGAAGCTTTGCCACTTGCTTTCCGTCAGTCCTTTTCCAAGCATTTCCTGGTATCGCTCAATCAGTTGATTCAGTGTGATGAGCTCAATATCATTCTTTAATGCCAGCAGCGAGCGCGGCTCAGATTCCGCCAGTGCTTCTATATTGTCTTGAACCATGCGAACAGCGGCGCGCCGATCACGCTTGGAAAGCGTCACATGCTGCCGCCCACCATCGGTCATTTCCGTTAGTGCATCAGGTCTTACGCTCTTCTTTAGAGCGGGAAATTGTGCTGAATCGGCAGCATGTAATAAGGTCTGGTAGACATGAAATTGCTTGTCCTTGCGCGCGTCTCTCTGGTGGCGAGAGGCTATGCGATTTAATTCTTTTCTTAATTCATGAAATCTTCTTATTCCGAGAATAAAGAATGGCGAATCAATTTTCGCGTCATTTCCTTTGTGGACAATGAGTATGCTTACGTTTTCTAAGCTGGCGGCTGTTTCGCAAATTTGCCGATATTCCCACAGAAGCCCCAAACCGAATCGAAAATCTTTGGCAAACCCATCCGGCAACTGCTCAAGAAGCCCAACGACATCGTCAGTAGTCTCTGGCAGTATGTAGGGCTCGATAACAGGCCGAGCGACGACGATGCGTTCAAGGGTGCCGTATTTAGGTTGCAGGTAATCGTCGCGATCTTCTCGAATATTAAGAGGCCAAATGGTCAATCTGTCTGGACACACATTGAGCAGTCTCGCTATTGGCGAATCCGGCTTGCGCTCCGCTGCGGGAATATCAGTGAAGAAAACGTTAATGCCTTCCTCTTCCGGTTCGGCTGCTTCAATGACAAGGAAGGGGCCGCCGTCCAAACGCTCACGTTGATTGAATGCTGAAGGTCTGATAGATGCCATGAACTATTCTTGATCCCTACTGTTCAGAGAAACGATTTGCGGGCCTTGCCTCAGCGCAACCTTATGGTGCCTTCCGATCAGAATCGGACGACACACGATTGATGTCAAAGGGGAGTGCCTTATCTGCCGCGATTCGGGTCAGCAGCATCCGAATCGCATCCGAAATTGATAACCCCATTTCAGCCAGAACAACAGTTGCGGCTTCTTTAATCTGCCCGTCAATCCGGGCACGAACGACGTCGTTACTTGCCATTGTTGCGCTCACAATAGATGTAGCTACATTGTGGCTCATAAGTACTATTGCGTCACTTACATTTTGTTGTGAACAGTAGAGCATCCCGGCGTGCCGCCGTCGGGCTCGCGGGCGTTGCCCCGCGCCTCGTGCCGAGTCGCGGCCATGCGGCTTTGATCCCTGATGCCTCCGGCCGTCTCTTCGCTCCTGGCCTGCGCGCGGCGCTTGCCCTCCAGGGGATCGGCTGGACAGCCCATCCCCGCCGCGCCTTGCTTGGCGCCCCTCGCATGCACCGAACAGGTTGCACCTGATCGACCAACAGCCATCCAGCTAGGCGTGCCGCTGGCACGCAGGGGCGCTCGCCGCGCGGCGTTGGTTTCAGCGCACCCCCTGGCCCATTGGCCGCTGTTCGTCTTTCCCCAAGTTCATCGCTTTTTCCCGCGACCGTAGCCCGCGGTGCCTGGCCGTCAAGGCGCGCAGGGCCGAGTCCTCGCTGCGCTGCGGGCCGCACCAACCCTGCGCTTCTCCCTTGACGGCCAGTCCCTCGCTGGCCCGGTTTTTCGCGGGCGATGAACTCAGGAAAGACGGCGGCAAACAGGACCGGCCCAGGTCTCTGCGCCGAACCAACCGAAGCCACAACGGGCTCCGAATCTTGGAATCCGGTCAGCTTTGAAACCACAGCAACTCATTGGAGAAAACCATGCAACTCGCATCTCGATTCGCTTCCCATTCCCCGACGCTGCGCAGTGACTACCCGCTGTCCGACGACCAAATCCGCCGCGTAGCCCCGTCCATCTTCGCGGAGGCCCCGCACGATAGCCGCTCCGAACGGTACGCCTACATTCCCACCGCCGCCGTGCTGGCGGAACTGCGCAAGGAAGGGTTTGAACCCTTCATGGCAGCGCAAACCCGCGTGCGGCACGACGACCGCCGCGACTACACCAAACACATGATTCGCCTGCGCCATGCCAGTCAGATCAACGGCGCGGAAGCCAATGAAATCGTGCTGCTGAACTCGCACGACGGCACCAGCAGCTATCAGATGCTGGCCGGAATGTTCCGGTTCGTTTGCAGCAATGGCCTTGTGTGCGGCGATACCGTGGCCGATGTGCGCGTGCCGCACAAGGGCGACGTGGCCGGTTCTGTCATCGAAGGCGCTTTCGAGGTGTTGAGCGGCTTCGAACGCGTGAAGGAATCCCGCGACCTGATGCGCGCTATCACGCTGGACGAAGGCGAAGCCGAAGTGTTCGCCCGTTCCGCGCTGGCCCTCAAGTACGACCCCACCGATAACAAGCCCGCGCCCATCACGGAAAGCCAAATCCTGATGCCGCGCCGGTTCGACGACCGCCGCCCGGACTTGTGGAGCGTGTTCAACCGCACCCAAGAAAACCTGACCAAAGGCGGATTGCATGGCCGCAGCGCCAACGGACGCCGCCAGCAGACCCGCCCCGTGCAGGGCATTGATTCCGATGTGCGCCTCAATCGCGCCCTCTGGATGTTGGCCGATGGCCTGCGCCAGTTGAAGGCCTGATTCCCCACGCGGCAGGGGCAGGCAGCAGCCCTTGCCGCTTTCTTCGCTGCTGCATCCCTGAACCGATAGGAGTTATCACCATGAACGCCATTACCCAAACCGAAGCCCGCGCCCTCAACACCGCCGCCGCTATCCCGCTGGAAGCCGCCGACCCGACCAAGAACCTGATTTTGGTTCCGCTGTCGCGGCTGGTGTCGCGTCCTGCTGGCCGCAACGTGCGCAAGACCCCGCGCATGTCCATTCCCGAACTCGCCGCGAGCATTCAGCGTGTCGGCCTGCTGCAAAACCTCATCGTCATTGCCGCCGCCGATGGCGAGCATTACGAAGTCGTGGCCGGTGGCCGCAGGCTGGCCGCGTTGAAGCTGCTGGCGAAGAAGCGCCGCATCAGCAAGGAATGGGAAGTGCCTTGCCTGTTGGTGGCCGATGGCACCGCCCGCACGGCCAGCCTCACCGAGAACGTGCAGCGCGAAGCCATGCACCCCGCCGACCAGTTCGAGGCATTCGCCGCGCTGGTGGCCGAAGGCCGACCCATCGAGGACATAGCCGCCGATTTCAGCGTCACGCCGCTGGTGGTGCAGCGCCGCTTGAAGCTGGCGAACGTCTCGCCCCGGCTGCTGGCCGACTACCGCGCCGAAGCCGTGACGCTCGATCAGTTGATGGCCCTTGCCATCACCGACGACCACGCCGCGCAGGAAACCGCGTTCTACGACGCGCCGACGTGGCAGCGCAACCCTTCCCAATTGCGCGACCGCCTCACCGAGCGCGAGATTGACGCATACCGGCATCCGCTGGTGCGTTTCGTGGGGCTGGATACCTACGGAGCCGCAGGCGGTGGTGTGCGCCGTGACCTGTTCGCGGAAGGTGACGCGGGCGTGTATCTGACCGATGCCGCGCTGCTGGAACGGCTGGCGCAAGACAAGCTGGCAGGTATCGCCGCCGAGGTGAAGGACGAAGGCTGGGCGTGGGTGGATGCCACCCCCGCCGTGACCCATGCCGACCTGCACGCCTTCCAGCGTGCGCCGAGGGAGCGCCGCGAACCGAACAAGCGCGAAGCGCAGCGCATCGAGAAGCTGCAAACCAAGATGCACGAACTGGCCGCCGCCGTGGATGACGCGCTTGATACCGAGGACGAGGAAAAGGCCGATGCCTTGCAGGAAGAAGGCGAAGCCGTGGGCGAGCAGTTGCAGGCGCTGGAAGATGGCTTGCAGGACTACGGCACGACCGTGAAGGCCGCAGCCGGTGCCATCGTCACCATCGACCGCAACGGGCAGGCAGTGATTCATCGCGGGTTGATGCGCGAGGCCGAGGCCAAGGCGCTGCGCACACTGGAACGCCTGCGCCAAGGTTTCGGCAGCGAAAGCGAAGCCGGGAACGACGACGAAGGCGAGGACGACGAGCAGCCCAAGACCGCCGCCATGTCCGACAAGCTGGCGCAGCGGTTGAGCGCCCACCGCACCGCCGCGCTGCAAATCGAAGTCGCCCGGCATCCGCAAGTGGCGCTGGCCGCGCTGGTGCATGGCATGGTGCAGACCGTCTTGCAGGGCAGCCACTACGGCCACGACTTGCCGCTGGGCGTGAGCCTGAAAGCGCAAGACCGGCTGGAAGGCATCGCCCCGGATATACCGGATTCGCCCGCCGCCGTGGCGCTGCGCGAGTTGCAGCAGGTAGCAGGCGAAGGCTTGCCGGAGGACAGCGCCGAACTGTTCGCCGTGCTGCTAGCGAAGTCGCAAGATGAACTGGTGCGGCTGCTGGCGATATCCGTGGCCGTCACGGTGGACGTGGTGACACCCCGCGCCACGCCGCAGCAACCGGGCGCGGAACTGGCGCAGGCTGTCGGCTTGGACATGGCCGCATGGTGGAAGCCCACCAATGAGGGTTATTTCCGGCATGTGCCGAAGGCCGCGATTCTGGAAGCCGTGGAGCAGTACGCCCCGGCGCACGTCACCCGGCTGGCGAAGTTGAAGAAGGCCGACATTGCCAGCGAAGCCGAGCGGCTGGCCGATGGCACCGGCTGGATGCCTGCCATCTTCAAGGCCGAAGGCACCGACGACACCACGGCGCAGGATGCGCCGCAGGCGGTGACGAACGACGAGCCGGAAGCCATCGACAACGACGACGAGCAGCAGGCCCACGCACTCGCCGCCTGACCTTCACCACCACCGAGCGCCCCGGTTTCGGCCGGGGCGCTTCGCTGTTCCATCAGCATCGGCCCCAGGCCGTTCCGCCCTGGTGCCGATGGTCAAAAATCCGGGCGCGGCGGTGGCCGCGCCCGGTTTCCAAGCCCAAAGCCAGAACGCCCCTTCGCCGCCTTCGGGCGGACGGCGAAGGGGCGGCGCACAAGTGACCTTGTGCGCGGGAAACCCTCGAAGCCCATAAGTGCGTCGGCGCACAGCGCCGACGACATTCCGAACGCGCCCCACCGCAATGGACGGGCGTGTGGGGCTACGCCCCGGCTTGCTGCCGCAGGTTGCACGAAAGCGTGCCGTCCTCGACGCTGGCGGTTCGTCGCCTGTACGTCACGAAGGACGGTTCACCGACACGCCGCCCGGCCTTGCAATGGAGCTTCCACGCCACGCCTCACGCAAAGGGCCGCAAGCAGCGGTAGGAACGCTTTCACCTTGTCGCTGGGCATTGTCCTTGCCCGTGTCAGGGCGCAGGCCGGTGAAGCCGTCGCGCGGGGATGCCGAGTCGGCCATGCCTCCATTCGGGAGCGGGCGGCCAGTACGTCCTTGTGTTGTTGTGAATCCTGGCGGTGGCTGGGCTTCATGGCCGCAACCTTCCAGCGAAAACAATTCCCCCTGCGCTGCGCGCATTCCTCGCGGGACAAATTCTTTTCGCTTCCAGGTTCTCCACGGTGTTGCGACCGCTGCGCGGTGCGGCCAGCCCATC
>NZ_KV828528.1:29891-30183 GCF_001836405.1 Pseudomonas sp. HMSC057H01 | reverse complement strand
GGCCAGGCCACCGCCGACGGCAGCGGCAACTGGACGTTCACCCCGGGCACGCCACTGGCCAACGGCACGGTGATCAACGCCGTGGCCCAGGACCCGGCCGGCAACACCAGCGGTCCGGCCAGCACCACGGTGGACGCGGTGGCCCCGGCCACCCCGGTGGTCAACCCGAGCAACGGCAGCGTGATCGCCGGTACCGCGGAAGCCGGCGCCACGGTGATCCTCACCGACGGCGGCGGCAACCCGATCGGCCAGGCCACTGCCGATGGCAGCGGCAACTGGAGCTTCACCCCGG
>NZ_KV828528.1:29521-29791 GCF_001836405.1 Pseudomonas sp. HMSC057H01 | reverse complement strand
CCAGCGGCCCGGCCAGCACCACGGTGGACTCGGTAGCCCCGGCCACCCCGGTGCTCGATCCGAGCAACGGTACGGTGATCAGCGGTACCGCCGAAGCCGGCGCCACGGTGATCCTCACCGATGGCGGCGGCAACCCGATAGGGCAGGCCACCGCCGATGGCAGCGGCAACTGGAGCTTCACCCCGGGCACACCGCTGGCCAACGGCTCGGTGGTCAATGCGGTGGCCCAGGACGCCGCCGGCAACACCAGCGGCCCGGCCAGCACCACGG
>NZ_KV828528.1:16268-29421 GCF_001836405.1 Pseudomonas sp. HMSC057H01 | reverse complement strand
ATGGCAGCGGCAACTGGAGCTTCACCCCGGGCACTCCGCTGGCCAACGGCTCGGTGATCAATGCGGTGGCCCAGGACGCTGCCGGTAACACCAGCGGCCCGGTCAGCACCACGGTGGACGCTGTGGCCCCGGCCACCCCGGTGATCGACCCGAGCAATGGTGTCGAACTCAGCGGCACCGCCGAACCCGGCGTCCGGGTGATCCTCACCGATGGCAATGGCAACCCGATCGGCCAGACCCTTGCCGACGGCAGCGGCAACTGGAGCTTCACGCCGGGCACGCCGCTGGCCAACGGCACGGTGGTCAACGCCGTGGCCCAGGACCCGGCCGGCAATACCAGCGGCCCGGCCAGCACCACGGTGGACACGGTGGCTCCGGCCACGCCGGTGATCAATGCCAGCAACGGCAGCGTGATCACCGGGACCGCCGAGGTCGGCGCCAAGGTGATCCTCACCGATGGCAACGGCAACCCGATCGGCGAGACCACCGCCGACGGCAGTGGCAACTGGACCTTCACCCCCGGCACGCCGCTGGCCAACGGTACGGTGATCAACGCCGTCGCCGAGGACGCCGCGGGCAACGCCAGCGGTCCGGCCAGCACCACGGTGGACTCGGTGGCGCCGTCCGCTCCGCTGCTGAGCATCAGCGCCGACGGCGCGCTGCTGACCGGCACCGCCGAGCCGAACAGCCAGGTGCGTATCGTGGTCAACGGCGACACCGCCAACCCGATCACGGTCACCGTCGACGGCGCCGGCAACTTCAGCCTGCCGTTCGCGCCGCCGCTGATCACCGGCGAACTGATCGCCGGGGTTGCCGTGGACGCCGCCGGCAACGTCAGCGGGCCGGCCACCATCAACGCCCCGGACCTGGCGCCGCCGACCATCAGCGTGCCGGAAGCCGCCGATACCTGGATCAATGCCGCGGAGATCGGCGACGGTATCCAGGTCGATGTGACGGTCCGTCCGACCATGCAGGTCGGCCAGGTGGTCACGGTCAAGTTCGCCGGGCAGAACGGCTACGAGGCCGAGGTCAGCCATACCCTCACCGCCGGCGACATCGCCGCCGGCAACCTGACCCTGACCCTGACGCCTCCCGGCGGCATGGGCCCGTTCCCGGAGGGCGCCTCGACCGTCACCGCCGACATCAACGGCGGCACCGCGTCGACCCCGGTGCCGTTCACCATCGACACCATTCCGCCGGCGACCCCGGTGCTGTCCCTGGTCGGCAACATCCTGACCATCTCGGCGGAGCCGGGCACCGAGCTGACGGTCACCGTCGACGTCGGCGGGGTGACCGCCACCGCCACGGTGACCGCCGACAACAGCGGGCTGGCGTCGCTGAACCTGCTCACCGATCTGGACGTCGACTTCAGTTGGGACCAGTTGCTCAATGCCCAGGTGTCGGTGGTCGGTCGCGACCCGGCCGGCAACCCGAGCAACACGGCGAGCATCGGCATCGGCACCAGCATCGAGCAACCGGTGACCATCGGTAACTTCGGCCTCGACGTCAGCCTCAACCCGCTGAACCCGCGTTTCGGTTTCAGCGGCACCACCGAGCCCAACTCCAGCGTGGTGATCCGGGTCATCACCCCGGCGTTGAACGTCGAATTGCTGCCGATCCAGGCGGACTCGTCCGGCAACTTCTCGCTGAACCTGCTGAGCCCGACCATCCTCACCCAGTTGGGGCTGAACATCACCGACATCCTCAACCTCGGCTCGCAGATCTCGTTCAACCTGGTGTCCACCGACAGCAACGGCAACGACAGCGCCGCCTACGGGATCACCCTGACCCCCAACGGACTGTCGCTCAACATCGGCCAGATCGATGTCAACGGTACTTCCGGCGACGACGTGCTGTCCGGCGCCAACGGCAGTTCGGAGCACATCAACGGCGGCGACGGCAGCGACCTGATCTTCAACGTGGGCACCGGCGATCACGTGGTGGCCGGTAACGGCAACGACACCATCCAGATCACCGCGACCGATTTCGTCAGCATCGATGGCGGCGCCGGGTTCGACACCCTGGTCCTGGCCAACGGCATCGACCTCGACTACAACGCCGTCGGCGTCGGCACGCTCAGCAACCTCGAGCGCATCGACCTCGGCAAGGGCGATTCGGGTAGCGTGCTGACCCTGACCGCGGCGGAGGTGGATGCCATCACCGATGCCAACAACACGTTGCAGATCACCGGCGAGAACAACGACACCCTGAACGTGGTGGGTGCGGTGAATACCGGTACCACGCAACTGATCAACGGCATTACCTACGACGTCTACACCTTCGGCAGTACCACCCTGCTGATCGAGGACAACACGGTACAGGTCGTGGTCTGATGCGCGGGCGCAGGCAGTACGCGCGCAAGGGACGGCGGCATGGGAAGGGAGCCATCTGGCTCCTTTCCCTGGGCCTGCCGATGTTCGCGTCGGCCATGCCCCTCGACCAGGCGGTCAGGGCAGGGCTGGCGATCCACCCGGAAGTACGATCCGCGATGGCCGAAGCGGACCGCGCAGGCACCGAGGTGGAGATGGCCAAAGGGGGGTACTACCCCTCCGTGACGATGTCCGGAGGGCCGCAGGAGTTCGACTTCGGCGAGATCGTCTACGATCTCACCGCGTCGCAGATGCTGTACGACTGGGGGCGGGTGACGAGCAAGGTCGACAGCGCCAGCGCGACCCAGCGCAAGCTGTCCGAGGCGGTGCTGGTGGCGCGCGACGACGCGGCGCTGGATATCGTCGAGACCTACCTCGACGTGCTCGCCTCGGAGCGCCGGGTGGAGGTGGTGCGCGAACACATCCTGCGCCTCGACGGCATCCGCGAGATGACCCAGGCGCGCGGCGGCGACGGCTACGCCGACCGCAGCGAGCTGGATCGCGCCAATCTGGAACTGTCGCGGGCCCAGGAGCAGTTGTCGCTGGAGAAGGGCAACCTGCAGGACGCGCGCAACCAGTACGCGATCCTGGTCGGCCAGGAGCCCGCCGACCTGGTGGAGCCCGAGCCGATGTCGCTGCAACGCTACCTGGCGGCCAGCGATATGGCGCGGGTGATCCGCGAATCGCCTTTGCAGCGCAAGGCCCTGGAGGACGCCAATGTCGCCGAGGCCGAGGTCCGCGAGGCCAAGGCGTCGCTGCTGCCGCAACTGAACCTGGAGGCCAGCGCGCTGCGCCGGGAGATCGGCGGGCATCCGGAAAGCGACTCGGTGGTATCCCTGCGCTTCCGCATGGACACCTTCCAGGGGCTTTCCAACTTCCGCCGGCCGACCGCCGCGCAGCAGCGCCTGGAATCGGCGAAATGGAGCGCCGACGCGATGCAGCGCGACATCCGCCGGCAACTGCAGAACCTCTTCGACAACGGCGACACGCTGCGCTGGCGGGAACAGTCGCTGACCCAGCAGGTGACCGAGTCGGAGCAGGTCGGCGAGTTGTATCGCGAACAGTTCGAGGTTGGCCGGCGCGACGTGATCGACCTGCTCAACGTGCAGCGCGAGCGGTTCGAGGCAGAGCGGCAACTGATCAACCTGCGGATCGAACGCAAGCGCATCGAGTATCGGGCGGCCGCGCAAGTCGGCCTGTTGGGTCCGCTATTGGAGAACCGGCTGAATCATGGAAGCTGAGAAAACCCCGGATAACGTCGTGATCCTCAACCACGACCCCATCGTCGACCCGTTGCGCCAGGGCCTGCTGCTGCTCTGCCGGCAGCTCGGCCGGCCACTCGGCGACGCCGAACTGGTGGACGGCATGCCGCTGGAGCACGGTCGCCTGCCGTTGCACCTGGTGGCCCGCGCGTTGCGCCGCGCCGACATCACCGCCCAGGTCACGCGCCAGCCGTTGCGCCGGATCGACCGCTACCTGCTGCCGGCCCTGCTGCTGCTCGACGACGGCCGCGCCCTGGTGCTGGTGGGCAACGACGGCGAGCACGCCGAGGTGCTGGTGCCGCAGAGCGACGGCGGAAGCCAGAGGATGCCGCTGGCCGAGCTGGAAGCGCTGTACAGCGGCACGGCGATCTTCGCCAAGTGTCGCTACCGGCCGGACGGGCGGGTCGGCGACTACGCCAGCGCCTTGCCCGAGCACTGGTTCTTCGGCCCGCTCAAGCGGCTCTGGCGTTCCTACGCCGAGGTCACCGCCGCGGCGCTGGTGGCCAACGTCCTGGCGGTCGCCTCGGCACTGTTCGCCATGCAGGTCTACGACCGCGTGGTACCCAACGCGGCGTTCGACACCCTGTGGATCCTCGCCAGCGGCGTGGCCCTGGCGATCATCCTCGACGGGGTCCTGCGGATCATGCGCGGCCACCTGCTCAACGTGCTCGGCAAGCGCCTCGACCTGCAACTCTCGACCCTGCTGTTCTCCCGCGTGCTGAGCACCCGGGTCGCCGCCAAGCCGGCGTCGATGGGCGCCTTCAGTACCCAGGTGCGGGAGTTCGAGTCGGTGCGCGAGTTCTTTACCTCGTCCAGCGCGGCGCTGATCAGCGACCTGCCGTTCGTGGCGATCTTCCTGCTGATCATCGCCGTGATCGGCGGCCATGTGGTCTGGGTGCCGCTGGTGGCCTGCGTGCTGATGATCCTGCCGGGGCTGCTGACCCAGCGCCTGCTCGGCCACCTGTCGCGGCAGAACCTGCGCGAAGGGGCGATGAAGAACGGCGTGCTGCTGGAAGCCTTCGAGCACCTGGAGACGGTCAAGGCGACTCGCGCCGAAGGCCGCTGCCTGCACCAGTGGGAAACCCTGACCGGCGAACTGGCCGGCACGGCGATGAAAACCCATACCCTGGCCTCGACCCTGAGCTACTCGGCGAGCATCGTCCAGCAGCTCTGCTACGTCGGCGTGGTGGTCTTCGGCGTCTATCGGATCAGCGAGGGCGCGATGACCGTCGGCGGCCTGGTGGCCTGCTCGATCCTCGCCT
This sequence comes from Pseudomonas sp. HMSC057H01, assembly GCF_001836405.1. Classification (NCBI taxonomy): domain Bacteria; kingdom Pseudomonadati; phylum Pseudomonadota; class Gammaproteobacteria; order Pseudomonadales; family Pseudomonadaceae; genus Pseudomonas; species Pseudomonas sp. HMSC057H01. The sequence continues at coordinate 24,528 of NZ_KV828528.1, read as the reverse complement.
CGCGGGCCATCGCACCGCTGTCGCAGGCGGCCGGCATCCTCGGTCGCTGGCAGCACACCAAGGTGGCGATGGAAGGCCTTGATCAACTGATGAGCGCCGAGCAGGAGCGCCCCCAGGGCAAGCGCTTCGTGCACAAGGAGCGCCTGCAGGGACATTACCGCCTGGAGGGCGTGCGCCTGGCCCACGGCGACAGCCCGCCGGTGGTCGACGTGCAGGCCCTGAACATCCGCGCTGGCGAGCGGGTGGCGCTGCTCGGCGGCAACGGCGCCGGCAAGTCGACCCTGCTGCGCCTGCTCAGCGGCCTGCTCGACGCGCAGGCGGGACGCCTGCTGCTGGACGACGTCAGCCTGACCCAGATCGACCCAGCCGACCGCCAGCGCGGTATCGGCTACCTGCCGCAGGACGTGGCGCTGTTCCATGGCAGCCTGCGCGACAACCTCAACCTGGAGAACGCCGCGCTGGGCGACGAGGAACTGCTGGAGACCCTCGACGGGGTCGGCCTGGGCGCCTTCGTCCGCGGCCACCCGCTGGGGCTGGACATGCCGATCCAGGGCAATGCCAGCCTGTCCGGCGGCCAGCGCCAGGCCGTCGGGCTGGCCCGGGTGCTGCTACAGGACCCTCCGATCCTGCTGCTCGACGAGCCGACCGCGGCCTTCGACCAGGGCAGCGAGAAACAGGTCATCGACTACCTGCAGCAATGGTTGGGCAAGCGCACCCTGGTCATCACCACCCACAAGAAAAGCATGCTCGCCCTGGTCGAGCGTGCGGTGGTCCTGCGCCAGGGCAGGGTGATCATGGACGGCCCGCTGGAGCAGGTGGTGCAGGGCAACCAGGTACAGGCACCGCAGGCCGCCGAAGGAGGCAACCATGGACTCTGAACGCGACGCCGCCGCCCTGCGCCGGCAACTGGCCGACCCGTTGCTGGCGGCTACCCACCCGGTCTACCGGCCGCTGCTCTGGACCCTGCTCGGTTGCGTGCTGCTGTTCATCGGCTGGGCGGCCTGGGCGCAACTGGACGAGGTGACCCGCGGCGACGGCCGGGTCGTGCCGTTCAGTCGCATCCAGAAGATCCAGAGCCTGGAGGGCGGCATCCTCGACCGCCTGCTGGTGAAGGAGGGCGACCTGGTGGAAGTCGGCCAGCCGCTGGTGCGCCTCGACGAGACGCGCTTCCTCACCAACTTCCAGGAGTCGGCGAACCAGGCCAGCGTGCTGCGCGCGGCCATTGCCCGGCTCGACGCCGAGGTGCTCGGCAAGAAGAGCATCGAGTTCCCGCCGGACGTCGATCCCGAGGGGCCGCTGGCGCGTTCCGAACGCGAGCTGTTCAAGTCGCGCCGCGACAAACTGGTGGAGGGCACCCAGGCGATCCAGCGGCAGATCCACCTGGCGCAGAGCCAGCTCGACCTGGTTCGCCCGCTGGTGGCCAAGCGTGCGGTGAGCCAGATGGAGGCGCTCAAGCTGAGCCAGGACATCGCCACCCTCAGCGGCAAGCTGACCGAGCTGAAAAGCACCTATTTCCAGGATGCCTATACCGAGCGCGCCCAGCGCAAGGCCGATCTCAGCGCCCTGGAACCGATCGTCCAGCAGCGCCAGGACCAGTTGCGCCGCACCGAGATCCTGTCGCCGGTGCGCGGGCGGGTGAACACCGTGCTGATCAACACCCGCGGCGGGGTGATCCAGCCCGGCGAGCCGATCATGGAAGTGATCCCGGTAGAGGAGCGCCTGCTGGTGGAGGCGAAGATCAAGCCGCGCGACGTGGCCTTCCTGGTTCCCGGCATGCCGGCCAAGGTGAAGATCACCGCCTACGACTACACCATCTACGGCGACCTCAAGGGCACCCTGGAGCAGATCAGCGCCGACACCATCGAGGAGGACACCCCGCATGGCAAGGAGTCCTACTACCAGGTGCTGATCAAGACCGATGGCAGCCAACTGAAGCGCGGCGAGGAGGTATTGCCGATCATTCCGGGGATGGTCGCCGAGGTGGACATCCTCAGCGGCAAGCGCAGCGTGCTCAACTACCTGCTGCGGCCGCTGATCAAGGCGCGCCTTTACTGAGGCGTGCAGGACAGGCCCCGGTCGGTGGAAACGTGCCAGCCGCTTCCCTGTAGCCATGGCGAGCTACGTAGGCGGTGGCGCTGGTAACGCTGCCCGGGCGGGCGCACGCTAGGCGTCGCGCCGAGCTGCGAGGCGCTGTCGGGTCCTGGCGTCGAGTAACTCGCGCAGGGTCTTGAACAGCGGTGCGCGGTCGGTATAGCGACGGCCGTAGTCGAGGTTGAAGGCATAGTCGAAGTCCGCCGGATTGTCGCCCTGGGTGTGCTGGAGCAGGGTTTCCAGCTTGTCCAGCGCTTTCACTGCCAGGGCTTCGGCGGTCTCGCCGCGCTCGTATTCGTCCCACAGGGCGAGCAGGCGATCGCGCAGCGGCGTGTCCAGATGACGGGTCAGCTGCAACAGGTCGGCGCGTTCCTGTTCGCCCTTGTCCGGGTGCGCGGCTTGCTCGACGGCGGGGATGTCGCCGTGGATCGCTTCGCCGAGGTCGTGGACCACGCACATGCGCAGAACCTTGCCGAGGTCCAGGCCGGCCAGTTGGTCCTCGAAGGCCAGTGCCATCAGGCACAGCCGCCAGCTATGTTCGGCGGTGCTTTCCGGGCGGCCGGAGGAGGTGTGCGCGGAGCGCAGGACGTCTTTCAGGCGTTCGGCTTCGCGGAGGAATTCGAGGCGGTTGCTCAGCAGTTCGAGGGACATGGCGCGGGCTCCGCTACCGGTGAAACGAGCCTGCAAGCCTAGGCGCGGCGGTGCTGAAGGTCCATGGATAAAATATCCGTGGCGACGTCAGAGGGTTTCCACCAGGCGCACCGCGCGTCCGTCCGAGAGGGTCATGCGGGTCCAGCGGCAACGGCTGCGCCGGATCGGCACGATGGCCGAGGCGTTCGCTCCGCTGGCGAACTCCAGCGCCGGCGGTGCCAGCAGTTCGCGCCAGCCGAGTTCCTCGAGGGTGGCTTCCTGGCGGAGGATTTCCTCGCTGCAATAGGGCCACAGCGAACGGTCGAGCAGTTCGCCGAGGGGCACGCCGAATTGCGCGGCGCGTGCCGGCGAACAGGCCAGCAAGCGATGGGTGAGGTCGCAGATCAGGTGCACGGGTTGCGGGTTGGCCTCGACCAGGCGGGCCAGTGCCTGGTCGGCGGCGGCTTCCAGGCGGGCGCCGAGCAGACGCTCCAGGCGTGCCCGTTCCTCCACCAGCAGCGCCTGGGTACCGGACTCCCAGCGCGAGATGGTCGATTGCGCCACGCCGAGCAATTCGGCGGCATGCGTTTGCTTGACCCGGTGCAGCAGGCGCCAGCGACGCAGGGCGGGGCCCAGGGACGAAGAAGGGAGAGGCTCGGTCATGCTTGGCTACGCGGGCGAATGGACGCTGAAGTCTGCGCCCGACGCCGGGCGGAGGCAAATCGGCGCGACACCGGGGGGACCCGTATGGTCGGCGGCGAACCTCGGAGGGCCGCCCGCGCCGCGCCGGCAGCCGTGGAGCTGCCGGCGGGCGTCTCGCTCAGGCCTTGGCGAAGGAGGTGGGGAAGGGCAGGTTGTACAGGCGTTGCCCGGTGGCGGCGAAGATCGCATTGGCCAGCGCCGGGCCGATGGGCGCCACACCGGGTTCGCCGACCCCGGTGGGCGCTTCGCCGGAGGGCACGATGTGCACTTCGACCTTGGGCATCTCGGCGATCCGCAGCACCTGGTAGCCGTCGAAGTTGTTCTGCTCGACCTTGCCGTCCTTCAGGGTGATCGCGCTGTGCAGGATCGCGCCGAGGCCGAAGCCGATGCCGCCCTCCATCTGCGCGGCGATCACGTCCGGGTTGATCGGGATGCCGCAGTCCACCGCACAGACCACCCGCTCGACCTTCAGCTTGCCGTCCTTGTCCACCGAGACCTCGACCACCTGGGCGACGAAGGTCTTGAATGCCTCGGTCACCGCGATCCCGCGCCCGCGCCCGGCGGGCAGCGGCCTGGACGGGTCCCAGCCGGCCTTTTCCGCAGCCAGTTCGAGCACGCCGCGCAGGCGCGGCTGCTCTGCCAGCAGGTCGCGGCGGAACAGGTAGGGGTCCTTGCCGGCGGCCTGCGCGGCCTCGTCGATGAACGCTTCCACCGCGTAGACCGTGTGCGAGCTGCCGACCACCCGCCACCACAGGACCGGTACACCGACCTGGGTGGTGCTCAGCTCGACCGAGACATTGGGCACCGCATAGGGCAGGTTGGCGGCGCCTTCCACCGAGGTGGCGTCGACGCCGTCCTTGACCATCACCGCGGCGAACGGCGTGCCTTCCAGGATCGACTGGCCGACGATGCGATGTTGCCAGCCGACCAGCTTGCCGTCGGCGTCGAGCCCGGCTTCGAGCCGGTGGTAGTACATCGGCCGGTAGAAGCCGCCGTGGATGTCGTCCTCGCGGGTCCATTGCAGCTTCACCGGCACGCCGTTGGCGCCCAGCGCCTTGGCGATCGATACCGCCTCGACGATATAGTCCGACCAGGCGTTGGCGCGCCGGCCGAAGCTGCCGCCGGCGTAGAGCGTATTGATCTTCACCTGCTCCGGCTTCAGCCCGGCGGTGCGCGCCGCGTTGCCCTGGTCGACGGTCTGGAATTGGTCGCCGGCCCAGATCTCGCAGCTGTCGGCGGTCAGCCTGACCACCGCGTCCAGCGGCTCCATCGGCGCATGGGCGAGGAACGGGAACTCGTAGCTGGCGGCGATCCTGCGGGTCGCCCCGGCCACCGCCTTGGCGGCGTCGCCGTCCCTGCGCGCGGGCTTGCCGGGTTGCTCGGCGAGCTTGCGGTACTCCGCCATCAGCGCCTCGGAACCACGCTTCTCGGCCTTGCTCTCGTCCCACTCGACCTTGAGCGCGTCGCGGCCTTGCTTCGCCGCCCAGAAGCCCTTGGCGACCACCGCCACGCCGTGCGGCACCTGGACCACCTCGACCACCCCCGGAATCGCCCTGGTCGCCGTGGCGTCGAACGATTTCACCGTAGCGCCGAACAGCGGCGGGCGCTGGAGCAGGGCGACCAGCATGCCGGGCAGGCTGACGTCGAGGGTGAATTGCGCACTGCCGTCGGTCTTGCCGGGAACGTCGACGCGCGGCGCCTGGTGACCGATCAGGCGGAAGTCCTTGGGATCCTTCAATTGCACGTTTTCCGGCACCGGCAGTTCCGCCGCCGCAGCGGCCAGCGAACCGTAGCTGGCCTTGCGCTGGCTGGTCGGATGTTCGACGAAGCCGTCGCGGGTACGCAGTTCGGCGGCTGGTACCTGCCACTGGCGGGCGGCGGCCTCGACCAGCATCGCGCGCGCCTTGGCCCCGGCCTCGCGCAATTGCATCCAGGAGTTGGCCATCGCCGAACTGCCGCCGGTGCCCTGCATGGTGCCGAAGGCCAGGTTGGCGTAGCGCTTGGCGTCGGCGGGCGCGCTTTCCACGCGGACCTTGCTCCAGTCCGCGTCGAGTTCCTCGGCGACGATGGTGGCGATACCGGTATAGGCGCCCTGGCCCATCTCCACGTGCTTGGCGATCACCGTGACACTGTCGTCCGGGGCGATCCGCAGGAAGGCGTTGGGCGCGAAGCCGGCGTCCGGCAGGGCCGCGGCGAGGGCGCGCCGGGCTCCGCTCCACTGGAAGCCGATGGTCAGGCCGACCACCGCGGCGCCTTTGAGGAAGCCGCGGCGCGAGCCGGGCAGGGCGTTGCTCAGATCGATCTTGCTGTTCATGGCGTCAGGCCTTCAGGGTGTCGGCGGCTTCGTGGATGGCGGCGCGGATCCGCACATAGGCGGCGCAGCGGCAGATGTTGCCGTTCATCGCGGCATCGATGTCGGCGTCGCTGGGGCTGGCGTTCTGCTCCAGCAGCGCGGTGGCGGACATGATCTGGCCGGACTGGCAGTAGCCGCACTGCGGTACCTGGAGCTTGACCCAGGCGTCCTGCACGGCCTTGCCGGGCTTGCTCTGGATACCCTCGATGGTGGTGACGCGCTTGCCGGCGACCGCGGAGACCGGCAGCACGCAGGAACGTACCGCGGTGCCGTCCAGCTGCACGGTGCAGGCGCCGCACTGGGCCATGCCGCAGCCGAACTTGGTGCCGTGCAGGCCGGCGCTTTCCCGGATGGCCCAGAGCAGGGGCATGTTGGGATCGACGTCGAGGGTGACGTTCTTGCCGTTCAGGACGAGCGAGGTGGGCATGCTGATTCTCCACGGAAAGGCCCGGGCAGGGCGTTATCTCTTATCAGGCAGGGATGCATCGGGCGAAGTGTGCGCGAAGGACGAAACGGACGCCTTGCACGATCCTGCGAAAGTCTAGATCAATCCTGCCGAGCGTCCCGGCGGGCGCGGCGCGGAAACGCGGCGAAACAACTCCGTCGGCGCTGGTGTTCACCCAGCTTCGGCAACGCGCTAGGATCGCTGCCGTCGGTGACTGACGCCCGCCCGGGCGGCACGCACTTTCAGCCGGAAGCGGGACGACCCGTTTTCCCTCTTTCATTGCGCGGGGACGACCCTGCAGAGAGGCTGAAAATGGCGTGGATCTATCTCTTGCTCGCCGGTGTCTTCGAAATCGTCTGGGCCACGGCCATGAAGGAGTCGGCCGGCTTCACCCGCCTGTGGCCAAGCCTGGTCACCCTGCTGTTCATGATCCTCAGCTTCGGCCTGCTGGCCGTTTCCATGAAAACCCTGCCCCTCGGCACGGCCTACACCATCTGGGTCGGCATCGGTGCGGTCGGCGCCTTCGCCCTGGGCATCCTGCTCTTCGGCGAAAGCCCGAGCCCGTTGCGGCTGCTGGCGGTGGGGCTGATCGTGGCCGGCATCGTCATTCTCAAGCTGGCGACCCGCCAGGGCTGAGGGGTGACCACCATGTACGCATCCTTCGCTCCCGCGACCTGGGCCTTGCTCGCCTACCTCTTCGGCGCGCTCGCCCTTTGCCTGCTCATGCTGGGGTTGGGCCGGGTGCTGGGCGGCCGGTCGCATGGCCGGGCGAAGAACCTGCCGTTCGAGTCGGGGGTTGATTCCACCGGCTCGTCGCGCTTGCGCTTCTCGGTCAAGTACGCGTTGGTCGCCATGCTGTTCGTGATCTTCGGCATCGAGATGCCGTTCCTCTACCTCTGGGCGGTGTCGCTGCGGGAGAATGGCTGGGCGGGTTTCGTCGAGGCGACGCTGTTCGTCTCCCTGCTGCTGGTCGGACTGTTCTACCTGCACCGGGTCGGCGCCCTCGACTGGTCGCCGGAGCGCCGGCGGAAAAAGCCGCACGACTAGTCGTGGAGGATCACCAGCAGGTAGCGGCAGGCTTGCCCGGCGGTGGCGAAGGTCACCGCGCGGTCGACGCCGAAGTCCAGGCGGTCGCCGCGTTGCAGGTGGAACGTTTGCTCGCCGTAGTCCACCCGCAGCGCACCCTCGACCAGCCACAGGCGCTGCCGGTAGGGCCGGCCGCCCCAGCGGGGATAGTCGAGGCGGGCGTTCGCCGGGATCTCCACTTCCACCATTTCGCAGCCGCTGCGCGGATCGCGAGCGCCGACCTGGCGGCGGCGGTAGCCGCTGGCCGGGTCTTCCCACACTTCCTGCTGCGCGCGCCGGCAGAGCGGTTCGGCCGGCGCCTGCGCGTCGCCGAGCAGCTCGGAGAGGGCGACCCCCAGGCCGCCGGCGAGACGGCCGAGGACGCTGGCGGTGGGGCTGCTTTGGTTGCGCTCGATGCGCGAGATCATCGCCTTGCTCACCGCGCAGCGTTCGGCCAGTTGGGCGAGGGTCAGCTCGCGCTCCTTGCGCAGGGCGGCTAGGCGTCGGGCAATCAGTTCGTCGATATCCATGGGTGGCCCTGGCGGATTTTTCTCGTACATGATAGTCACTGTCCAATATATTGGAAATTCGACCTTGCATTGGAGCTTGCCCGCGATGACCGAACCGACGATTCGCCGCCTGGCTGGCGAGGAGATCCTGGCGCGCCTGGACGAACTGGCCGAGGTACTGCTGGACTGCGTGGAAGGCGGGGCTTCGGTCAGCTTCATGTGGCCGTTGCCGCGGGAGCGGGCGCTGGCCTTCTGGCGCGGCGTCGGCGAGAGCGTGGCGGGCGACGAACGCCTGCTGCTGGTGGCGGAAGCGGAGGGGCGGATCGTCGGTACCGTGCAACTGCTCCTCGACCAACCGCCGAACCAGCCGCACCGCGCCGACGTGGCGAAGATGCTGGTGCACCGGCGTGCGCGTCGGCGCGGCATCGGCGAGGCGCTGATGGGCGAGCTGGACCGGCTCCCCCC
>NZ_KV828528.1:0-16168 GCF_001836405.1 Pseudomonas sp. HMSC057H01 | reverse complement strand
GCTCGCCCGGGCCTGCGGCAAGTCCCTGCTGGTGCTGGACACGGTCAGCGGCAGCGCCGCCGAACGGCTGTACCTGAAGACCGGCTGGACACGGGTCGGGGAAATCCCGGACTACGCCCTGATGCCGGACGGCACGCCCTGTCCCACCACCTATTTCTACAAGCGCCTGGCTGCTGCCGGCTGACCGAAGATGCCAGCGTTCCCAAGGCAGGCCGGGTAGAATCGGCGGATGCGAGAGATTCGGGGTCGATGGTGGAGTTACTGCAAGGGTTCGTCCTGACCCGGCACTGGCGCGATACGCCGGCCGGCACGGAAGTCGCGTTCTGGCTGGCGACCGAGCAGGGCCCGCGGCAGGTGCGGCTGCCGCCGCAGCCGTCGGTGGCGTTCGTCCTCGCCGAGCAGCGCGGGCGCGTCGAGTCCCTGCTCGCCGGGGAGACTGGCGCCGAGCTGCGGCCGCTGGCGCTGCGCGACTTCCAGCAGCGGCCGGTGCTCGGCCTGTACTGCCAGCAGCATCGCCAACTGATGAATCTGGAGAAACGCTTGCGCCAGGCCGGCGTCGAGGTGTTCGAGGCCGATATCCGGCCGCCGGAGCGCTACCTGATGGAGCGCTTCATCACCGCGCCGGTCAGCCTGGAGGCGAGTGTCGAGGCTGACGGCAGCCTGCTCGCCCGGCGCCTGAAGCCGGCTCCGGACTATCGCCCGCGCCTGCGCCTGGTGTCGCTGGACATCGAGACCAACGCCCGCGGCGATCTCTACTCCATCGCCCTGGAAGGCTGCGGCCAGCGCCAGGTATACATGCTCGGCCCGGCCAACGGCGATGCCGCGGCCGTGGATTTCTGCCTCGACTATTGCGACAGCCGTGCCGGGCTGCTGGAACGTCTCAACCAGTGGCTGGCCGAGCACGATCCCGACGCCATCATCGGCTGGAACCTGGTGCAGTTCGACCTGCGCGTCCTGCATGAGCATGCCCAGCGCCTGAAGGTGCCGCTGCGCCTGGGGCGTGGCGGCGACGAAATGGGCTGGCGCGAGCACGGCAGCCGCAACAACCACTTTTTCGCCGCGGCGGCCGGCCGCCTGATCATCGATGGCATCGAGGCGCTGCGCTCGGCGACCTGGAGTTTCCCCTCGTTCAGCCTGGAGAACGTCGCCCGGACCCTGCTCGGCGAAGGCAAGGCGATCGACAATCCATACCAGCGGATGGACGAGATCGATCGCATGTTCGCCGAGGACAAGCCGGCCCTCGCGCATTACAACCTGAAGGACTGCGAACTGGTGACGCGGATCTTCGCCCGTACCGAACTGCTCGACTTCCTCCTCGAACGGGCCACCGTCACCGGCCTGCCGGCGGACCGCAGCGGCGGCTCGGTGGCGGCCTTCACCCACCTGTACATGCCGTTGATGCACCGTGCCGGCTTCGTCGCCCCGAACCTCGGCGAGAAGCGTCCGGAAGCCAGTCCCGGCGGCTTCGTCATGGACTCGCGGCCGGGCCTCTACGAATCGGTGCTGGTGCTCGACTACAAGAGCCTGTATCCGTCGATCATCCGTACCTTCCTGATCGACCCGGTCGGCCTGGTGGAAGGCCTGCGCCAGCCGGACGACGAACACTCGGTGGAAGGTTTTCGCGGCGCCCGTTTCTCGCGTACCCGGCATTGCCTGCCGGCCATCGTCGCACGGGTCTGGGAGGGCCGCGAGGCGGCCAAGCGCGAACGCAACCAGCCGCTCTCGCAGGCGTTGAAGATCATCATGAACGCCTTCTACGGGGTGCTGGGCTCCAGCGGCTGCCGCTTCTTCGACCCGCGCCTGGCCTCGTCCATCACCCTGCGCGGGCATCGGATCATGCGCCGTACCCGCGAGCTGATCGAGGCCGAGGGCTATACGGTGATCTATGGCGATACCGACTCCACCTTCGTCTGGCTCGGCAGCCCCCGCGCCGAGGAGGAGGCCTCGGCCATCGGCCGGGCGCTGGTGGCGCGGGTCAACGACTGGTGGCGCGAGCACCTGAAAGAAGAATTCGGCCTCGACAGCGCCCTCGAGCTGCAATTCGAGACCCATTACCGGCGTTTTCTCATGCCCACCGTGCGCGGCGCCGAGGAGGGCAGCAAGAAACGCTACGCCGGCCTGGTGCGCCGCGCCGACGGTGGCGAGGAGATGGTCTTCAAGGGCCTGGAGACCGTGCGCACCGACTGGTCGCCGCTGGCCCAGCGCTTCCAGCAGGAACTCTACCTGCGCATCTTCAACCGCCAGCCCTACCAGGACTACGTGCGCGATTACGTACGACGGACCCTGGCCGGCGAGCTGGACGACCTGCTGGTCTACCGCAAGCGCCTGCGCCGGCGCCTCGACGATTACCAGCGCAACGTGCCGCCGCATGTGCGCGCGGCGCGCATCGCCGACGACTACAACCTCGAGCGCGGGCGCCCGCGGCAATACCAGAGCGGCGGCTGGATCAGCTACGTGATCAGCGTCGCCGGTCCCGAGCCGCTCGAGGCGCGGCGTGCGGCCATCGACTACGAGCACTATGTGGGCAAGCAGTTGCAGCCGGTGGCCGACGCCATCCTGCCGTTCGTCGGCGACGATTTCGCCACTTTGGTCGACCGGCAGATGGCACTATTCTGAGGCTCATTGGCGGATGAGCCGCTGGTCCAGCTGGCGCAGCCGTTCCCGGTCGAGGTTGCGCGGCAGGACGAGAGTGTCCGAGCCGTTGGTCAACGGCGATTCCACGGGCCTGTTGAGTGGGATGACGATACGCTCGGCGTCGTAACGGATTTCCTTGGCGTCGGTCAGGCCCTGCTTCTGTAGCTGATGGATGGCTTCGAGGCGGGCGTCGGCGTCGGCTGCGCTGGGCGCCGATTGCATGACCTTCAGGTAGATGTCCAGTGCCTCCCGGCCATTGAACGGACCTTGCCCCAGGTGCTTCACGAATACCCGGTAGACGCCTCCCACCGCGCGGCACAGGCGGCTGTTGCCGTTCTGTGCGGCGATGTCGGCCTGCAGCCTGGCGTCGCACTGCTGCTTGCTCATGTTGCGGGCTTCGGACTTTTCGCTTTGCGCGCAGTAGGCGCTGCCGTAGAGGTCGCCGTCCTTGTCGCAGCGGCCGTAGCAGATATCGTGCAGGCGGCAGGCCTCGCTGAGCGAGCAGCCCGCGACGTCGTCCGGAACCAGATACTGGGTGAAGCCGGAGCCGCAATAGGTGGCCTTGTCTTCGGCGGCGCTGGCGGCGGGCGCCATCCGCGGGGCGAGCAGAACGACGGCGAAGCCGATCAGGAGCAGGCTAGAGAGGGTTTTCATAGAGGACGTCCTGTTCGCTGCGGGTGCCGGGTTCCGAGAGTTGCCGTTGCAGCCGCCGGTGCATGGCCGTGGCTTTGAGGTAGTGGAAGTCGAAGCACTTGCCGAACGAGAAGTTCTTCCGCACCGGGTCGTGGCACTCCCGGTAGTAGGAGGCGCCAGCCGTACGTTCGTAGATGGCCTTGCTGACGGCGGTGGCCATGAAGGCGATCACCTGGTCGTTGAAGATATCGTTGTGGTCGGCGATGAAGGACTGCGAGGTGTAGATGAAGTTGACCGGCTCGTTGCTGTAGCAGGGCATGCGCGGCAGCGCCGGATCGGCGTTGCCGCCGTCCGCGCTGCAGAAGCTCCTGAAGCGCCATTTGCCGATATCGGTGTCGTCGATCACCCGTGGTTCGGGCGGTCTTGGCGCGCAGTTGTCGCTGCCATCCGGCAGCGGGCACTCGCGGTCGATCAGCAGGGCGGTCCGATACAGGCTGTAGTTGCCGAGGGCGGTGGTATCCAGGTCTTCTTCCCGGAGGCGATAGCGGGTTCCGTTGTAGGTCCTGTCCAGGTCCACCTGGCTCCAGGTGAGGTTGACGCCGACCCATTGGCCGAGCGGGAAGGCGAAGTGGGTGGCGCTGTCGCCGTGCGAACTGATGACGTACAGCAGCGGCGGCGGCCGGGCTCCCAGGGCGCCGACCTTGAGGCTGTTCTCCTTGAGCAACAGGCCCTGATTGGCCTCTATCGCCGGATTCAGCATGATTACCGCGTCGCCGAAGGCGCGTATCCGCTGACCGTCCTGCAGAGCCAGCAGGCGTTCGAGCAACGGGTCGTGAAGTGCGCCGAGGGTGATTGCGCCGCCGAAGCTGTGGCCGACGATCACCAGATAGTTCCTGTCCTTGCGATCGATCCGTTCCAACTGGGCGAGCAACTCGGCGACGCCACCCCGGCCGACTTCCTCGGCGACGGCCTTCCTGTCCCAGTAGGTCAGGTTCTCGCTATACAGGCCATGCATCGACTTGCCCCGCCAGCCAACATAGAGGCCGACCAGCCTGCGTTTGCCCAGCACCCCGGAGGAGGCGAGATTGGCGAGTGCCTTGTTGAAGCTGGCGACGTTGCCGTCGTCCCGTCCCGCGTTGTGCTTCCAACCGTGAATGAACACCACCATGGCGATGTCCCCCCGGGCGGAGTAGCGCTTTAGCTGGTCGATCAGGCGTTGCGTTCTGGCAGGCGCGAAGTCGTTGCCGCGCTCGCTATATTCGACGAAGCCGATCTCGTAGTTCGGATGGCGTTCGTAGTAGCTGTCGCTGCAAGGCCGGATGTCGGCGCAGGTCGATTCGCTGTCATCGCGCAGCGGGGCGTTGGCGGCGCAGCCTGCCAGCAGGCAGGCTGCGAGAAGGGCGAGTATTTTCATGACGATTCCCGCGTGGAGATTCTTTTCCGGCGCGCCAGAACTCGACCGGTCGCTACCCGTTACGCAGGCCGGTCGGTACGCTCTGGCGCTGTCGGTGCCCGTGTCGCCGGCCGGGTGCTGTCATGGGGGATGGGAGAGCGCAGGCGGAGAAGTCGTCCCGCGAAAGGCTGGGGAGGCGTGTGTCAGGGTCCCCTGGAAGCGGGCCTGGGATATCCCGGAAAGGCTCGTCGTGGGGCGAACTGTCGAAGACGTTGACATGCTGAACCACCACTTCCGTGTCTGTTCTGCAACTGTCTATAGACCGCCGGGGGATGGGTGTCAAAGTGCCACTTCGCAGCCTTCCGCATGGTGGATGGCTGCGAAGGAGAGTCGATCAGGCCAGTTGCGCCGGGTCGAGCATGTCGCTCTCGAAGGTCATCCAGCCGCCGTTCTCGCTGGCCGCGCCGTCGAGGATCGGGCCGTAGTAGGTGAGGCCGATGGTCAGGCTGAAGCAGATATGGGTGGCGTTCTCCGGGGCGTCCAGCTGGCCTTCGAAGTGCAGCTTGAGCACGCCCGGCTCGACGCTTTCCAGGCCGATGGCGACGTTCGGGTTGTCCACGGCCTCGCTTTCGCGGCCGCGTTGCTCGGCGCTGACGGTGAGGGTCACGGTGTCTCGGTACATGTCTTGCTCCAGTTGGCGTGGGGCCGGCGTCGCCAGCGCGGCGGACAGACTACTGGCAGACGCGCCGGCTGGCCAGTGCTGGCTGCGGCAGGCGCCGCGCGGGGCCTGGGAATCATTCGCCGGCGGCGCAGTCCAACTGCGCATCACCAACCGACCCCCGAGGGGATGATGAAGCTACCCGTGCTCGCTGTATTGGGCGCCGCGCTGCTGTTGAGCGCCTGCGCGAAGAAGGAGGCCGAGGCCTGTGCCTCGCCGGACGTGAAGGACCAACTGATGCGGATCTTCCTCCAGGGCGCGATCACCGAGCGCTCGCCGGAGTTCAAGGACAGCGCGCTGCGCGACGTGGCGATCCTCGAGAAGGATCCCGACAGCGGCGTGCTGTCCTGTGTCGGCACCCTCAGCGTGCCGGCCGGCCAGCAGGTGGTCGAGGGCGTCCTGCAATATCGCATCGCCCCGGTGGCCAAGTCCGACTACGACTACCTGCTGCTGGATACCGCCGGCGCCAACACCACCGCCCTGGCGCAGCGCCTGAACAAGGCGCTCGGCCAGTGATCGCGCGCCTCGCTCAGGGTACGCCGTTGCGGCCGTGGGCGAGGAAGCCGGGACGGGCGCCGAGGCGCTCGTAATAGGCGCGCACCGCTGGCAGCGACGGATGCTCGAACGGCGTCTCGTACCAGCGGTTGACCGACAGGCCGATGGCGATGTCGGCCAGGCTGAAGGTCTCGCCGGCGACATAGGCGCCGGTGCGTAGCAGTTGTCCCTCGAGGATTTCCATGAAGCCCGTCCAGCCGCGCAACGAAGCCTCCACCTGGGCCGCGTCGCGGTGCGCCGGCGACTGCCGGACCAGGCTCATGAAGGCATAGCTCCACGAGCGGTTGAGGTCGGAGGCCTGCCAGTCCAGCCACTGGTCGACCCGCGCGCGCGGCGCCGCCTGCTGCGGATAGAGGCGTTCGCCGGCATAGCGGTTGGCCAGGTAGCGGATGATGCTGTTGGATTCCCAGAGCACCAGTTCGCCGTCGCGCAGCACCGGCACCATGGCGTTCGGGTTGAGGGCGAGGAACTCCGCCGCGTGGGTGTCGCGGAAGCCGCTGCCCCAGTCTTCGCGGCGGTAGGGCAGGTCCAGTTCGGCGCAGGTCCAGAGCACCTTGCGCACGTTGATCGAAGAGGCCTTTCCGAGAATCTCCAGCATGGCGATGGCGCGTCCTTGGGCGGATAGGAAGGCTCCGAGTATACGGGCCGATCCCGCCGACGGGGAACGGCTCGAGCGGGGGCGCCGGCTAGGCGCCGCTGACTTGCCGGCGACCCGGGCGGCGGCGCGCCCAAAGGGTGAAGTAGAGCCAGCCGATGACGAACGATGGCGCCACGCTCGCCAATGGATGCGGCGTGCCCGAGAGCCAGTGCAGCGCGGCCATCGGTGCGGTCAGCAGGAGCACCACCAGCAGGGGCGCCTGGCGTTGCGCAAGGCCGTGGCGGCGGCCGAGACATTGCAACAGGTACAGGCCGAAGCGCGTCGCCAGGAGACTCGCGGCGCCCTGGAGCAGGGCGGCGACGCCCATCCCGGCCAGGCCGCCGTCCTGGTTGGCATAGGCCGCCCAGGCGCCGTAGAGCACCGCGGCCGGCAGCGCCGCCAGCCACGGGTCGTCGGAGCGCTGCGCGAGTCCGCTCACCGGATGATCCTCTGCTGCACGTAGGGTTCGGCACCGGGCGCGAGGCGGACCATGCAGAGGATCTGGTCGCTGCTGCCGACGTGGGCGACGAAGTGGTCGTTGGTCCTGGCGTGGCTGGACATCGCCATGCGCGGGAAGAAATCCGGGGCGACGCTGCGTTGCCCGCCGGGTATCAGGCCGGTTTCCGCATCCAGGCGCAGGTTGGCGGACAGCGTGCCGACCACGTCGAGGGCCAGGTCGACCATGTCCGGGCTCTGGCGCGGCGCTTCCAGGTCCGGGTACAGCGTCGCTCCCGGGATCCGCGCGCTGAGGGCGCGGAACATGTTGTAGACCACCGGGTTGTAGGTCTTCGCCACGATCAGCGGCGGCAGCCCGCCGTTGCGCTCGCTGACCTGGCGCAGGAAGAACTGGTTGATCCGCTTGAACAGGCTGGTGCGGTGGTAGCGGTCGACCACCATCGCCGTCCACAGGTAGAGGAAGCGCGTCGAGCCGCGGACGAAGTCCTTCGCGCCCAGGATGCCGATGATCCGTTCGCCCTCCGGGTCGGTCGCCAATACCAGGTGGTCGTAGGTCTCGAAGATATCCGGCTGGTTGCCGAAGTATTGCAGCACGTCGAACTGCGGCATTCCCTCTTGCAGGTCGGCGACTATCTTGCGCTTGAAGCCCTCGGGGAATTGCCGTTCGCGGCTGGAGTAGTCGAGGTCGAAGGCGTTTTTCTGCGGATCGCTGGTCATGGTCGTGGCTCGCCGGAGGAAGGGGCTGAAGGGCGCAGGACCAACTGGCGGTCCGTCGCGTCGGGGGCGTCGTCGGCGATACGGATGTACGCGCCGCGGGCCCAGAGTTCGTTGAGGTCGGTGGCGCCGTCGAACGGCAGGCCGGAGTTGCGGGTGGACAGCGCGTAGCGCGAGTTGTCGAAGTCCGCCAGGTCGATGACCATCCGCAGGGTCGCGGCGATCCGGGTGTTGAACGGGTTGGCCGGGTCGCTGTAGTCGAAGCGCCCGACGTTGACGCTGAAGTTGTCGCCGCCCTTGTTGTTCTTCAGGTCGAACAGCGTGCGCAACGGGGTCTTGTGGAAGGGCACGTGCTCGGCGAGGGCGGCGTGCGCCTCGCCCCACTTCCAGCCGTCCGGCGCGCTTCCGTGGGCGGCTCGCAGTTCGTCGAGGGCGCTGCGCAGCGACTGGTTCAGCTTGAGGTCGCAGCCTTGTTCCTGGCCGCACCAGAAGCGCAGGTCGGCCTGGCCGTCGAGGATCAGCCGGAGGAATCCGTCGTAGTTGCGCTGGTTCCAGCCGCTGGCCAGCAACTGCGTGCCGATCCTCGGTTGCAGCAGCTCGCGGGTGAAGGCGCGTACCCAGTAGCCGGCGACCAGTGGCGCGGCCAGCTCGGCGGCGGCCTGGTGGTTCCAGCCCTGGAGCAGGGCGAAGGCCTCGCTGGCGCGCAGTTCGGGGTCGCTGACCTGCTCCAGCATCTTCGGCAACAGGCTCGCCATCACGCTGGAGAACTCGTCGTTCTGCAACTCCAGGCTGTCTTCCAGGGTGCGCTGGCCGGGGCCGCCGAGCCACTCGCGGATGCGGTCGTAGCGGTAGGGCAGGACCCAGTCGTGGCCGAAGTCGAAGGCATTGTCGGGCGGCACGATGCGCTGGTTCGCCGTGGCGATGAACCCTTCGCGCGGGTTGAGGCTGCGTGGCTTGGCGCTTTCCGGAACGTAGCCGACCCAGTCGTAGCGGCTCTCCCAGCCGGGCGAGGGGGCCAGGCCATGGAGGTCGTCGTCGGCGCCGCGGAGCGGTACGCGACCGGCGGAGACGTAGCCGATGTTGCCCTCGACGTCGGCATAGACCATGTTCTGCGGCGGTACGCCGAAGTCGGCGGCGGCGTCGAGGAACTGTTCCCAGCCTTCGGCCCGGTTGATCGCCAGCAGGCTCGGGAAGGTCTTGTCGTGAAGGTCGAGGCCGGTCCAGGCGAGGGCGATCACCAGCCGGTCGCGCTGCGCCTGCGGCAGCCGCGCCGGTTCGTAGATGTCGCTGATCACCGGGCCGTGGCGGGTGCTGCGGACCTCCAGCGAGACCGTCTCGCCGTCGCGCACGGCGATGCGTTCCAGGCGCGTCTCGAAGGGCCGGTAGCCGTCCGGGGTCAGGTAGCGCCGCGGGTCCTGGGGATCGACGCGCTCCAGGTAGGCGTCCTGGATGTGCGAGCCGGTATTGGTGTAGCCCCAGGCGATGCGCTGGTTATGGCCGATGACGAACAGCGGGGCGCCGGCGAAGTTGGCGCCGGTGAGGCTCAGGCCGGGGATCTTCAGGCTGGCCAGGTAGAAGGCCGCCGGGTTGGTCAGGCGCAGGTGCGGATCGTTGGCCAGCAGCGGCTTGCCGGTGGCGCTGCGGTTGGCGGAGACCACCCAGTTGTTCGAACCGATGCCTTCGACGTTGGAACCGGGCAGTTGCCCCAGCAGCTTGCCGGCGTCCGGCGTGCCGCGCAGGGAGCGGTACAGGCTGGCGTAGTCGCGGGTGGCCGGCGGCCGCTCGCCCGGATAGGGGGCGAACACCTCGTTGATCCGCGCCAGGTCCAGGTGCTCGGCCAGCGCCAGGCGCTGCAACTGCATGCCCAGGTTGGCGCTCAGGGTCCAGGAATAGAGCAGGTGCAGGGACAGGCTGTCCACCGGCCCCCAAGGCCCCGGCCGTTCGTGGCGCACCAGGCTGAATTCCAGTGGCAGCGCCGCCGGGGCCCGCTCCAGGTAGGCGTTGATCCCGGCGCTGTAGCGTTGCAGCAGGACGCGCGTGGGCGCGTCCAGGTTGGCGTAGATGCCCTCGGCGGTGCGTCGGAAGCCCAGGGTGCGGGCGAACCTGTCCATCGGCAGGGTCTTGGCGCCGAACACTTCGGAGAGCGTCCCGCCGGCATAGCGGCGGGCGAACTCCATCTGCCACAGGCGATCCCTGGCGTGGCTGTAGCCGAGCAGGAAATAGCCGTCCTCCAGGTTCTGCGCGCGGATATGCGGGACGCCGGCGGCGTCCCAGGCGATCCGCCCCTCGTGTTCCAGGCCATGGCCGACCTGGATCTCGCCGTACTTGAAGCCCAGCGGGACGGCCAGCAGGTAGACCGCGCAGGCCAGTAGCCCCAGCAGCAGGCCGCCGAGGGACAGGCGCCAGGCGTAACGTGCGTTCTTCGACATCGCTTCGAGTCTCCACGCCGACGGGTCAATAGACCCGCCGGTTCCGGTCCGCATGGCGACTGACGAAGAACACCAGCGAGACGCGCTCGCCGGCGGTCACCCGCTGGACCTCGTGGGGATAGCTGCAATCGCTGATGATCACCGAGCGCGGCTCCGGCTTGATGTCGTTGCGCAGGTTGCCATCGCGGTCGTAGACCACGAACTGGCCGCCGGAGAAGTAGGTGCCGAGCTGCAGGACGATGGAGTACTGGTAGTCCGGGTTGCTGTCGGTATCCAGGTGCCGGCCGATGAACGAGCCGGCCTTCATCCGGTTCACCTGCATGCGCCGCACGTAGAAGGCGTCGTCGCCCATCAGCTTGCGGAACAGGCTCATCACGTTGTCGTTGCAGACGCGCGGGATGATCAGCTCCGACAGCGCATGGTTGACCACCGTGGGACGGTCGCGGTCGGTCATGAAACGGGCCACGTAGAGGTCGTTCTCCTCGTCGGCGTCGCCGATCAGGATCTTCTCCCACGGCAGGGTCGAGTTGGCCAGGACCTGGTTCATCAGTTCCCAGTCCTGCTCGTCGTAGAGCGCGTCGCTGGGGGTGATATAGGCGCAGCCGTTGGCTGCCAGACTCTGGGTGATCTGGGCAATCTGAGTATTCATGGGGTTTCCTGTGTGATCAGGCGGTAGCCTGGGATGCGGGTTGGTTGGTGTGGGGCTGGTTGGCGGCATCGGTCTCCGGAGCGAGCCGGGCATGGTTCTCGCGGTACCAGTCGACGATTCCGAACGGGTCCGACTGGCCGCGGCAGAGGTGGTCGCGCAGGATCAGGAAGTTCTCCCACATGCCCCAGGTCTCGGTCATCGGGCCGAACTTCGAGGGGCGCGCCTCGTTGGCCGCGCGCTCCGGCGCGATGCGCCAGAAGTTCACCCCCGGCTTGCGGTGGTGGAAGTCGTGGCTGGGCAGGTCCTGCATGAAGGAGAACACCCGCAGCGGGATGTCGATCAGCAGCACGCCCAGGCTCCAGCGAACGAACGCCAGGGCGAAGGCCAGGCCCTGCTTGTCGGCCGGGTAGGGGCGGCCGAGGAAGCGTCCCCAGCTCAGCGAGCCGTAGTGCAGGAAGCGCGGCAGGCCGTGCTCGTTGCGGGCGAACCAGAGGTGCTCGGAGACGTGCTGGATCCACGACGAGTACTGGGTGAGGATGAAGATCGGGAACAGGTAGAACAGCGCGAACGCCTCCAGGTAGCCGCTGGCGTACACCAGGCCGAGCAGCGCGGCCCAGTAGAGCGCCCGGCTGACGCGCTCGTGGCGCGGGGCGGAGACGAAGCTGACGTCGAAGCGGAACTTCAGGTGCTCGAGGATCCGCGCCGGATGGAAGGGCGCGAGCACCAGGCGGGTCCAGAAGGCGCTCTCGGACATGCCCTTGTAGAAGCCGTGCTGCTTCATGAAGACCAGGTCGACGTCGTGCTCGGTATTGAAGGTGCGCACGCTGTGGTGTTCGTTCACGTGCAGCTTCACGTACTCGTCGCGCGGGGTGTGCAGGATCGGGATCGACAGGATCCACTTGCAGGTGAAGCGGGCCAGCGCCTTGTTCTCCAGGCTGGCGCCATGGGTGGTGTAGTGGAAGGTATGGAGGAAGCCGCGCTGGCGGTTGACCACCAGGCACATGATCAGCGCGCCCAGCAGGCACTTCAGCCACAGCGGCTGCTGCGAGGCGAGCAGTTGCTGGCCGTAGATCACCGCGAGGAAGAACACCGCGTAGCCCCAACTGATGTGCAGGTAGAGCTGCCAGGGCTTGAGCAGGGTGTCTTTCGGCCGTCGCGGCGGGCGGTCGTTCAGCGACTTGCCGGTGACCCAGGTCCAGAACGGCTGGCAGGGCAGGTCCTTGTAGGTACGGCGCACGTCGATGCCGTATCCGTACTTGGAGTATCGGGTCTTGAACAGTTCATCTTGCATGGCGCAGGCGCTCCCTGGTTACAGGTAGTCGGTTCGGATGTAGAGCGTCGGGACGGTCGCGAAGAACGAGTAGAACGGCTCCATCCGGTAGTGATCGACGGCCAGCACGACGAAGTTGTCGAAGCGCTCGCCGAAGAGTTTTCCCATCAATGCGTACTCGGCGGCCTGGGAGACGAAGCTGGCCCAGATCTGCTCGCGCGACTGGCTGGCGAACCATTTCTCGTAGAGCGGCAGGCGCGACAGGAAGATCGATTCCAGGGCCGGGTAGTCCAGCCCGGTCTGGCCGTAGTCGCCCTGTTCCAGGCGCTGGACGATCTCGCCGTGGGCCCGGTGCCAGCCGTCCTCGCCGCCGCACATCTCGAAGAACGAGCAGGTCGCGGCCGGGCAGGGCAGGGCCCCGGCGATCCGCTCGAGCTGGCGCTCGACCTTGCCGAGGAAACCCTCGCGGGTCTCGCCAGTGGCGGGGTTGCGGTTGAACGACAGGTATTCGAACTCGCCGCCGAGGATCGCGTGGCGGATTTCCACCTGGCGCGCCCTGGCCAGCTCCGCCACCGCCTGGCCGGCGCTGACCAGCTTGGCGCCGGCCAGACCGGGCTGGTCGCCGACTCGCTCGAAGGTGTAGCGCGGCTTGCCCTCGGCATCGCTGGAGTGCGAGTAGTCCGGGCATACCGCGCTCACCAGGTGCAACGGACGGCCTTCGCCAGCGGCGCGCTCCAGCGCCTCCACCAGGCCGCGCAGGGCCCGCTCGCTGGGCGGCATGACGTTGCCGGCGGCCAGCCAGCGCTCGATGTCGCGGGCGTGGCGGTCGAGCTGCGGGATGTCCGGATGCTTGAGTTCCAGCTCGCTCTTGGCGTTGACCGCATCGGCCAGGAGCAGGGTGGTCAGGGACGGGATGCGTCCCTTGCTCTTGAAGCGGTGGATGTTGGTGACCACCGAGTTGCCCTGGCGCAGCTTGAAGTCGAATTCCTGGTGGCGCGACTGGAGGATCAGGTAGAACAGGTAGTTGCTGAACGGCAGCTCGCGCGCGCCGTGGGAGATGCGCAGCTCCAGATACCTGCGTTTCAGTTCGCCGAGGCGCGTTTCCAGTTGCGCATAGGTATGGTCGGGGACCACTTCGGCGAGGGGGAGGCCATACGAGATGGATTTCAATATGTTCCGGCTGAGACGGGAATCGATGTCTGGAATCATGGCGTTCACCTGACGTCGGGCTTGACCAGGACGGGAGCGGGCTGGGTTTTTCCGGGGAGGCTGTGCACGTCGCGGAACAGCAGCATGTCGACGAACTGCTGCTCCTTGTCGCCGGCGAAGCCCTGCGGCTCGTCGATGCGGCGGGGGTTCTCGTAGGTGCCGAACAACATGTCCCAGATCGGGAAGTCGCTGTAGTTGCACTCGTGGCGGTCGCGCTGGTGGTGGATGCGGTGCATCTCCGGGCGCTGGAACAGGTAGCCGAGGACGTGCGGGGTGCGCAGGTTCGAGTGGTAGAACATCTCGCCGAGCGCGGCGAACATGATGTAGTAGGCGCCGGCCTCGATGCTGATGCCCATCACCACGTAGGCGACGAAGCTGCCCAGCAGCGAGTTGAAGACCATCTCGGTCGGATGCTTGTAGAAGGAGGTGAATACCTCGATGCGTTGCGGCGCGTGGTGCAACTGGTGGAACAGCCGCCAGAGCGTGTCGTTGGCGTGGCGCGCGCGATGCCACCAGTAGGTGACGAAGGTGTTGACGAAGTAGGCGGCGAAGCCGGCCAGCAGTGGTGGCAGGGCATCCGAGGTGTGCAGCAGGCTGTGCCCCATCATCCATTTGTTCCAGGTGATGCCGGCGAGCAGGGCGATCGACACCTGGACGATGTTGAGGAAGATCACCCGGGCCACCCAGGTGCTCACCTTGGGCAATTTCCAGCCGGGAACCAACTGTTCCAGCATGAAGATGAATAGCGCCACTCCGATCAAGTAATAAATCATATTTATCTCCTCTTCCTTAGGGTCGGACGCCATGCGGAACTTTCATCGATACGAAAGGCCAGCGTCCTGTTTATTGTCTGAAGCACTTCTCGGCAGGCTGCGGTTATCGCTTCGCTATATTCGAAAGGCGATCTCGGTCAGGCGTGGATAGCTTGTCCATGGTCGAATGGAGCGCTCTTTTTAATTGCCTCAGAATGCGCTTCGTGAAAATCGGCACGGACAATGAAATGCCTGGTCGAATTAAATTGTCACAGCCCGGCAGGGACAACCTGCCCTTCCGGGCAGGTATCTGCGGAGAGATAGGGGGGGAAGTATGTAGTTGCCATTTCTGGTCCCCGGGGAGCCTCGTCGACGAGGCCCGCCATGGGCCAAGGTTTGTTGTCGGGAGGCCCTCCCGACGACGATGGAGCGTGCGAGAAGAACAATGAGAAAGACCGCCGTGAGGCCCATCGGAGAGCCGTTCTACGGTTTCCGCAAAGATCCGGGGCGCCGTCCCCTCCAGCACAGCGCAGTTCCTGCGCGGCGCCTCGTGTCCGTGCTCATCGAGAAATTCTCTTCAGCCTCGTTTCGTCGTCGCCCGGCGGGCGGCGAATGGGCTCGACCTCGTCCGGAACACCCGCACAGGGCCGGCGGCGATATGTACTTCCAGGTCCGGCTTGATAAAGGGAATTGTCATGAGTGGATAAGACGGAAACAAAAAAGAATAAAAACGCTGAAGAACCGAATCCTGCCGGGATCGATTGTTGACTGGTGAAGCTGGCATGCATGATGAGAGAGAGGGATATCTCGAGATTTTGTCAAGAATAACAACCGAGGAAGAGTTCTTCTCCCTGGTTCTCGAGATATGCGGTAATTATGGATTCGAATTCTTTTCATTCGGTGCGCGGGCGCCTTTCCCGCTGACCGCGCCTAAATATCATTTCTTGTCCAATTACCCAGGGGAATGGAAAAGCAGATATATCTCCGAAGACTACACATCCATCGACCCGATCGTGCGCCATGGTCTCCTGGAATACACCCCGCTGATCTGGAATGGCGAAGACTTCCAGGAGAACCGTTTCTTCTGGGAGGAAGCGCTGCATCACGGCATCCGTCACGGCTGGTCGATCCCGGTCCGCGGCAAGTACGGGCTGATCAGCATGCTGTCCCTGGTGCGTTCCAGCGAGAGCATCGCCGCTACGGAAATCCTGGAGAAGGAATCCTTCCTGCTCTGGATCACCAGCATGCTGCAGGCTACCTTCGGCGACCTGCTGGCGCCGCGCATCGTCCCGGAAAGCAATGTGCGCCTGACCGCCAGGGAAACCGAGATGCTCAAGTGGACCGCGGTGGGCAAGACCTACGGCGAGATCGGCCTGATCCTGTCGATCGACCAGCGCACGGTGAAATTCCATATCGTCAATGCGATGCGCAAGCTCAACTCCAGCAACAAGGCGGAGGCCACCATGAAGGCCTACGCCATCGGCCTGCTCAACTGAATCGACGCCTCGTCGCCTAGCGAGGCCGCCGCGCAAGCGTCCGGCCATTCACCGAATGGCCGGATAGCGTTTGCGCCGGTTGCCTGAGCGCAGCCTTCCCACCGGCAGCGTTTCCCCGCTGCCCCCTTCGCCATTGCGCCCGTCCTCCTGTTGTCCGGCACGCTAGTGCAACTTTCCGGACGCTTGGCAAACCGGCCAAAGAATAGAACGGAATCGATGCCCCACACCTGTAATTTTTAAGGGGTTATGGCTATTGCAAAAAAGCGTTTATAAGTTTGTCCCCTGTCAAATCTGGTTACAACTGGGTTTCAGGCGAAACATTCGGTCATGGCAATTCGGCATTAGTTGAAACTTTGGAGACGCTCCGAAGCGGGCAACTTTTGCCCGGAAAAAGTTTCACGGCAATTTCTCCGGCCTGTCATCCCGATGTCTTCTTTCCGGTATGGATGCCAGTCGATTCGAACTGGCGGAGATTCGCACCATGCGAGAGTACCAACGGTTGAAAGGGTTTACCGACAACCTGGAATTGCGGCGGCGCAACCGTGCCACGGTCGAGCACTACATGCGCATGAAGGGGGCCGAACGGTTGCAGCGGCACAGCCTGTTCGTCGAGGACGGCTGCG
>NZ_KV828527.1:0-837 GCF_001836405.1 Pseudomonas sp. HMSC057H01 | reverse complement strand
CCCGTGGCGATCTCGACAACCGTGGCGGCCAGGTGATCGGCCTGAACGACCTGGAGGTCGGCGCGGCGACGCTCGACAACGGCCAGCAAGGCCTGCTCGGCAGCCAGCAGTCCACCCGCGTCAGCGCCCAGGCGCTGGTCAACCGGGGGGACGGCGAAGTCTCCGGCAAGCGCGTCGAGGCCCGCGTCGGCAGCCTCGACAATCGCGGCGGCAAGCTGATCGGCGACGACCTGCTGGTGGTCGCCAGCGGTGCCATCGACAACCGCCTCGGCTTGTTCTCCGCAGCCAACCGCCTCGACCTGCGGGCGCGCAGCCTGGACAACAGCGGCAAGGGCACGCTGAGCAGCCGGGGCGGCCTGGAGGTCAGCCTCGGCGGCCTGCTGGACAACCGCGATGAAGGCAACCTGCTCAGCCAGGGCGCGCAGCGCGTGACGGTGGGGCAACTGGACAACCGCGCCGGCGGCCTGCTGTCGAGCCGCAGCGAGTTGAACGTCCACGGCGCCAGCCTGGACAACCGTGGCGGCGTGCTGGTAGCCGACGCCGGCCTGAGCGCCACGGGAGGCGCCTTCGACAACCGCGACGGCGGCAGCGCCAGCGGCAAGGCTGGCGTGCGCGTGGAGGTCGCCAGCCTGCGCAACGACCAGGGTGGCAAGCTGCTCAGCGATGGCCGCCTGGACCTCGCAGCGAACGCCGTCGGCAACGCCGGAGGGCGTATCGCCGCCAAGGGCGACCTGCAGGCGACGCTTGGCAGCCTGGCCCAGCAAGGTGGCGAACTGGTCAGCGAAAAGACCCTGAAGGTCGCGGCCGACACGCTCGACAACAGCCAGTCCGGGCTGA
>NZ_KV828526.1:26747-64796 GCF_001836405.1 Pseudomonas sp. HMSC057H01 | reverse complement strand
ACCCCCGGCCCGGCCATCCTGGCCGGTCGTTCGCATTGAAAAACGCATGCGGTTCGGCGTCTTGGGGTGAGGCCGAGCTGACATCCTGTCGAGGCCTCGTCGTTCAGCCCACCCCCGGCCCGGCCATCCTGGCCGGTCGTTCGCCCTTCAAAACGCATGCGGTTCGGCGTCTTGGGTAAGGCCGAGCTGACATCCTGTCGAGGCCTCGTCGTTCAGCCCACCCCCGGCCCGGCCATCCTGGCCGGTCGTTCGCCCTTCAAAACGCATGCGTTTTGAACGGGCTCACCCACATTTCGAGTGTCCGCAGTTGAGGCAGGTGGCGCAGCCGTCCATCTGTACCACCGCCATGCTGTTGCACTTGCCGCACAGTTGCGCGCCGGCGGGGAAGCCTTCGCCCGGCTCGACCTTGCTGGTGCCCTGGGCGGCCTCGTAGGCGGCGCGTTTTTCCGCGAGGAAAAGACGCTGTTCCTCGTCCAGTTCAGGGCCACGCAACAGGCCGATGGCCGTCAGGTGGCGCTCCAGCACGCCGCCGATCTCGGCGACGATGGAGGGCATGTAGATGCCGCCTTTCTTCAGGTAGCCCCCGCGCGGGTCGAATACCGCCTTGAGTTCCTCGACAAGGAAGGTGCAGTCGCCGCCCTTGCGGAAAACCGCGGACATGATGCGGGTAAGTGCGACGATCCACTGGAAATGATCCATGTTCTTCGAGTTGATGAAGATCTCGAAGGGACGCCGCTGCTCGTGCGCCGTGCCCGCATTGAGGACCATGTCGTTGATGGTCACGTAGAGCGCGTGCTCGAACAGCGGCGACTTGATCTTGTAGGTGGCGCCGATCAGGGTATCCGGGCGCTCCAGGGTCTCGTCCATCTGCACCACCGACGCGGCTTCCGCGGCGGCGGCAAGGGCCTGCTCCTCGGCTTCGTTGACGACCTTGAAGCCCTTGATCTTCTGCGTGATCTTGACTGCTGACATATCGATTCCCCCGGCCTCAGTACTTGCCGTAATAGCCTTCTTTCAAGGCGTCGAAGAGGTTGGCGGCGGTATGGATCTCACCGTCGTACTCGACCTGCTCGTTGCCCTTGAACTCCACCACGCTGCCGTCCTCCAGTTCGAAGCGGTAGCGGGTCTTCTCCAGGTCGGACTCCTTGACCAGCACGCCCTGGAACGCCTCGGGATTGAAGCGGAAGGTGGTGCAGCCCTTGAGTCCCTGGTGCCAGGCGTAGCGATAGATGTCCTTGAAGTCCTCGAACGGGTAGTCGGTGGGCACGTTGGCGGTCTTGGAGATCGACGAATCGACCCACTTCTGCGCCGCCGCCTGGATGTCCACGTGCTGCGCCGGGGTGACGCTGTCGGCGGTGATGAAGTAGTCCGGCAGGCGTCGCGCCGGGTCGTCGCTGTCCGGCAGGGCCTGGGCGTTGACCAGAGTCCGGTAGGCCAGCAGCTCGTAGCTGTAGACCTCTACCTTTTCCTTGGTCTTGCGGCCTTCGCGGATAAGGTTGCGCGAATAATGGTGGGCGAAGCTCGGCTCGATACCGTTGGAGGCATTGTTGGCCAGGCTCAGGCTGATGGTCCCGGTCGGCGCGATGGAGCTGTGGTGGGTGAAGCGCGCGCCGGTTTCAGCCAACGCCTCGATCAGTTCCGGAGCATGTTCGGCGACCCGTTGCATGTAGCGGGAATACTTGGCGTGAAGCACGCTGCCGCGGATGCGGTCGCCGGCCTTATAGCCATCGGCGGCCATTTCCGGACGCTTGCGAAGCATTTCCGCGGTGACTTCGTAGTCCTGCGCCAGGATCGGCGCCGGGCCCTTCTCCCTGGCCAGCTCCAGGGCCACTTCCCAGCCCACCAGGGCCATTTCCCGCGCCACTTCCTCGGTGAATACGCAGGCCTCGGGACTGCCGTAGCGCAGCTTGAGCAGGGTCAGGGTCGAGCCCAGGCCGAGGAAGCCCATGCCATGCCGGCGCTTGCCAAGGATTTCCTGGCGTTGCTGTTCCAGCGGCAGGCCGTTGATTTCCACCACGTTGTCGAGCATCCGGGTAAACACCCGCACCACTTCGCGGAAACGGTCCCAGTCGAAGCGCGCCTCGTCGCCAAATGGCTGCTCGACGAAGCAGGTGAGGTTGACCGAACCGAGCAGGCACGAGCCATACGGCGGCAGTGGTTGCTCGCCGCAGGGGTTGGTGGCGCGGATCGCCTCGCACCACCAGTTGTTGTTCAGTTCGTTGACCCGGTCGATGAGGATGAAGCCCGGCTCCGCATAGTCGTAGGTGGAGACCATGATCATGTCCCACAGGTGACGGGCGCGGACCTGGCCGTAGACCTTGCAGGCGACCAGCCCGTCGGCGCGCTGGACGTAGTCGTCCTGGATCGGCCATTCGCGCCAGACCACCGCGTTGGGGTCGTCGAGGTCGATCTCGTCGCGCTCCTTCACGTGCACCGGGAATACCAGCGGCCAGTCGGCGTCCTGTTCCACCGCCTGCATGAACTGGTCGGTGATCAGCAGGCTCAGGTTGAACTGGCGCAAGCGCCCGTCCTCGCGCTTGGCGCGGATGAATTCGCGGACGTCCGGGTGGCTGACATCGAAGGTGCCCATCTGCGCGCCGCGGCGGCCGCCGGCGGAGCTGACGGTGAAGCACATCTTGTCGTAGATGTCCATGAACGACAGCGGCCCGCTGGTGTAGGCACCGGCACCGGAAACGTAGGCGCCGCGCGGGCGCAGGGTGCTGAACTCATAGCCGATGCCGCAGCCGGCCTTGAGCGTCAGGCCGGCCTCGTGGACTTTCTCGAGGATGTTGTCCATGGAGTCCTGGATGGTCCCGGACACCGTGCAGTTGATGGTCGAGGTGGCCGGCTTGTGCCCCAGGGCGCCGGCATTGGAAATGATCCGGCCGGCCGGGATGGCGCCGTTGCGCAGGGCCCAGAGGAAGCGCCCGTACCAGTGTTCGCGGGAGGCCTTGTCCTCGACATCGGCAAGGGCGCGGGCGACGCGTTGCCAGGTACCGTCGACGCTGGCATCCACCGGCGTACCGTCCTTGCTCTTGAGCCGGTACTTCTTGTCCCAGATATCCTGCGACGCGTCCTGCAGGGCGATGGTCCCGCGTTCGGTGCGGGGACTGCGTGCGTCTGTCTTGGCCATCCGCTGATTAACCTCCCGATGGTTGTTGGGGCGTCCGAAGCCGGCCACCGTACGCAACATCTAGTTATCCGTACCTGACGGGAATCAATATCTTGTGTCAGGCAGCAACAGACAACCTTAGTCATCGGGACGCCGCGCGCAAGAGGGCGCGGCCATCAGTCACGGGTTTTCAGAGCTTTTCCAGACAGCCGGCAAATTCGCCTGCCAGGTTGTTCAGAAGATTCTCATAGCCGTTGGCGTCCACGGTCACGTTCACGCCCAGGTCGTCCAGTTCGGCCAGGCGCACCGGCAGGCCTTCGCTGAGGGTGTCGGCCAGCCGCGGTCGAAGCGGCGGCTCGCTGAAGATGCAGGCCGGACCGGCGGCCTTCAGTTGGGCGCGCATGGCGGCGACATGGCGTGCTCCCGGCTGGACCTCCGCGGATACCGCGAACACGCCGGTATGGCGCAACCCGTAGGCTTCCTCGAAATAGTCGAAGGCTTCGTGGAAGACGAAGAAAGGCTTGCCGGCAAGCTTGCCCAGGCGTTCGCGGAGTTTCCCGTCGAGCCCGCCGAGGCGCTCCTCGAAGGCCTTCAGGTTGGCCCGGTAGCGCCCGGCGTTGGCCGGGTCGACCTGGGCCAGGTCCTCGGCCATCCGCGCGGCGATGGTGCGGGCGTTGGCCGGCAACAGCCAGAGGTGGGCGTCGAGCATGCCGGGACGATGGTCATGGTCGTGCTCGTCGTGCCCGGCATGCTCCTCTTCTTCGAAATTGACGAACTTGCGCAGGTGCATGCCCGGCAGGTCCTGCACCGCGACGCTGGTGCCCTGGCGGCCGGCGAGCACCTTGGGCAGGAAGTTCTCCAGGTCCGGGCCGATCCAGTAGAACAATTGCACCTCGCGCAGCCGCCGTACGTCGGAAGGACGCAGGGCATACTGGTGCGGCGAGGCGCCCGGCGGCAGCAGTACGTCCGGCTGGCCGACGCCGTCCTGAATGGCCGCGGCGACCAGTTGCAGCGGTTTGATGCTGGTCAGCACGCTGACCTCGGCGCGCGCCGGCGAAGCCAGCAGGAACAGGGCGAAGCAGGCGGACAGCAGGGCAAAGGGACGCAGGGTCACGGCGGCACTCACATGAAAGGTGGTTAGCGGGTAATATAATAACGTCTCTACCCTCGAGCGTCGCAGCCCATGTACAAGATTGCGCCCAAGACCCCGCTGGCCTGCCAGCCCCATGACCACAGCCAGTGCGTCAGCACCGCGCTGGCCGAGGCCGATGCGCTGTGCGCGCGCCAGGGCGTGCGCCTGACCGAACTACGGCGGCGCGTGCTGGAACTGGTCTGGCAGAGCCACAAGCCGCTGGGGGCCTACGATATCCTCGCGGTGCTCAGCGAAACCGACGGCCGCCGCGCCGCGCCGCCGACCGTCTACCGCGCGCTGGACTTCCTCCAGGAGAACGGCCTGGTGCACCGCATCGCCTCGCTCAACGCATTCGTCGGCTGCAACAACCCGGAGCACAGCCACCAGGGCCAGTTCCTCATCTGCCGCACCTGCCACACCGCGATCGAGCTGGAACAGCCGGATATCAGCCGGGCCATCGTCGCCGGAGCGAACAGCGTCGGCTTCGCCGTTGAAAGCCAGACCGTCGAGGTGGTCGGCCTCTGCGGCACCTGCCGGGACCAGAAGGACGCCTGATGGACAACGCGCTGGTGCGGCTGACCCAGGTCGGCGTGTCCTTCAACGGCCAGGCGGTGCTGAGCGATGTCGACCTGGCCATCGAGCCCGGCCAGATCGTCACCCTGATCGGCCCCAACGGCGCCGGCAAGACCACCCTGGTACGCAGCGTGCTCGGCCTGCTCAAGCCGCACGTCGGCGAGGTCTGGCGACGGCCGCGGCTGACCATCGGCTACATGCCGCAGAAACTCCACGTCGACGCCACCCTGCCGCTCAGCGTACTGCGCTTCCTCCGCCTGGTACCCGGGGTCAAGCGCGAGCAGGCGCTGGCGGCGTTGCGCGAGGTCGGCGCGGCGCACGTGCTGGAGCGCCCGCTGCAAAGCATTTCCGGTGGCGAACTGCAACGCGTGCTGCTGGCCCGCGCCCTGCTGCGCAAGCCCGAGCTGCTGGTGCTCGACGAGCCGGTGCAGGGCGTCGACGTCGCCGGCCAGGCCGAACTCTACCGCCTCATCGGCAAACTGCGCGACCGCTACGGCTGCGGTGTGCTGATGGTCTCCCACGACCTGCACCTGGTGATGAGCGCCACCGACCAGGTGGTCTGCCTGAACCGCCATGTCTGCTGCTCCGGGCACCCCGAGCAGGTCAGCGGCGACCCGGCCTTCGTCGAGCTGTTCGGCCAGGACGCTCGCAGCCTGGCGATCTACCACCACCATCACGACCACGCCCACGACCTCCACGGCGAGGTGGTCAAGGCCGGTCCCGGCGCCTTGCCTCCAGGCACCCGCTTCACTCCTGTCCACAAGCACGGCCCCGACTGCAACCATGGCTGACTTCCTGCTCAACGCCCTCCTCGCCGGCCTCGCCCTGGCCCTGGTGGCCGGCCCCCTGGGCTCCTTCGTGGTCTGGCGACGGATGGCCTATTTCGGCGATACCCTGTCCCACGCCGCACTGCTCGGGGTAGCCCTGGGTTTCCTCCTCGATGTCAGCCCGACCCTGGCTGTGACCGTCGGCTGCGTGCTGCTCGCGGTGCTGCTGGTGACCCTGCAGCAGCGCCAGCCGCTGGCCGCCGACACCCTGCTGGGCATCCTCGCCCACAGCACCCTGTCGCTGGGCCTGGTCACCCTGAGCTTCATGAAGGAAGTGCGGGTCGACCTGATGGCCTACCTGTTCGGCGATCTGCTGGCGGTGAGCGCCAGCGACCTGCTGTGGATAATCGCCGGCAGCGCGCTGGTCCTGGCACTGATCTGCTTCCTCTGGCGGCCGCTGCTGGCGATCACCGTGCACGAGGAACTGGCGAAGGTGGAAGGCCTGCCGGTCGGAGCGATCCGCCTGGCGCTGATGTTGCTGATCGCCATCGTCATCGCCGTGGCGATGAAGATCGTCGGCGTGTTGCTGATCACCTCGCTGCTGATCATTCCCGCCGCCGCCGCCCAGCGCCATGCCCGCAGTCCCGAGCAGATGGCGGTCGGCGCCAGCCTGCTGGGACTGGTCGCGGTGTGCGCCGGCCTGGCCCTGTCCTGGTTCAAGGATACCCCCGCCGGCCCCTCGATCGTGGTCAGCGCCGCCGGCCTGTTCCTGCTGAGTTTTGTCCTGCCCCGCCGCACGGTGTAGAATCTGGCGATTTTTTGACCAAACGAGAACCCGCAGGAATGATGTCGTCCTTCTTTCGCCTGCTGTCCGTCCTGGCGGCGGCGCTGCTGGTCAGCGCCTGCCAGGGCAATGCGTCGTCGCAACCGACGCCGGTGGTCGCGCCCCAGGCGCAGCCCGCCGATCCCTACGCCGAACTGCAGGAAACCCTGGCCGCCGGCAAGCTCGAACAGGCCGAGCAACAATGGCTGGCCCTGCGCAGCGCAGCCGCCGGCGACGAGCGCGTCGAAGCATTCCGCCGCCAGTTGGCCGAGGCCTACATGCAGCGCGGGGAAACCGCGCTGCGCCAAGGAGACCTCAACACCGCCACCAGTGCCCTCGGCCATGCCCGCGGACTGATGCCCAAGGCGCCGGCGCTGACCGCCGGGCTGGACGGTGCGATCAACCGCGCCAAGGTCGATCCCGCCCGTGCCGAGCAGGCCCGACGCATGCAGCAGGCGGCCCAGCAGCAGATGCAGCAGATCATCCAGACGCCGCCCGACGGCGAACTGAAGCCGCTGCCCGGCGCTCCCCACCTGATCGATCCGCAAGCGGCCAGCAGCGCCGTGCCCCTGCCGATGCTCGACGGCACCGGCCAGGGCGGCCTCGGTGCGGTGCTCGACGCGGTGGCCGCGGATGTCGTCGCCTACCGTTGCAGGGTGCATATCGAAGTGCGCCGGGACAGCGACTATCCGCTGGTTTCCGACCAGCTCCTGGCGCGGGTGAAGAAGCTCTCACCCGATTTCGACCTGCATCTCAGCCATGTCGTACAGGCCGACAAGCCGACCCGATTGATACTTACCCCCCGGAATTGAGGCCGGTCCAGCCCCGGCCGCAGCAGAAAGCGCTTGTCGGGAGCGAGCCAGACGCTTATTCCATTTCAATGTTTTTTCATCACCAATAAATATTAATAATGCATAAGAAAGCAAGGTAAAATGCTCGGTTTAGCTGACCGCCCATGCTTCCCGCCAAGCCCGTGCTCCAGCCGTAACAGCATCGCCGCACCCACAAGGTTCGCCCAGTGATCGAATTCCACGACGTCCACAAGACCTATCGAGTTGCCGGTCGGGAAATCCCCGCCTTGCAACCGACCCGCCTGAACATCCAGGCCGGGCAGATTTTCGGCCTGATCGGCCATTCCGGTGCCGGCAAGAGCACCCTGCTGCGCCTGATCAACCGCCTCGAGGAGCCCAGCGGCGGCCGCATCCTGGTCGAGGGCGAAGACGTCACCGCCCTCGACGCCGAAGGCCTGCGCCGTTTCCGCCAGCGCGTCGGGATGATCTTCCAGCACTTCAACCTGCTGTCCTCGAAGACCGTCGCCGACAACATCGCCATGCCCCTGCGCCTGGCCGGCGGCTTCAGCCGTGCCGAAGTCGATGCGCGGGTCTCCGAGCTGCTCGCGCGGGTCGGCCTGTCCGACCACGCGCGCAAGTATCCGGCCCAGCTGTCCGGCGGACAGAAACAGCGCGTCGGCATCGCTCGCGCCCTGGCCTGCCGGCCGAGCATCCTGCTCTGCGACGAGGCCACCAGCGCCCTCGATCCGCAGACCACCGCCTCGGTCCTGCAACTGCTGGCGGAAATCAATCGCGAGCTGAAGCTGACCATCGTCCTCATCACCCACGAGATGGACGTGATCCGTCGTGTCTGCGACCAGGTCGCGGTCATGGACGGCGGCGCCATCGTCGAGCAGGGCGATGTCGCCGATGTCTTCCTCCATCCGCAGCACCCGACCACCCGCCGCTTCGTGTTCGAGGCCGAACGGGTCGACGAGGACGAGCGCCACGACGATTTCGCCCACGTGCCGGGTCTCATCCTGCGCCTGACCTTCCGCGGCGAAGCCACCTATGCGCCGCTGCTGGGCACCGTGGCGCGGCAGACCGGGGTCGACTACAGCATCCTTTCCGGACGCATCGACCGCATCAAGGACACGCCCTACGGCCAGCTGACCCTGGCCCTGGTCGGCGGTGACCTGGAAGCCGCCATGAGCCAGTTGAACGCCGCTGACGTACATGTGGAGGTACTGCGCTGATGGACTTCTTCGAAACCATGAGCTTCGCCAACATCGACTGGTACGAAATCTGGCTGGCCAGCGTCGACACCTTCTGGATGCTCGGCGGTTCGCTGCTGTTCACGGTGGTCCTCGGCCTGCCCCTCGGCGTCCTGCTGTTCCTTACCGGGCCACGGCAGATGTTCGAGCAGAAGGCGGTCTACACCCTGCTCTCGCTAGTGGTGAACATCCTCCGTTCGTTGCCGTTCATCATCCTGCTGATCGTGATGATCCCGCTGACCGTACTGATCACCGGTACCTCGCTGGGCGTCGCCGGGGCCATCCCGCCGCTGGTGGTGGGCGCCACGCCGTTCTTCGCGCGCCTGGTGGAAACCGCGCTGCGCGAGGTCGACAAGGGCATCATCGAGGCAACCCAGGCGATGGGCGCCAGCACCCGGCAGATCATCTGGAACGCCCTGCTGCCGGAAGCCCGGCCGGGCATCATCGCCGCCATCACCGTCACCGCCATCACCCTGGTCTCGTACACCGCGATGGCCGGAGTGGTCGGCGCCGGCGGGCTGGGCGACCTGGCGATCCGCTTCGGCTATCAGCGCTTCCAGACCGACGTGATGGTGGTCACCGTGGTGATGCTGCTGATCCTCGTCCAGATTCTGCAAACCGTGGGCGACAAGCTGGTGGTGCACTTCTCGCGCAAGTAAGCTTGCCGGCCAAGCCCAAAACCCTGAGCGCCGCGGTTATCCACAGCCGCCAGGAACACCTCGAAAGGAGTTGAAGATGAAAAAACTGCTTGCTGCTTTCTCCGCTGTCGCGGCGCTCGGCCTCACCGCCGCCCAGGCCGCCGAGACCCTCACCGTCGCGGCCACCCCGGTGCCGCACGCGGAGATCCTCAATGTGGTCAAGCCGCTGCTGGCCAAGGAAGGCGTGGAACTGATGGTCAAGGAGTTCACCGACTACGTGCAGCCGAACGTGCAGGTCTCGGAGAAGCGCCTGGACGCCAACTTCTTCCAGCACCAGCCGTACCTCGATGAGTTCAACAAGGCCAAGGGCACCGACCTGGTCGCCGTGACCGGCGTACACATCGAGCCGCTGGGCGCCTACTCGAGCAAGTACAAGAAGCTCGACGAACTGCCTTCCGGCGCTACCGTGGTGATCCCCAACGACGCCACCAACGGCGGCCGCGCCCTGCTCCTGCTGGACAAGGCCGGGGTGATCAAGCTCAAGGACAACAAGAGCATCACCGCCACGCCGAAGGACATCGTCGACAATCCGAAGAACATCAAGATCCGCGAACTGGAAGCCGCGACCCTGCCGCGCGTGCTGACCCAGGTCGACATGGCGCTGATCAATACCAACTACGCCCTGGAAGCCAAGCTGAACCCGACCAAGGATGCGCTGGCCATCGAAGGCAGCGACTCGCCCTACGTGAACATCCTCGTCGCGCGCCCGGACAACAAGGACAGCGACGCCATGCAGAAGCTGGCCAAGGCCCTGCACAGCGCCGAGGTCAAGCAGTTCATCCAGGAGAAGTACAAAGGCGCAGTGGTACCGGCGTTCTGAGCCAAGCCGCGTAACCGCCCCTGGAAAAAGCCCGGTCTTCGACCGGGCTTTTTCGTTTCCGGCCCGGCCGCACGTCTGCCTGCCGTGCCACGACAGCGGTCATTCGGTCGTTTGCGGGAAATGTAGTGAAAAAAACATTCCGTCACATATTGAACAATCTGAAAAATTCACTACACAATCGACCCACCTTCGAGGATGCCCCATGCAAGAACTAAAACAACGCCTGGCCTCCCCGCCCGCCGAACTGACGCCCGCGGAGCGCAAGGTGGTGCGTGCCCTGCTCGATGACTACCCGCGCCTCGGCCTCGGTCCGATGACGCGCCTGGCCCGGCACGCCGGAGTCAGCGACCCGACGATCATGCGCCTGGTGAAAAAGCTCGGCTTCGCCGGCTACGGCGACTTCCAGGAAGCGCTGCTGGCCGACGTCGACGACCGCCTGCGCTCGCCGCGCACCCTGCTCGCCGAACGCCGCGAGCGGATGGGCCGCGACGACACCTGGGCGCGCTACCTCGACCAGGCTGGCCAGAGCCTGCAACAGGCCCTCGGCCTGACCCGCCCCGATGACATCCAGCGCCTCGCCGACTGGCTGCTCGACAGCCGCCTGCGCGTGCACTGCCACGGCGGACGCTTCAGCCGTTTCCTCGCCGGCTACCTAGTCACCCATCTGCGCCTGCTGCGCCCGCAATGCCGATTGCTCGACGACGGAGCCCTGCTCCCCGACCAGCTCTACGACCTCGGCCGCCAGGACCTGCTGGTCCTGTTCGACTATCGCCGCTACCAGAGCCAGGCCCAGCACGTGGCCCAGGCCGCCAAGGCACGCGGCACGCGGCTGGTGCTGTTCACCGACATCTACGCCTCGCCGCTGCGCGAACACGCCGACCTGATCGTCAGTTCGCCGGTGGAATCCGCCTCGCCCTTCGACTCGCTGGTGCCGGCCATGGCCCAGGTCGAGGCGCTGGTAGCGACCCTGGTGGCGCGCATGGGCGCGCCGCTCGACGAACGCCTGGAGGGCATCGACCAGCTCCGCAACGCGTTCAGCAGTCATCTTCTGGAGGAATGACCCGATGTTCAGCCTGCCCCACCACTCGCCGCGCGACCTGCCGTTCGGCCGCCGGCAGACCGCCATCCTGTTCGTCGACATGCAGCGCGCCTGGGTCGAGCCGGGGCGCGACCCGCACGTCGATCCGCAGGCGGCCGGCTACTTCTACGAGCGCGTGCAGAACCAGGTGATCCCCAACCAGCAGCGCCTGCTCGGGGCCATGCGCGCAGTGGACGAGAACGTCCTGCACACCATCATCGAGAGCCTCACCGCCGATGGCCGCGACCGCTCGCTGGATCACAAGCTGTCGGAGATGCACCTGCCCAAGGGCAGCCCGGACGCCAGGGTGATCGACGCCCTGGAGCCGACCGCCAACGAGATCGTGCTGCCGAAGACCTCTTCCGGCGTTTTCAACTCCACCGCCATCGACTACGTACTGCGCAACCTCGGCACCCGCCACCTGATCGTCTGCGGGGTGGTCACCGACCAGTGCGTGGACATGGCCGTGCGCGATGCCGCCGACCGCGGCTACCTGGTCACCCTGGTCGAGGATGCCTGTGCCACCCATACCCCGGAACGCCACCAGGCCTGCCTGGAAGCGATCAAGGGCTACTGCTGGATCAGCGACACCGAGACCGTCCTGCAACGCATCGCCGCCCTCGGCCGGAGCAACCTGTGAACCGCCTGCAGCCGGTACGCCTGGTCAGCTTCGTCACCACCGACCTGGCCGGCATCACCCGCGGGCGCTCGCTGCCCCTGGCGACCCTGGAAGAGCAACTGGCCAGCGGTTGCGGCTGGGTACCGGCGAACAGCTCGCTGACCCCGCAGGACCTGATCGACGAGAGCAGCCCCTGGGGCAGCCACGGCGACCTGCGCCTGCTGCCCGACCCGAACAGCCGGGTGCGCGTCGAGCAGGGTCCCGACGCCGCTGCGCCGGCGCTCGACTACCTGCACGGCAACCTGGTGGAAACCGACGGCACGCCGTGGCCGGCCTGCCCGCGCGGCCTGCTGCTGGCCGAGGTGGAACGCTATCGCGACAGCGGCCTGCAGGTCATCGCGGCGTTCGAACACGAATTCAGCCTGCTCGGCCTGCCCGGCGAGCGTCCGGCCGCGGCGTTTTCGCTGCAGGCCCAGCGTGCCGCCGGGCAGTTCCCCGGCTGGCTGGTCAGCGCCCTGGCCCAGGCCGGCACCGAGCCGGAGATGTTCCTCCCCGAATACGGCCAGCGCCAGTACGAGGTCACCTGCCGCCCGGCGCAGGGCGTGGCCGCCGCCGACCGCGCGGTGAACGTCCGCGAGGTCACTCGCGAAGTGGCGCGGCAGATGGGCCTGCGTACCTGCTTCGCACCGCTGCCGGCACCCGGCGCGGTGACCAACGGGGTACACCTGCACCTGAGCCTGCAACATGCCGACGGCAGCCCGCTGCTGTACGAGCCCGGTCGACCCAACGATCTCTCCGAACTCGGCGAGCACTGGGCCGCCGGCGTGCTCGCGCACCTGCCGGCGCTGTGCGCGCTGACCGCGCCTACCGCCGCCTCCTACCTGCGCCTGAAACCCCACCACTGGAGCGCCGCCTACGCCTGCCTGGGACTGCGCAACCGCGAAGCGGCGCTGCGCATCTGCCCGGTGGTGAGCGTCGGCGGCAAGCCGCTGGGCAAGCAGTACAACCTGGAATTCCGGCCGATGGACGCCACCGCCTGTCCGCACCTGGCGATGGCCGCGGTGCTGATCGCCGGCCGCCTGGGCATCGAACGACGCCTGCCGCTGCGCGCCCTGGCCGATGTCGATCCGCACGGCCTCAGCGACGAAGAGCGCCAGGCCCGCGGCATCCAGGCCCTGCCGGCGACCCTCGGCGATGCGCTCGACTGCCTGCAGCGCGACGAGACGCTCTGCGCCGAGCTGCCAAAGCCGCTGCTGGACACCTACCTCGCCATGAAGCGCCACGAACTGGCACTGACGGCGGGCCTTTCCGACGACGACCTGTGCCGCCACTATGCCGAGCTTTACTGACAACCCCGAACTCGGCATCTACCAGCTGCCTCCCTACCGCCTGCTCAACCCCGAAGGGCGCAGCCCGGTGGTCCTGGTCTGCGAGCACGCCAGCCGGCACATCCCGCTGGAGTTGCAGCGCCTCGGCCTGGACCAGGCCGCGGCGGAAGAACACATCGCCTGGGATATCGGCGCCCTGGCGCTGGCCGAAGAGCTTTCCCGGCGGCTCGACGCGCCATTGCTGGCGGCCGGCTACTCGCGCCTGCTGATCGACCTGAACCGACCGCTGGAGGCACCCGACAGCATTCCGCCGCACAGCGAGATCTACCCGGTTCCCGGCAACCGCGAGCTGTCCGAGACGGTGCGCCGCTATCGCCAGGATTGCCTGTTCCATCCGTTCCACCAGCGCCTGACGCAACTGCTCGACGAGCGCCAGGCCGCCGGCGTGCCGACCCGCGTGGTCGGCGTGCACAGTTTTACCCCGGTGTACCACGGCAGACCCCGCCCGCTGGTTGCCGGGGTGCTTTATCGCAACGCCGGCGCCTACGCCGGGCGCATCCTCGACGGTTTGCGCCGGCACGGCCTGGAAGTCGCCGGCAACCAGCCCTATGCGATCGACCCGGCGGAAGACACTACCGTTCCGGTGCATGGCGACGCACGCGGTCTGGAAGCGGTGCTGCTGGAGATCCGCAACGATGGATTGCGCACGCCGGATGCGGTGAGCGCCTGGGCCGAGCGTCTGTATCCCTGGCTCTGATGCGATGACCGGCGCCGCCGGTCGCCAATAACGAGAAAGAGGCCCGCTTCGCGTGCGGCGCCGATAACGACAATACGCTGCCTTTTCCCGAGGAGCCCGTCATGGCCATCGAACAGTTCGGATACCGGCAACAGCTGCGCCGCAGCCTGTCCCTGAGCGACCTGATCATCTACGGGATGATCTTCATGATCCCCATCGCCCCGTTCGGGGTCTACGGCTGGGTCCATGCCGACGCCCACGGCATGGTGCCGATGGCCTACCTGGTGGGCATGCTGGCGATGCTCTTCACCGCCCTCAGCTACGGAGCCATGGCCAAGGCCTTTCCGATTGCCGGCTCGGTGTATTCCTATGCGCAGCGCGGCATCCACCCCCATGTCGGCTTCATCGCCGGCTGGGTGCTGCTGCTCGACTACCTGCTGATCCCGCCGCTGCTCTACGTGTTCAGCGCACTGGCGCTGAACCACTTGTTCCCGGCGATCCCCAAGCTGGCCTGGATGCTGCTGTTCCTGGTCTCGGCGACCCTGGTCAACCTGCGCGGCATCACCTTCGCCGCCCGCGCCAACCTGTTGTTCCTGATCGGAGAGCTGGTGGTCCTGGCGATCTTCCTGGTGGTCGGCTACCAGGCGCTGGAAGGCGGCCTGGGCAACGGCCGGCTGACCCTCGAACCGCTGTATCGCCCGGAGGCCTTCGATCTCGGCCTGGTGATGAAGGCCGCCTCGATCGCCGTACTGTCGTTCCTCGGCTTCGACGCCATCTCCACCCTCGCCGAGGAGGTCAAGGGCGATCCCGCGCGACAGATCGGCCGCGCCGCGCTGATCGCGCTGTTCATCATGGGCGGCATCTTCATCGCGCAGACCTGGCTGGCCACCGACCTCGCCGCCGGGATGAACTTCAAGTCGGCGGACACCGCCTTCTACGAGATCGCCGAAGCGGCCGGTGGCCAGTGGCTGTCGATGCTGACCGCGGTAGCCACCGCGCTGGCCTGGGGTGTCACCGTGTCGATCACCTCGCAGGCAGCGGTCTCGCGCCTGCTCTACTCGATGGCCCGCGACGGCAGGCTGCCGCGCGCGCTGGCCAGGGTCCATCCGCGCTACCAGACGCCGCACGTCAGCCTGTACCTGGTGGCGGTGCTGTCGCTGGGAATCGGCTGGGCCTTCCTCGACGCACCGGACGTGCTCACCTCACTGGTGAACTTCGGTGCCCTCACCGGCTTCTGCCTGCTGCACCTGAGCGTGATCAACCACTACTACCGCCGCCAGCGCTCCGGCCAGTGGTTGCGGCATCTACTGTTCCCGCTGGTGGGCCTGGCGATCATCGCCTACGTGCTGTACAGCATGAGCCTCGACGCACAGTTGCTCGGACTGGCCTGGATCGCGGTGGGGCTGGTCTACCTGGCGTTGCTGCAACGCGGCGGGCGCCAGGCGCCAACGGAGTTGGCCAAGGATCTCTGACGCCTCGCGAGGGCTGCTTCAGGCCGGCTCTTCACCGACGAAATCGCTGCGGCTGAGGCCATGCCGCAGCATCTTTTCGTTGAGTGTCCGACGCGGCAGTTGCAGCAACTCCATCACCGCCTTGATGTCCCCGCGGCACTGGCCGAGCGCCTGGCGCAGGCACTCCGCCTCGAAGGCTTCCATGCGTTCCGCCAGCCCCGAGGTGAGGCCGCCGCCTTCCTCCGCGTCCCCGCGCTCCAGGCCGAGGACATGACGCTCGGCGGCGTTGGCCAGCTCGCGTACATTGCCCGGCCAGTCGTGGGCCATCAGCCGCGCCAGTTCCGCCGGCGCGGCGGGCTGCGGCTCGCGGCCGAGGCGCTGGCTGGCAACGCTGGCGAAATGTTCGAAGAGCAGCGGGATGTCCTCGCGACGCTCGCGGATCGGCGGCAGGCGCAGCTCGGCGACGTTCAGGCGATACACCAGGTCCTCGCGGAAGCGTCCGGCACGTGCTTCGGCCAGCAGGTCGGGCTTGGTCGCGGCAATCACCCGCAGGTCGACGTGGATACTCTGGTTCGAGCCGAGCCGCTCCAGTTGCTGCTCCTGCAGGACGCGCAGCAGCTTGACCTGCTGCGCCAACGGCATGCTTTCGATCTCGTCGAGGAACAGGGTGCCGCCATGGGCATGCTCGAGCTTGCCGATGCGCTTGCCCTGCGCGCCGGTGAAGGCACCGCTCTCATGACCGAACAGCTCGCTCTCGAACAGTTGCTCGGGAATCGCCGCGCAGTTCAGCGCCACGAACGGCTTGTCGGCGCGCGGCCCGAAGTCGTGCAGGCAGCGGGCAACCAGTTCCTTGCCGCTGCCGGTCTCACCACGGATCAGGACGTTCACCGGGGTCGGCGCCAGGGCCAGAACCTGCCGGCGCAACGCTTCCATCGGCTTGGACACGCCGAGCAGACGCGCATCGACCTGGTCCTTGAGACTGGCCTGCTCCTTCAGGCGCCGGTTCTCCAGCACCAGGCGGCGCTTTTCCAGCGCGCGCCGCAAACTGCCGAGCAGGCGCTCGGGCGTGAAGGGTTTCTCGATGAAGTCGTAGGCGCCCTGGCGCATGGCCTCCACCGCCATCGGCACGTCGCCGTGCCCGGTGACCACGATCACCGGCAGGTCGCGATCAACCGCCTGCAGGTTGGCGAGCAGTTGCAGGCCGTCCATGCCGGGCATGCGCACATCGCTGATGACCACCCCGGCGAAGGACTTGTCCAACGCTTCCAGGCATTCCTCGGCGCGCAGGCACAGGCGCACCTCGAAGCCGGACAGCTCCAGCCATTGCTGCACCGCTTCGCGGATCGTCGCTTCGTCGTCGACGAAGATCACCTGGTCGCTCATGTCGTTACGCTCGTGTCATCGGGGGCCGCCGGCAGGATCAGGCTGAACACCGCTCCCGCTTCGGCATTGGCGACCTGCAGGCGGCCGCCGAGTTCGTGGACGATCCCATAGGATACCGCCAGGCCGAGGCCGAGTCCCTCTCCCACCGGCTTGGTGGTGAAGAACGGATCGAAGACGCTGCCCAGGTGCTCGGCGGGAATCCCGCCGCCGTTGTCGGCGACGCTCAGCACCCAGTCGCCACCAAGCCGTTGCAGGGCCAGGCGGATCCATGGCCGCTCCTGGCCGGCAACGGCATCCAGGGCGTTGCGCAGCAGGTTGACCAGCACCTGTTCCAGGCGGATCGCGTCACCCATCACCCAGGCCGGCCAGAGCAGCGCCTGCTCGATCTCCACCCGTTCGGCGCGGATTCGCGGCAGCAACAACTGCTGCGCCTGTTCGACCACGTGACCCAACTCGATACGCTCGCGCAGGCCGCCGGCGCTCTTGCGCGCGAAGGTCTTCAGGTGGCCGGTGAGCGCGGCCATGCGTTCGAGCATCTGGTCGATGCGCGGCAACGCCTGGCGCGCCTCGTCGTGGCGTCCGGCGTCGAGCAGCAGGCGCAGGCTGGCCAGTTGCATGCGCTGGGCGGTGAGCGGCTGGTTGATCTCATGGGCCAGGGCCGCCGACATCTGCCCCAGGGCGGCCAGCTTGGCCGCCTGCACCAGGCCGTCCTGCGCGGTACGCAGGTCGGCGGTGCGCTGCTCGACCAGGCGCTCCAGCTCCTCCCGGCTACGTTGCCGCAGGCGGGCGATACGCCAGCGCTGGTGCAGGAACAAGCCGAGGAAGACCAGCGCCAGCCAGGTGCCGGCGGCGGCCAGGCGCGCGGTGGCGACGTCGTCCTGGATGCTCGCGGTGTCGCGCAGCAAGTGCAGGGTCCAGCCGTCGTTGGGCAGGTCCAGCGATTGCCAGAGGTAGTCCTTCTCGCCGTCGGCGCTTTCCACCCGCGCCAGACGGCTGTCTTCGCCGTAGCTGCGCAAGGTCTGGTGGCGCAGGGGTGTCAGGGGCTGGCGATCGTATTGCCGGGTCTCCGCCAGTTCGAAGCGGTCCACGGTATCCAGCGGTTCCAGTTCGCGGTAGCGCCAACCGGCGTGGTTGGCGAGGAACACGATACCCTTGGCGTCGCTGGCCAGGACCAGGTCGGGGGTCTGGTTCCACTGCCGTTCCAGATCGGGAAACTCCAGCTTGACCACGATTGCGCCCAGGAAGCTGCCGTCCTCGGCGCGCACCGCGTGGGACAGGAAATAACCGGGAATCCCGCTGATCACCCCGACCGCATAGAAACGTCCGGAGCCTTGGGCGATGGTCTGGCGGAAATAGGGACGGAAACCGTAGTTGTGGCCCACGTAGCTGGTCGGCAGGTTCCAGTTGCTCGCCGCCACGGCCAGCCCGGTACGGTCGAGCAGCTCCAGGGTGGAGGAGCGGGCGGCCAGGTTGATGCTTTCCAGCTTGAGGTTGAGGCGCTGCTGCAACTCGCCGTCGATCGGCCCGGCCAGCGCCGCGCGCAGATCCGGATCCAGCGCCAGTACCGCCGGCAGGCTGCGGAAGCGTTCGATCAGGGTCTGCAGCGAGCCGGCGTAGAGGTCCAGCTGCTTGCGCACCTGTTCGCCCTCGGCGCGTAGCGCCTGCTGCCGCGCCTGGCGTCCCGCCCAGTCCATGGACAGCAGCAGGCCGCCGAGCAGCGGCAACAACAGCAGGAACAGGCGCAGCGGACGGGACAAGGACATCGGCGGATCGAAACGGCGGCGGGAAGCGGCGACGATAGCACGGCGCCCGGTTACACTGCGCGCCGTACGAGGAGTCCGCCCATGTCGCTATCCCCCTGGTCCCATTCCTGCTCCGCCGGTTTCACCCTGCGCGGCTGGCGCAGCGAACCGAGCGGCAAGCCGTTGCTGCATTTCCTCCATGGCAACGGCTTCTGCGGCCGCACCTACGAACCGATGCTGCGTCTGTTGGCGGAGGATTTCGACCTCTGGCTGTGCGACATCCAGGGCCACGGCGAAAGCGACCATGGCGGCCGCTTCCACGGCTGGAACCGCAACGCCGAGATGGCGGTGGAGGCCTTCGAGGCCGGGCGCGGTCCCTATGGCGATGTCCAGCGACTGGCCTGCGGGCACAGCTTCGGCGGCGTCCTCAGCAGCCTCGTCCTGGCCCGCCATCCCACCCTGTTCGCCCGCGCCGTGCTGCTCGACCCGGTACTGTTCACCCCGGCGATGATCGGCGTGATGGCACTTTCCGAGACCCTCGGCCTGCAATTGCGCGGCAGCCTGGCGAAGAAGGCGCGCCTGCGCCGCAGCCAGTGGCCCGATCGCGCAGCCGCCTACGCCGGCTTGCGCGGCCGCGGTATCTTCAAGGGCTG
The DNA here is from genome assembly GCF_001836405.1 of Pseudomonas sp. HMSC057H01. Classification (NCBI taxonomy): domain Bacteria; kingdom Pseudomonadati; phylum Pseudomonadota; class Gammaproteobacteria; order Pseudomonadales; family Pseudomonadaceae; genus Pseudomonas; species Pseudomonas sp. HMSC057H01. Next base: position 45,837 of record NZ_KV828526.1, on the reverse strand, counting down.
GACCGACGAGGCGCTGTGGGCCTACGTGGAATATGCGCTGAAGGAGAGCGACGGCGGAGTCGAGCTGAAGTGCCGGCCAAGCCGCGAAGCGGAGATCTTCAGCTCCTTCCCCAGGCGGCTGTGGCCGTCGCTGGGCAAGATCACCACGCCGACCCGCGTGCTCTACGGTGACCGCACCTACCCTTTCGTCGCCAAGTCGGTGGCGCGCTGGTGCTCGCTCAACCCCCAGGTCAGCGCCCACGCGGTGGTCGGCGGCCACTGCTTCATGCAGGAAGACCCGGCCGCTGCCGCCGAACGCGTACGCGACTTTCTCCTGCCCAATCCATGAACGCTCCTTCCGTAGGGAATCCGGCGCTCATCCATCGGTCCCAAGGAGGATGACCCCCACAGGACCGAGCCATGCGCCCTCTCCTCTTCAGCGCCCTTCTCCTGCTCTCCGGGCATGCCCAGGCCAGCGAATGGAACGACAGCCGGGCCGTGGACAAGCTATTCGGAGCGGCCGGTGTGAAAGGCACCTTCGTCCTTTACGATGTGCAGCGGCAGCGCTATGTCGGCCATGACCGGGAGCGCGCGGAAACCCGCTTCGTTCCCGCTTCCACCTACAAGGTGGCGAACAGCCTGATCGGCTTATCCACAGGGGCGGTTAGATCCGCCGACGAGGTTCTTCCCTATGGCGGCAAACCCCAGCGCTTCAAGGCCTGGGAGCACGACATGAGCCTGCGCGACGCGATCAAGGCATCGAACGTACCGGTCTACCAGGAACTGGCGCGGCGCATCGGCCTGGAGCGGATGCGCGCCAATGTCTCGCGCCTGGGTTACGGCAACGCGGAAATCGGCCAGGTTGTGGATAACTTCTGGTTGGTGGGACCGCTGAAGATCAGCGCGATGGAGCAGACCCGCTTTCTGCTCCGACTGGCGCAGGGAGAATTGCCATTCCCCGCCCCGGTGCAGTCCACCGTGCGCGCCATGACCCTGCTGGAAAGCGGCCCGGGCTGGGAGCTGCACGGCAAGACCGGCTGGTGCTTCGACTGCACGCCGGAACTCGGCTGGTGGGTGGGCTGGGTGAAGCGCAACGAGCGGCTCTACGGCTTCGCCCTGAACATCGACATGCCCGGCGGCGAGGCCGACATCGGCAAGCGCGTCGAACTGGGCAAGGCCAGTCTCAAGGCTCTCGGGATACTGCCCTGACGCTCTGCCGCCTCAGTCGCCGACCTTTTTCTGCCGGGACTGCCGCCACTCGTCGAGGCGAATCACCTCGGCGCTATGCACCGGCGGGTTGTCGACCTCGGCGGCCGCCTCGAAGCGATGCGGGGCCAATTCGATGGCGCCGAGGTGATAGCCATACATGACGATGCGCCCGGCGTAGCGTTCCTCGCCGCTGACGGTGAATTCGAAACCGAACTCGCGGCTCAGCCGCCACTGCCCGCGGTGGTCACGGGCCAGGCGCAGGCGCCGGCGCGCGACATTCTCGTCGAGCAGTTCCACGCCCTGCTTGGCGCAATGCTGTTTGGCCAGCAGTAACGCCCGCTCGCGCACGCCATGGGCGCGCCACCACCAGGCTGCGGCGGCGCCCAACAGGAGCATGACGAAAAGGTTACCCAGGGTCACGAGCGGAATCCGGTGTAGGGGGACGGCCAGCTTACCCGTTCTCCCGGCAGGCAGCGAGTGGGGGGTGTTTTCGCCATGTGAATTAGCCCCCATACTGCGCCGACTCAGCTGTAGGAAGTCGTCTCATGCCACGTACGCCCCACCTGCTCGCCATCCAGTCCCATGTGGTCTTCGGCCACGCCGGCAATGCCGCGGCGGTGTTCCCGATGCAGCGCATCGGAATCAACGTCTGGCCGTTGAACACGGTGCAATTCTCCAACCACACCCAGTACGGTCAATGGACCGGGCAGGTGCTGCCGCCGGAGCAGATTCCGGCTCTGGTGGACGGTATTGCCGGCATCGGCGAACTGGGCAACTGCGACGCAGTGCTGTCCGGATATCTCGGCAGCGCCGCCCAGGGCCGCGCCATTCTCGACGTGGTGGCACGGATCAAACAGGCCAACCCTCGGGCGTTGTACCTCTGCGACCCGGTCATGGGCCACCCGGAAAAAGGCTGCATCGTGGCCCCGGAAGTCAGCGACTTCCTGCTGGAAGAAGCCGCCGCGGTCGCCGACTACCTGTGCCCCAACCAGTTGGAGCTGGACAGCTTCTGCGACCGCCAGCCGAACTCCCTCGCCGACTGCGTGGAAATGGCACGGAGCCTGCTGGCACGCGGTCCCAGGGCAATCCTGGTAAAGCACCTGAACTATCCGGGCAAGGCCGGCGACACCTTCGAGATGCTGCTGGTGGCCGCCGATCAGGCCTGGCACCTGCAACGCCCGCTGCTGGCCTTCCCGCGGCAACCGGTCGGAGTCGGCGACCTGGCCTCGGGGCTGTTCCTCTCTCGCCTGCTGCTCGGCGACGACTTGCGTAACGCCTTCGAATTCGCCGGCGCCGCGGTCCATGAAGTGCTGCTGGAAACCCAGGCCTGCGGCAGCTACGAGCTAGAGCTGGTGCGGGCGCAGGATCGGATCGCACACCCAAGGGTTCGTTTCGACGCAGTGCGCCTTTAGTCTCCATCCCAGTGGGTGAAAATCATCCACAGGCAGCTCAAAGAACGTATTTCCCCAGCATCAACCCACCGACCACCATCACCGCCATCAGCACGAAAGCCATGCCCAGGCGCCGCTCGATCAGGGTCTTCAGGCGTGGGCCAGCCCAGAACAGCAAAGCGCAGGTAGCGGCGAAGCGCAGGCTGCGGGCGACAAGGCTGAGGCCGACGAACAGCCAGAGGTCGAGCTGGGTCACTCCGCTGGTAATGGTGATCACCTTGTACGGCAGCGGCGTGAAGCCGCCGCCCAGCAGCACCATCAGCCAGCCCAGTTCGTTGTAGCGTTCGGCGACCTGTTCGAAGTTCTCCAGCAAGCCGTAGAACGCCAGGATCGGCATGGCCACGCTCTCGAACAGCAGCAAGCCGATGAAATAGCCGGCGATGCCGCCCAGCACCGAGCTGATCGCGCAGATCGTCGCGTAGCGCCAGGCCTTGGCCCGGTTGGCCAGGACCATCGGCACCAGCAAGGCGTCCGGCGGAATCGGGAAGAATGAGCTTTCGGCGAAGGTCACCCCGCCCAGGGCCAGCTCCGCGCGGGGATGGCCGGCCAGGCGCAGGGTCCAGTCGTAGAGACGGCGCAACATGTCAGGCCGACTGCGGCAGCGGTGCGTCGGCGCCGCGCTCGTCACGGTCGAGTCCCAGGCGATGGACCATGCCGCAGGCGATCTCGCGCTCGCCCATGATCACCAGGTTGGCGCCGTTCTGCTCCAGGTAGTCCACCTCGGCGTCGAAATGCGCCCGGGCGACGATGTCCAGCGGCGGGTTCACCGCGCGGGCGTGGCTGGCGATCTGCCCGGCCTCGAAGCCGTTGGGAATGGCGATCAGCAACCAGCGCGCCTCGGCGATGTTGGCCAGTTCCAGCACGCCGGGACTGGCGGCGTTGCCGAGGACCACGCTGTAGCCCTGTTCGCGCAGTTCGTCGGCCTTGTCACGCTTGTCCACCACCACCACGAAGGGCGTCCCGGCGGCGCGCAGGCGAGCGCTGACCAACCCGCCAACCCGGCCATGACCGATCAGCACCGCATGCTCGCGCTCCAGGATCGGCGGCGGCAGGTCCTGCGCCGGCATCTCGCGAACCCCGCCAGCGGCCTCCGCCAGGCGCTGCTCCTTGCGTTGCTGCAGGCGATCGATGGCGATGAACAGCAGCGGATTGACCAGGATCGACAGGATCGCCCCGGCCAGCACCAGGTCGCGGCTCTGCTCCGGCACCAGTTCGAGGCCAATGCCCAGGCCGATGAGAATGAAGGAAAACTCGCCGATCTGCGCCAGGCTGGCGGCGATCACCAGTGCGGTGCTGTTCGGATGGCCGAAGGCGCGGACGATCAGGTAGGCGGCCACCGACTTGCCGAAGACGATGACCAGGAAGGTGGCCAGGACCGTCAGCGGCTCCTGCAACAGGATCATCGGATTGAACAGCATCCCCACCGAGACGAAGAACAGCACCGCGAAAGCGTCGCGCAGCGGCAACGAGTTCTCCGCCGCCTCGTGGCTGAGTTCGGACTCGTTGAGGATCATCCCGGCGAAGAAGGCGCCTAGCGCGAAGGACACCCCGAACAGCACCGCCGAGCCATAGGCGATGCCCAGGGCGATGGCCAGCACGGCCAGGGTGAAGAGTTCCCGCGAACCGCTGGCGGCGATCCTCTCCAGCACCCAGGGCACCACCCGGCGACCGCCGAAGATCATCAGGGCGACGAAGGCGGCGACCTTGCCCAGGGTAATCAGCAGCGGCCAGAGCAGACCGGCGTCGCCGCCGTCGGTCTTGCCGCCGAGGGTGCCGGCGAGCGCCGGCAGGAGTACCAGGGTCAGGACCATCGCCAGGTCCTCGACGATCAGCCAGCCGATGGCGATCCTGCCACGCTTGGTGTCCAGCAACTGGCGCTGCTCCAGGGCGCGCAACAGCACCACGGTACTGGCCACCGACAGGCTCAGGCCGAATACCAGGCCGCCGCCGAAGCTCCAGCCGAGCAGCTTGGCCAGGCCGATGCCAAGCAGCGTGGCGACGCCGATCTGCACCAGCGCCCCGGGAATGGCGATGGCCTTCACCGAGAGCAGGTCCTTGAGCGAGAAGTGCAGGCCGACGCCGAACATCAGCAGGATCACGCCGAGTTCGGCGATTTCCTGCGACAGCGCCTGGTCGGCGACATAACCGGGAGTGAACGGCCCGGCCAGAACACCTGCGAGCAAGTAGCCGACCAGCGGCGAAATGCGCAGGCGATTGGCCAGGGCCCCGAAGAGGAAGGCGAGGACGAACCCCGCGGCGAGTGTGGTGAGTAACGGCGTATGGTGCATCAGGACTCCCGGCAACACGGGGAACGCGTCCTCCGCGGCCTGGCCGGCGGACGACGACGTTCGAAATGGATCACGGACCCGCGCCCGTGACGGCAAGGCGGAAAGGTTTTCCGCCAACGGAGCCGGGCAGAGCGACCGGCCCATGGCATTCGAGCGACCCGACGGCGGCTATGGTTCCTGGCGAAACCCGGCGCGATACCGACAGGTTAACCCGTTGACGTTGCTGGAGTTTTAACAGGCACGCCGGTTTCTTATCAAGAAATGTCAGGAATTGACGCCAGCAGAGGCAAACTTCTGCGTTTTCTTATGAAAAGCTGCGAAAATTCGCGAAACGGCATCAGGTCCGAAGCGGGCTCGACCGGACACCGGCAGCCTTCTTCAACCGTCTTCGCGAATCGCCTGGTAGCGGGCCTCCAGCTCCGCGCGCAGCTGGCGGCGTTGCTGGGCCTGGGCGAAGCGGCGCTTCTGCTCGGCGGTTTCCAGCTCCAGCGGACGGACGGCCACCGGCTTGCGCTCGTCATCCAGGGCGACCATGGTGAAGAAACAGCTGTTGGTATGACGCACGGACTGCTCGCGGATGTTTTCGGTGATGACCTTGACGCCGATTTCCATGGAAGTCCGCCCGGTGTAGTTGACCGAAGCGAGGAAGGTCACCAGTTCGCCGACATGCACCGGCTCGCGGAAGATCACCTGATCCACCGACAGGGTCACCACGTAGCGACCGGCATAGCGACTGGCGCATGCATAGGCGACTTCGTCGAGATACTTCAGGAGGGTACCGCCATGGACATTGCCGGAGAAATTGGCCATGTCCGGGGTCATCAGCACGGTCATCGACAGTTGGTTGTTTCCGGGTTGCATAGCGCTTTTTCTCTCATCAGGACGGGCGGGGGACACCATAGACGCAAACGAAGACGGCAGCGGCCACAAATTTTCAATCGTCATGATCGAAATCGCGCCGGGTCGTGCAGACATCCGCGGGCTTTTCTAGACTGGCCCTTTTCCACCGGGAATCGCGCCAATGCCTGCCGCCATTCGCATCCTTCTCCTGGCCCTGGCCGTGCTTGCCGGCATCGGTGCCGCTGCCATCCAGGCCGAGGATACGCCCTGCGCCACAGCCGCGGAATGCAACACGCGCGGCACCCAGGCTTATCGACAGGGGAGTTATCCACAGGTGCTGGACGCCTTCGCCTGGCAATTGCGCCTGGCCGAGCGCCAGGAACAGGGCGGAGCCGACTCGGAACCGGCGCTGAACAATCTCGCGCTGACCAGCCTCAAGGCCGGGCAACCGGGACGCGCCCGCGCCTGGATGAACCTGGCGCTGGATCGCGGCTACAGCGGCAAGGCCACGCGCCACAACCTGGAACAGGTTGCCCTGAAAGTTGACTATCCGTCCCTCCAGGGCCTCGCCGGGCACTACCTGCGCTACGCCGGGCAGGCCGAATGGGAAAGCCTGCAGATCGAACCGGTGAAGGGCGGCTACCAGGCGAGCTTCGCCCTGATGCGCATCGGCAATCCGGAGAAACTGATGGAATATGGGCCCGCGGCGGTCGGCGAGTGGTCGGCTGGAGGGGCAAGGCGCCCTCTACCGACTGCGCAGCGAAGGCCTGGGCGCCGGCTGCAGCCTGCTGGTATGGCAGGAAGGCATCGACCTGCGAGTGGTGGAGAGCCTTGGCGGGGACTGCCAGGGTTACGGCGGCATGGGCATCGCCGCCGCCGGTAACTGGGTGAAGATATCCAGTCAGGCCAGGGACGACTGAAACTTTTCCACAGGCCGCTCCAGCGGAGCGACCCGTGGAAAATCCACTCAGCGGCCAGCGGACAGGCCGAAGTCCACCGCCAAGTCGGCGCCCGTGATCGCTTCGGCCTGAGGGCCGCAGAGATACCAGACCAGCTCGGCGACTTCTTCCGGGCGGATGAAGCGTGCCGCCTTGCCCTGTGGATAATCCTTCAGCAGCGCGCGCTTGTAGCCATCCGGATTGCCCATCCCATAGCGTTCGGCCTGGTAGTCGAGCATCGGCGTGGCGATATCCGCCGGCGACACGGCGTTGACCCGCACGCCCTGCTCGGCCAGTTCCAGCGCGAGGGTCTTGCTCAGCATGGTCAGCGCCGCCTTGCTCGCGCAATACGCCGCCGAACCCCGGTAGGCCTGGCGTCCGGAGTCGCTGGAGATGTTGACGATGCTGCCCTGGTTTTCCTTCAGGTAGGGTATCGCGGCCTGACACATGTAGAAGGAGGCCTTGAGGTTGACTCCCAGGACCAGGTCGAAATCCTCCTCGGTGAAGTTTTCCACAGGCCCCTCGCGCCAGACGCCCGCGGCATTCACCAGGGCGTCGAGACGTCCGGTACGGGCGAGAATCTTCGACATCAGGGTATGGCAGTTATCCGCGCTGCGCAGGTCGGCGACCCCGCTGGCGTCCAACGGCACCTGCGCGTTCAGCGCGTGCAGGCCCTCCTTATCCACATCCGTGGCGGCGATGCGCCAATGACTCTGGGCGAAACGCTTGGCGATTGCCCGGCCCAAGCCGCCGGCTGCACCAGTGATAAGAACGACGGGCGTGCTCATCTGCTTTTCCTTACTCCTGTGCCGCGTGGAAAACACCGACGGCCAATCGGCCGCCCGCTTCAATGACTGACCGGCAACGCCGGCAGCCGTTCATTCAGGCCTGGTTGAGATACCAGCGCCAGTCCTGCTCGCCGACCTCGCCCATGAAGGCACGGTATTCGGCCTGCTTGATCGCCAGGTAGATCTTCAGGAAATCCTCGCCGAGCGCCTCGCGCGCCCAGGCCGAGCCCTCCAGCGCGCGCAGCGCGGTCAGCCAGTCGCTCGGCAACGCCTGGGTGGCTTGAGCGTAGCCGTTGCCAGTGATCGGCGCACCGGGGTCGAGTCGCTCGCGAATACCCAGGCGCACCGCCGCGAGCAACGCCGCCGCCGCCAGGTAGGGATTGGCGTCGGCGCCGCAGATGCGGTGCTCGATGTGCCGGCTGGACGGCGGGCCGCCGGGAACCCGCAGCGACACGGTGCGGTTGTTGATTCCCCAGGTCGGCGCCAGCGGCGCGTAGCTGTTCGCCTGGAAGCGGCGGAACGAGTTGGCGTTCGGACAGAACAGCGCCAAAGACTCCAGCAGGCACGCCTTCATTCCACCGATGGCCTGGCGCAGCAGCGGGGTCCCGGCCGGGTCCTTGCTGGCGAACAGATTGTTGCCAGCGGCGTCGGCCAGGCTGACGTGCAGGTGCAGGCCGTTGCCGGATAGATCGGCGAACGGCTTGGCCATGAAGCAGGCCTGCAACCCATGGCGATTCGCCACACCCTTGACCAGGCGCTTGTAGCGCACGCCTTCGTCGATCGCCTGGAGCGCGTCGAAGCGGTGCTGCAGGGTAATCTCCACCTGCCCCGGCGCGTACTCCGAGATCGCCGTGCGCGCCGGCAGGCCCTGGGCCTCGCAGGCGGCATACAAGTCATCGAGGAATGGCTGCAACTGCTCCAGCTCGTAGACGCCATAGACCTGGGTCGCCCGCGGCCGCTGGCCATTCATCTGCAACGCCGGCAACGGCCGGCCGTCGCTGTCGCGTTCGCGGTCGAGCAGGTAGAACTCCAGTTCCACCGCCATCACCGGGTGGAAACCCTCCGCCTGCAGGCTGTGGATAACCCGCTGCAGCACATGCCGGGGATCGCCCGCCGCGGCCGGTAGCCCGAACTCGGGATGCATGCTGACCTGCACCTGTCCGGTCGGTGACTGCCGCCAGGGTTGCAGGGTCAGGCTGCCGGGCAGCGGGAAGGTCCAGCAATCGGCATCGCCGACGTCCCAGACCAGGCCGGTCTCCTCGACGTCATCGCCATTGATGGTCAGGCCGAGGATGGTGCTCGGCAGCGGCCGCCCGCTTTCGTAGACCGCCAGCAGCTCGTCGCGATGCAGCAGCTTGCCGCGCGGCACGCCGTTGGCGTCGATCAGGAACAGCTCGATGCTGCGCACCTCGGGGTGTGCGGCGAGGAACTCGCGGGCTTCCCGCGGATCGGCGAAATGCATCTCAGGCCTCCCGCGCGCCGGGTATGGCGAGCAGCTCGCCGAGCGCCTCGTCGAGGCTGGAGAGCAGGCGGTCGACGTCTTCTTCGCGAGTGTCCGGGCAACACAGGGTCATGTTGTGGAACGGCGTGATGAGGATGCCGCGGTTGATCAGATACAGGTGCAAGGCCATCTGCAGGCTGTCGTGGAACGCCGCCTCGGCGGCCGCGCCGTCGCGTGGGGATTGCGGGCAGAACTGGAACTCGCTGCGCGCACCGAGCTCGGTCACCGACCAGGCCAGGCCGTGCTTGTGGATAATCCTGCGGAAGCCCTCGGCCAGACGCGCCGCCAGGGGCAGCATGTGGGCGTAGGCGGCATCGGTCATCACCTCTTCCAGGTTGGCGCGCATACAGCGCATCGCCAGGGCGTTGGCCGACAGCGTGGTACCCATGCCGCTGTGGCCGTGGCCTTCGCTCTGCTCGCTGGCACGTGCCCTGGCCAGTTGCATGGCGCTGGCCATCGCCGCGCTGCAACCATACACCGAGCACGGTACGCCGCCGGCGATCGGCTTGCCGAGGGTGATGAAGTCCGGCTCGAGTTTCCAGGCGCGGGTACAGCCGCCAGGACCTGTGGAGATGGTGTGGGTCTCGTCGATGATCAGCAGCGTGCCGTGACGACGGGTCAGCTCGCGCAGCTTCTGGTGGAAGCCGGGTTGCGGCAGGACCATGCCGATGTTGGTCATCGCCGGCTCGCAGAGCACGGCGGCCACGTCTTCGCTGGCCAGCGCCTGCTCCAGGGCCTGGAGGTCGTTGAACGGCACCGCGCGGCTGAACTGGGTGAGGTCGTGGGCCTGGCCGAGCAGGCCGGAGCGATGCACGGTGCGGCCGTCGCGGCAGCGAACCAGGGTGTCGTCGACCGTGCCGTGGTAGCAACCGTCGAATACCAGCACCACCTTGCGACCGGTGATCGCACGCGCCCAGCGCAGGACGAAGCGGTTGGCGTCGGTAGCGGTGGTCGCTACCTGCCAGAACGGCAGGCCGAAGCGCTGCGCCAGCAGCTCGCCTGCGACGATGGCATCCTCCCCCGGAAGCATGGTGGTCAGGCCGTTCGCGCCCTGCTCGGCGAGTGCCCGGGCGATCGGCGCCGGAGAATGACCGAACATGCTGCCGGTGTCGCCCAGGCAGAAGTCCACGTAGACGTGGCCATCCACATCATGGAAACGCGCGCCGTGGGCACGCTCCACGAACAGCGGACAGGGTGTCGACCAATCGCTCATCCAGTGCATCGGCACGCCGTCGAACAACGCACGCCGGGCTCGCTCGGCGAGCGCGACGGACTGTGGATTTTGCGCAAGGAAACGTTGCTGCTCGCGGGCCATGAAGGTTTCCACGGCGGCTTCGGCGATGCCACTGGCGGTCATTTCGAACACCTCGTTTTTTATTTCGCACAACTTTCATTTGTGATCACAAAAAAGTCAATACAGTATTTGAAAGCACTGATAATCTGTTTTCCATGTCAATTTTGTGATCACAAAAATGAACGATTTTCCGAAGTGGACAGGCCAGGTCGCGCTCATCAGCGGCGCCGGCAGCGAACTCGGCATCGGTTTCGCCATTGCCCGGCGGCTGGCCCGCGAAGGCGTGCGCCTGCTGATCACCGCCAGCAGCGAGCGGATTAGGCAACGAGCGGAGGAACTGAGCGCATGTGGTCACGACGTGCGCGCCGCGAGCGCCGACCTGACCGACGAAGCCCAGGTGCAGGGTCTGCTGGACTGGGCCGAAGCCCAGTGGGGACGGGTCGACATCCTGGTGAACAATGCCGGCATGGCCCAGTTGGACAGCGCGGAGCCCTTCAGCGCAGTGGAAGCGACCTCGCTGCGGGATTGGCAACTGTCCCTGTCGCGCAACCTGACCAGTGCTTTCCTGCTCACCCGCGGCCTGCTGCCGGGCATGCGCGAGCGCGGCTACGGGCGGATCGTCAACGTCGCCTCCACCACCGGAACCCGCGGCAGCAACCCGGGCGAAGCCGCGTATAGCGCGGCCAAGGCCGGTCTGGTCGGCTGGAGCATGGGCCTGGCGCTGGAGGTGGCGAAGAGCGGCATCACGGTGAACAGCGTCGCGCCGGGCTGGATCGCCACCGCCTCGAGCACCGCCGAAGAACGCCAGGCCGCCCTGGCCAGCCCCAGCGGACGTGCCGGCCGGCCCGAAGAGGTGGCCGCCGCGGTTGCCTTCCTCGCCTCGCCCGAAGCCAGCTTCGTCAACGGCGAACTGCTGGTGGTGGACGGCGGCAACTGCCTGATCGAAAACAAACGGAGCTGAACATGCGCAACTGCAACCTGACGCTTTCCCAGCTTCCGGCGCCACCGGCGACCCGGAGCTGACCATGGCCGAGAATCTCCAGGAACGACTCTACCAACGACTGCGGGAAGACTTGCTGGCCGGACGTTTCCAGCCCGGCGAGCGACTGAAGATCCGCGACCTGGCGAACCAGTGGGGCACCAGCCCGATGCCGGTTCGCGCCGCCCTGCAACGGCTGGTGGCGGAAGGGGCGCTGGAGGGCGAGGCACAACGCTCGCTCAGGGTGCCGCTGATGACCCGCGAGCGTTTCCTGCAGATCCTCCAGGTGCGCCTGTCCCTCGAAGGGCTGGCGGCCGAAAGCGCCAGCGGCCGGCTGGACGAGCAGGCACTGGAAGGGCTCGAAGGATGTCTGCGGCGAATGGAGGACGCCTTGCGCCGACGCGAGGTACAGGCCTACCTGGAAGCCAACAGCGAATTCCACCTGACGCTCTACCGCGCCTGCGGCAACCCGGTGCTGCTGCGTCTCATCGAGACGCTCTGGCTACAGGTCGGGCCGTTCTTCAACCGGCTGTTCACCGAGGCCGACCTGTCCCTACGCCTGAACGATTTCCACGAGGACGCCCTGGAGGCACTGCGCCGCGGCGACGGCCCGGCCGCGCGCGCGGCGATCGAACAGGACCTGGCCTATTTCGGCCAGTACCTGCTGAACCTCCTGGAGCTGGAGGCCCGGCCACGAAAGCGACACCGCTCCGGCGAGCACGCCTGACGGGAGATAAGCGCCGCTACTGCGGGCGAATGGTGCGCACATTGTCCTTCTTGATCAGGATGGTGTCGCCATTCAGCTGTTCGAACTCGTAGTAGTCATTGTATTTGTCGTAATCCGACTGATCCTTGACCAGGACCTCACTGCCATCTTGCAAAGTGACCACCGCCTGGTTGGCGCAACCCGCCAGGCTGGTCAGCAGCAATGCAGCGAACAGAGCTTTGAACTTCATAGAATCTCCACACGGGGCAGCGCACTTGCCTACATCCGGAGCGACAAGTGCGGAATTGCCCTTGTGACCGTGGCAATCGAGGGAAATTCCTTAGCGCAGCGGCGCTTTGTCGGAGACGAAGCACCGACGGCGGCGCGCAGGGCCTCCAGGCAGCCTCGCGCGACGTCGGGAAGTCAGCCGCAAAGGCACGTTGCAGAGCCTTTGCAGCGGTTCAGGTTCAGCTCTCCAGCCAGACGTCGCGAGCCCAGACCCACACCGAATCCCAGCTTTCATCGGTGAGGTCGCCATCGGCCCAGAGCACCACCTCGCCGTCCTCCGCCACGCAGTAGTAGCTGCCGTCGTCCTCGCAAAGCGGGATCAGCTCGCGCGGAACGCCCAGGTCCCAGGCAGTGGCCGCCACTTCGGGCAGGTAGGTGTGCGAGTGCGGATCGGTCACGGTCACCGGCTCCAGGCGGCCGTAGACCACATCGCTGACCAGCAGGAGGAATTCGCGGAATTCGGCGGGAATGCCGATCAGCAGCTCCTCCTCGATTTCCACCAGCAGTTCTTCTTCCGGCAGTTCCAGGGGCACCGGAACCGGTTCGTTGAGTTCACGCAGTTTTTCGATGACGTCTTCCACGACAGGCTCTCTCGCAACGGGTGGCGCGCTTTTTATACAGTAGCCGCACCGAGCGCAAGACAAGTGTCGTGGCTGGCCTTCGGCCATGGCGCCGGACGAATGGTCGGTCAACCCGCCAACGGAAATGAAAAACCCCCGCTCCCTGGCGGGAGCGGGAGTTTCGGCGGCCCCCGAAGGGACCGCAACCACTCGGGATCAGTTCTGCCGGATACCGGCCACCAGCCATGGCTGGTTCTCGCCCTGGGCGCGCTCCATCCGCCAGCTTTCGCTGAAGGCTTCGCCCTGGTCGAAGCGCGAGGTCTTCGACACACCGCTGAAGGTCAGGGTGGCGATGGTCTTGTCGGCCTGGTCGTCGACGCCGTCCAGTTGCACGACCAGATTGTCGATGTAGGTGGACTGGTAGGCGTCGCCGATCTCGGCGCGCTCCTGCTTCAGCCATTGCAACATCTGCGGGGTGACGAACTCGGCGATCTTGTCCATCTCGTTGGCATCCCAATGCTGCTGCAGGGACATGAAGTGTTCGCGAGCGGCACCGACGAAGCGCTCCTCGTTGAACCAGCTCGGCGCGTTGATCACCGGGCTCGGCGCAACGGCGGCAGCGGCGGTGGCGCCACCGAAGATCGGCGCCTGGGCCGGCATTTCGCGCTGCATCGGCGCGTGCCCGGCCATCGCCGGCTGCCCCTGGTTCTGCTGGCGTCGGCGAGCGGCGATGAAGCGGAAGGCAATGAAGGCCACCAGGGCGATCAACAGGATATCGAGCATCTGGATGCCTTCGAAGCCGTCGCCCATGAACATGGAGGCGAGCAGGCCGCCGGCGGCGATACCGGCCAGCGGGCCGAGCCAGCGCGAAGCACCGCTGGCGGCAGCGGCGGGACGGGCGGCGTTGGGGGCGGCAGCAGTGGCGTTCGGCGCAGTGGCCGGCTGCGCCTGGCGGGTCTGGTGGCTGGGTGCCGAGCCGAGGCTCTTGCCGCCGCCGAAGCGCTTGGCATTGGCATCCAGGCTGACGGTCAGCGCCAGGCAGAAGGCGAGGGCGATGCTGAGAACACGCTGCATTGTAGTCTTTCTCTCTTGGGGGAATCGACGCGCGTCATGTTGCGGCGGTACGGGCGGCAGGACCAGCCGGATTTTGTTTCGGGCTATTGCTCCGCGGCCGCCGTTTTTTCGCCCGCCGCGTCTGGCTCGCGGGTCGGCGCCAGGGTACACCGTCGTTGACGAGGATGACAGGCGCTATCCCGGATCGGCAGACGAACGCCCGCCCGGCGGCTGGAAAGGCGCAGCGCAAAGCCTTGCAGAAAGGTCTGTTACAGTTTTTTTCAGTACCCCGATCAAGCACTTGCCAGTGCTAGTCTGCGGCTCTGCGAGGCTTCCCGGTCGCGCGTTTGCCGACCCATTCCCACTCGAGCGAGGACCGCCGCCATGCATGCCGTCGATTTCATCCAGGACCTCGCCGTGATCATGCTGGTGGCCGGCGTGGTCACCATTCTCTTCCACCGCCTGCGCCAACCGGTGGTCCTCGGCTACATCGTCGCCGGCTTCATCATCGGCCCGCACACCCCGCCCTTCGGGCTGATCCACGACGAAGACACGATCAAGACCCTGGCCGAACTCGGGGTGATCTTCCTGATGTTCTGCCTCGGCCTGGAATTCAGCCTGCGCAAGCTCTTCCAGGTCGGCGCCACGGCGTTCATCGCGGCGTTCCTGGAAATCGTCCTGATGATCTGGATCGGCTTCGAGATCGGTCGCTTCTTCGAGTGGAGCACCATGGACTCGCTGTTCCTCGGCGCGATCCTGGCGATCTCCTCCACCACCATCATCGTCAAGGCGCTCGGCGACCTGAAGATGAAGAACGAGCGCTTCGCCCAACTGATCTTCGGCGTGCTGATCGTCGAGGACATCCTCGGCATCGGCATCATCGCCCTGCTGTCGGGAATCGCCGTGAGCGGTTCGGTGGAAACCGGCGAGGTGTTCTCCACGGTCGGCAAGCTCAGCCTGTTCATGATCGTCGCGCTGGTCGTCGGCATCCTCCTGGTGCCGCGCCTGCTGGCCTACGTGGCGAAGTTCGAGAGCAACGAGATGCTGCTGGTCACCGTGCTCGGCCTGTGCTTCGGCTTCTGCCTGCTGGTGGTGAAGCTGGAGTACAGCATGGTGCTCGGCGCCTTCCTGATCGGCGCGATCATGGCCGAGTCGCGCCAGTTGGTGCAGATCGAACGGCTGATCGAGCCGGTCCGTGACATGTTCAGTGCGATCTTCTTCGTCGCCATCGGCCTGCTGATCGATCCGAAGATCCTCGTCGAGTACGCCTGGCCGATCGCCCTGATCACCGTCGCGGTGGTGCTCGGCAAGATGTTTTCCTGCGGCATGGGCGCGTTCATCGCCGGCAACGATGGACGCACCTCGCTGCGGGTCGGCATGGGCCTGTCGCAGATCGGCGAGTTCTCCTTCATCATCGCCGCCCTGGGCATGACCCTGAAAGTCACCAGTGACTTCCTCTACCCGGTGGCGGTAGCGGTCTCGGCCATCACCACCCTGCTCACCCCGTACCTGATCCGCGCCGCCGATCCGCTCTCGCAGCACCTGGCCAACGCCATGCCGCAGCGCATGGCGAGGATCTTCGGCCACTACGGCGACTGGCTGCGCAGCATCCAGCCGCAGGGCGACCGTGCGGTGCTGGCGGCGATGATCCGGCGCATCCTGCTGCAAGTCGGGGTGAACCTGGCGCTGGTGATCGCGATCTTCCTCGCCGGCGGTTATTTCGCCGATACGCTTTCCGCCTGGATGAGCCAGTGGGTCGCCTACGATGGACTGCACAAGGCATTGATCTGGGGCGGCGCGCTGCTGGTCTCGCTGGCCTTCCTGATCGCCGCGTACCGCAAGCTCAAGGCTCTGTCGATGCTGCTGGCCGAACTCGGGGTCAAGCCGGAGAAAGCCGGACGCCATACGGCGCGGGTACGTCGGGTGATCTCCGAGATCATCCCGCTGCTGTCGCTGGCCGGCATGATGGTGCTGCTGGCTGCGCTCAGCTCGAGCATCCTGCCGCCGGGCGAGTTGCTGATCGTGGTGGCGCTGGTCGCCGGCCTGGTGATCGCAGTGCTCTGGCGCTGGCTGATCCGCGTGCATTCGCGGATGCAGATCGCCCTGATGGAAACCCTCGACCAGGAAAAGGGCAGCCACTGAGAGCCAAGCGATCCCGGCCTGCCGTCGAATCGGCGGATAACCACGCTGCGGTTATTCGCCCTCGCCTGCACCTGATGTCGCTATCGGACCCTTTGCCCTGAAGGATCGGCGGATTTCCGCTTATCCACTCTCCCGGTCGGCGGACTCCCGCTCGGCCAAGGCCACCCCGCTCCTCTTCCAACCCAGTCCCCACGCGGCTTTCCCGCGTTGGCACGGCACCTGCTATCGAGCCATCCAATACGTCGCCCTCGCGATGTGCCGGTGTGCTGCGCCCTGATCAGCACATCCAAGACAACAACGAAAAGAGGAAACACGATGGAAAGCGCCAACGCCATTTCCGCGTCTGCCCAGCCCCGCACCACTTCGCAACGCATCAAGTCGATCTTCAGCGGTTCCGTCGGCAACCTGGTCGAGTGGTACGACTGGTACGTCTACGCCGCCTTCTCGCTGTACTTCGCCAAGGCATTCTTCCCCCAGGGCGACATGACCGCCCAACTGCTGAACACCGCAGCTATCTTCGCCGTGGGCTTCCTGATGCGCCCGATCGGTGGCTGGCTGATGGGTATCTATGCCGACCGTAAGGGCCGCAAGGCGGCGTTGCTGGCCTCGGTGCTGCTGATGTGCTTTGGCTCGCTGATCATCGCCCTGACCCCCAGCTATGAAACCATCGGCGTCGCCGCGCCGATCCTGCTGGTGGTCGCGCGCCTGCTCCAGGGCCTGTCGGTCGGCGGCGAATACGGCACCTCCGCCACCTACCTGAGCGAGATGGCGAACAAGGAACAGCGCGGGTTCTTCTCCAGCTTCCAGTACGTGACCCTGATTTCCGGCCAGCTCATCGCCCTGGCGGTGCTGATCGTCCTGCAACAGACCCTGACCGTAGAACAACTGGAAAGCTGGGGCTGGCGCGTCCCCTTCTTCATCGGCGCGCTGTGCGCAGTGGTGGCGATGTTCCTGCGTCGCGGCATGGAAGAGACCGAGTCCTTCTCGAAGAAGAAGGAAGAGCCGAAGGAAAGCCTGCTGCGCACCCTGCTGCGCCACCCGAAGGAAGTGCTGACCGTGGTCGGCCTGACCATGGGCGGCACCCTGGCCTTCTACACCTACACCACCTACATGCAGAAGTACCTGGTGAACACGGTAGGCATGAGCAAGACCGATTCGACCATGATCTCGGCTGCCACCCTGTTCCTCTTCATGCTGCTGCAGCCCATCGTCGGCGCCCTCTCCGACAAGATCGGCCGGCGGCCGATCCTGATCGCCTTCGGCGTACTCGGCACCGTCTTCACCTACCCGATCCTCAGCACCCTGCACAGCGTCGACAGCTGGTGGGGCGCGTTCTTCCTGATCATGGCGGCGCTGGTGATCGTCAGCGGCTACACCTCGATCAACGCGGTAGTGAAGGCCGAACTGTTCCCCACCGAGATCCGCGCCCTGGGCGTCGGCCTGCCGTATGCCCTGACCGTGTCGATCTTCGGCGGCACCGCCGAATACGTTGCCTTGTGGTTCAAGAGCGTCGGCCTGGAGAGCGGCTTCTACTGGTACGTCACCGCCTGCATCGCCTGCTCGCTGCTGGTCTATGTGTTCATGAAGGACACCCAGAAGCACTCGAAGATCACGACCGATTGATTGAGCCTCGTGCTCATGGCCCCGACACACTCCGGGCCTTTTTATCCACAGGACGGCGACCTTCGGGTCGCCGTCCTGCTTTTTGGCGCGGCAACCGATTTCCCCACACCCGCCGGCTGTTGGTCCACGGCACGGCATCCCGACCGGAACCCTGGGGCGCGCAACGCCGGCGGAGTAATCCGCCGGTGCCCCTGCGTTCCACGGCGGATAACCGCAAGCGGTTATTCACCCTGCGGCTCGTCATTCCGGCGGGGCTGGAACCTTGGCGCGTAAACGCCGATCTCCTCGCGTTCCCACGGCGGAACAGCGCAAGGGGCCTGCCGTCCCCAGGCAGCGAGGCCCCGTCTGCGAGACCTACCGGGAATAAAAAATTGCTGGCGTCAAGCATTTTGTTGAAATCACGCGAAGCTTGAAACCATATACGGGGCAATAGGTTAGCTCTGTTTCATGCCGTTCGCAGAGGATGCGGCATTGTGGGCTGGGAGCCACATAAGAGCCTGGAGAAAGAGAGTCGAGTCGCGTTGCAGCGATGGAGATTGCCAATGGCTGGCAGGCTTGTTCAGTCATCTTAGCCGATTCCCTCGCAGCCTATCCAGAACGAAGAACGCGCAGCGTTGGGCTGCGCGTTCGAGGGATGGTCAGTCTGGTTCCAGTGCATCTTCAGCTTGGCTTCGGTGGCACGGCCTTGCTGCCGTTTCCTTTCCTGAATCCCCGATCCCCCGCCATGAACGCCTCCAGCATGTGCGGGATCAGCGTCGAGGCATCGACCGCCTCGCCATACGCCTGCGCATGCAGCGCGGCGTAGCGGTCGAGATCGGCTTTCAAGCTGGCCGGGCAAGCGAAGGTCAGCTTGACGCTTTCGGTCTTGGGTAGCGGCCCCAGCCGCAGTTTCTTGGTCGTGCTCATCGAGAAGTCCCCTTGTTGAAGAACAGCGGCTGATAAGGCCGTAGCACCAGATCGCGGTTGACGATGATGCGCACCGGCAAGCCGGGGCGGCTGGTCAGCGTGGGTTGGATGTTGAGATTGCGCCGGGTCACTTCCTGGCCGACCTGGTTCACGGTGTCCTGCAGGCTGTCGCGCCCGGCGATGATGACGCGATCGCCGTCCTGGCGGTTCTCAGGTGCAGCCAGTTCGGCACCGACACCCAGCAGCGTGGTCAGCACGGCACCTGCAAAGATCCGATCCCAATGCCAGTCCACGTTGTCCTCCAGACCGGCATAGCCTGCCGGGTCGGTGCCGATCAGGTTGTCGAGCGTGAGTGATGACGTGTCGGGCAGGATGATGCGATTCCACACCACCTGCACGCGGCTCTGGCCGTAGCTGACCTGGCTGTTGTACTTGCCCAGTATGCGAGATCCCTGCGGGATCAGCAGGAACTTGCCAGTGGCCGTGTCGTAGATCGGTTCCGTCACCGTGGCGATCACGTCGCCCGGCAAGTCGGACTTGATGCC
>NZ_KV828526.1:19440-26647 GCF_001836405.1 Pseudomonas sp. HMSC057H01 | reverse complement strand
TCACGTCGCCCGGCAAGTCGGACTTGATGCCCGTGACCAGTGCCCCGGCAATGACCGTTCCGGCCATCACCTGATACGGCGAGGTGGGCATTTGCAGGTTGCCGGAGTTACGGGTTTCCGTAGAACCGCCTGTCAGGAACGCCTCTTTCTGGTCTTGCCGGTTCTGCACGGCAGTCGGATCAGCAGGCTGGGCCGCCGTCGAGGCCGGGCCAGCGGCCAGTGGATCGAAAGCGGCATTGGCGGCGAAGCCCGGCGCGGCAGCGACTTGCGACTGCGCCACGGGCGCGGCCTGCGGGGAGCCGGTGCGGAAGAACACCGTTGAAGCTGCCGCCGCTTCTGCTTCCTTGTGCAGCGCATCGTTGGGGTCGTAGCCGGGCGCGGCATAGGTGGCGGCGACCGGCTGCTGCGAATTGACGATGGCCGGCCCCAGATCACCCGGTAGCGGTGGCCCCAGCTCCGGCACGTCGGGCGGCAGCGCTGGCAACTTGGAATAGTCGGCAGGAAGTTGGTCGAGGCCTTCCGAGCGCGATACACGATCCACGTTGTACAGTTCGGTGGATTCGCCCGCGCCGCGTTGCTGCGGTTGCAGTGACCAGATCAGCGCGCCCATCACGCCAACCGACAGGCCGCCAGCGAGGATGGCCAGCGTGCGTCGGTTCAGACGCGTGACCGGGCGCGGTTGGGCGCGCAGCGCCACCGCCTCGGGTGCCATCTTGTCCGCCTGCGGCGTGGCAAGGTCGGGAGTGTCGTCCTGGCTCATGCTCAGTTCCTCCCGACGATGCCATCCGCGCGCTCGATGCGCACCATATCGCCCTTGTCGGCCCCCAGGCGCAGTTCTGCTGCACCGAACAGGCGATCCACGATGTAGTACGGCGAGCGGAAGCGATAGTTCACCAGTTGCCCGTCGCCCTGTGCGCCGATGACGAACAGCGGCGGCAGCTCGCCCTGGGCGATGCCTGCCGGGAACTGGATATAGACCTTCTCGCCATCATCAAAAGCGCGCAGCGGTTTCCACGATGGATTGCTGCCGCTGATTGCATAGCGAAAGCGGATGTTATCCAGCGACAAGCCTGCATCGACCGGCGCGGCAGCGTTGGCGGCTTGGGCTTGGCGCCGCAAGGCCAGCATTCGGTCTTTCGGGTAGTCCCAGGACACCGACGCCATCCATGCCTTGTCGGTCGAAGTCAGTTCCAGCAGGTACGTCCTGCGGCTGGTGGTAATGACCAGATTGGTCTTCAAGCTGGAACGGATAGGCTTGACCAGCACATTGACGCGCAGATCGGCCCCGCTGCCGCTGGAGGTGTCACCGACGATCCAGCGCACGGTATCGCCCGCAGCGACCGTCACCAGTTCCTCGCCAGGCTGGAGCGCGATCACCGTCACGCGACCTACTGACGCATAGACCTGGTACAGCGCGCCATCGCTATACGGCCAGACCTGGATCGCATTGACATAGCCTTCGCGCGTCGGAGCCACCCGTGCCTCGGCATTGGCTTTCGAGACACGTACCGTCTCATCAGCCGGTTCAGGCGCAGGCTTCGCATCCTTTTCCTCCGGCACTGGCTTCAACTGCTCAGGCAATGGCAGTGGCTCTGCAATAGTGACCACCTCGATCGGCACAGGCATTTCCGGCAAAGGCTCCGCCTGTACCGGCTCATCCAAGGAAATCACTGGCGGGGGTTTGCCCTGCGTGGCGCAGCCGGCCAAGGCCAGCACGACAAGCGGCAAAGCGTAAAAACGGAAAGGCACATTCATGGCTTCACTCCTTCAGACGAATCCAGTTCACGGCTCCACGACAGGCCATTGACGTAGATGCCCAGCGGGTTGCGGCGCAGGCGTTCTTCGGTGCGCGGGGTCTGCTGCACGATGGACACCACCGCCGTCCATCGCTCCAGCCCGGCCGCCGCGCCATTGACGTAGCGGCGTTCCATCCAGCGCACGTTGAACGACGCATCGCTGGCGCGAACCACGCTGGTGATCTGTACCGTTACCGACTCTTTGCCGATGCGGGCGAACGGGTCATTCACCCGCGCATAGTCGTTAAGCACCGCCGCGCCTCGGTCGGTGGTGTAGTCGTAGGCATCGAGCCAGTTCTGGCGCACGACGATGGGGTCGATGGACAGTGAGCGCACCAGCGTCACGAACCGCGCGATATGGTGTGCCGTCTGCGCATCGGTGGGCCGGTACGGCGTGGCCGCTTCGCCCACGGTGCGCACCTGGCCGGACTGATCGACTTCGATGACATAGGGCGTGACGATGGATTGGGCCGAGCGCCACACCAGGCCACCGGCCATCAGCAGCGCGAGCACCAGGCAGCCGAAGGCCATCAATCGCCAGTTCTTGGCCTGCACGCGGGCCGAGCCGATGCGCTCGTCCCACACCTGGGCAGCGGCTTGATACGGGGTGGCAGGCTGCGGCGTATCGGCATAGCGCACCTGCGGTCGTTTGAATCGCATGGCGTTCTCCTTGAAAGTCAGCTATCGGAATCTCGCAGACTCGGGCCTTGGCCCGAACCGCCGCCGTCGCCACCGCGCAGCGTGTGCGCGGCCGTGGTGGTGGCCTGGGTGAGTCGTTGGCGGCGTTGCAGGCGCTTGGCCCAGCCCGGTTTTTCCTGCTTCTGCGCGTTGGCCGTGTCGCCAGCGGCATCGCCTGCGGTGGCCTGCCCGGAACTGGCAGCGCCACCGCCTGAGCCACCATCGGTGCCGGAGCCTTGCCAGCCTGCTTTGAATGGCGCGGCCGCCTTGGCTGCCGCCGCTTTGATGCCTGCACCGGCGCGCTGGCCAGCGGCCTGTGCGCCGCCCTTGGCGACACTGCCCAGTCCAGCCATCGCGCCTTTGGCTCCGCCGCCCGCAGCGGCAGAACCGGCCTGGAAAGCCGACTTCGCGCTGCCAGCCGCCGAAGTCGCGGCCCGCGCGCCAGCCCCGGCGAGCTTGGCGGCAGCCGGTGCCATGCGCGCTCCGGCCATCACGGCACCGCCCACGCCGGTGGCGGCGGCACCTACGGCAACCGCCGCGCCTGCGGCACCAATCGCAGCACCGGCCATCGCGCCTGCGCCAAGCTGCGGTGCACCGGATACCAGCCCGGTGGCAATGCCCGGCCCGAAGATCCCCAACGCCAGCAGCGTGAGCGAGGCCAGCATGATGACCACTGCATGGTCGATGGACGGCTCGGCCGGATGCACCTGGAACTCGGCAAACAGGCCCGAGCCGATGCCGACGATGACGGCCAGCACCAGCACCTTGATGCCCGAGGACACCACGTTGCCCAGCACCTTCTCGGCGAGGAAGCTGGTCTTGTTCCACAGCGCGAACGGCACCAGCACGAAGCCCGCGAGCGTGGTCAGTTTGAACTCGATCAGCGTGATGAAAAGCTGGATCGCCAGCACGAAGAAACACAGGATCACCACCGCCCAGGCCAGGAACATGACCACGATGGGCGTCATGTTCACGAACACTTCGGGGAAGCCCGCCATGTCGCTGATCTGCTCAAGAATGGGGGCCGCCGCGTCGATGCCGGTCTTGGCCAAGCGTCCCGGTTGCAGGAATTCGCCCATGCTCATCGTCGAGCCGCTGGCCGTCAGGCCGAGGCCCGCGAACGAGCGGAAGACAATGCTGGCCAGCCAGTTGAAGTTGTTGATGATGTAGGCGAAGGCACCGACGTAAAGCACCTTGCGCAGCAGTTTGGCGATCACATCATCGCCCTGATCGGTGGCGTGGCTCATCGCCCAGTACAGCCCGGCAATCGTCATGTCGATGACGATCAGCGTGGCGCTGAGGAACGCGACTTCGCCCTGCAGCAGCCCAAAGCCCGAGTCGATGTAGCGCGAGAAGGTAGCGAGAAATCGGTCGATCACGGTCACGTCATTCATGGCACGTCCCCCTCGAAGGGCATGGCGCCCTGGTCACTGATGGGCGAGTCGAAGCTCGGCGGGATCGGCGGCAGATCGGCCAACGTGCGGAACTCGTCAGGCCCGGTTTCACCGGCGACGAAGCGCCGCCGGAAAGCGTCGGCCGCGGGCAGGCAGGCGTCTTCGCCTGCGGCCGTCCTGTCGGCGGCACACTGCACACGCAAAGCCTTGAGCCGCACGGGATCAGCGACCAGGTCTTCGGTCGGCTGCTGGCTGCAAGCGACCAGCAGCACGGGAAGCAGCAAGGAAACGCATCGCATGGCCGTCTCCCGTCAGTTGCCGTAGAAATCCACGCGCTGCGGCGTGTACGGCGTGCCATCACCCAGGAAGCGGCGCGTCACTTCACGGCCACGCTCGACAGCCGCTGCTTGGCGTGCCAGTTCCAGCGCGGCGGCGCGTTCCTGCGTGATCTGGAGTTGCTGCGCCTGGATGGACTGCTTGGCCTGCAAGGCCAGAAGCTGGTTGGTCGCCTGCATGGCTTGCAGCGCGCCGGTGGCGGACTGACTTTGGCTGACCAGATCGGACAGTGCGCTTTCGTCTTTTGCCAGGTTCTGCGACACCTGCGCCTGCATCCGCATCGCGGTATGCAGGCCATTCAAGGTGTTCTTCCAGCGCTCCTGCGCGTCGCGCACCATCTGGTCGCCGCTGACAGTCGCGGCGTACTGCTCCGGGTACAGCCGGGCGAAGGTCGCATCCATGCTCTGCACGTCGTAGGCCAGGCCGCGTGCCTCGGCGATCAGGCGTTCGGTCGTGGCGAGCGTCGAGCGCAGGCGATTGACGATGTTGAAGTCCAGATTCGCCAGATTGCGCGCCTGGTTCATCAGCATCTGTGCTTCGTTCTGGAGTTGGTTGATCTGGTTGTTGATCTGCTCCAACGTGCGCACGGCGGTCAGCGTGTTCTGCACGAAGTTGGACGGGTCGAACACCGTCAGCGCGGATGCGGGCTGAACGATTAGCAGCGACACCGACAGCACGGCGGCAAGCGAGACAGACAGCAGACGGGGCTTGGTCTTCATGGCAAGTTCTCCTGTGGTTGGGAAAGAAAGGAAGTGGCCGCCGGTGCGGACGGCAACAGGTCGGCCGCCCAATCGAGGCCGCGATGACGTAGCCAGGCACCGGCAAAGCCAGGTGTGCCTGCGTCCAGCAGCATGCGATCCATGTCGCGTTGGTCTTGTGGGGTGGATGCCCCGGCGAAGGCCAGCGTGGTTGGCCCCAGGTCGAGGTCGAACAGGCGATTGCCCAGACGCGATTGGTAGTAGTAGTCCCGCTTGGGCTGCGCGGTCGCCACGATCTCGATCTGGCGAGAGTTCAGCCCAAAGCCTTCGTAGATCGTGCGAATCTGCGGCTCGGTGGCCTGCGGATTAGGGAGAAAGATCCGACTGGCGCAGCTTTCAATCACCGCCGGTGCAATGCTCGAATCCTTGATGTCGGCCAGCGACTGCGTGGCGAACATGACGCTGACATTCTTCTTGCGCAGCGTCTTGAGCCACTGGCGAATGCGGGCGGCGAACACAGGGTCATCGAGGAACAGCCAGGCTTCATCGAGGATCAGCAGCGTGGGCGCGCCGTCGAAGCGTTCATCGAAGCGGGCGAACAGGTAGCCCAGCACGGCCAGCACCGCCGCCTTGCTGTGCATCAGTTCTTCCATCTCGAAGCACTGCACGCCGCCGGAACCCAGGCGGTCGGCATCGGCATCCAGCAGCTTGCCGTGGGCACCGCCCAGCACATAGGGCGCAAGCGCCTGGCGCAGTGCGTTCGATTGCAGCAGTACCGACAGGCCCGTCAGCGTGCGTTGCTCCGCTGGCGCACCGGCCAAGCTGCCTAGTGCCGACCAGATCGCAGCCTTCTCGTCCGGGCCAATGACGACACCTTCATGCAACAGGCGGCCTTCCACCCATTCGGCGGCCCAGGTGCGGTAGCCCTCCTGGTCGATGCGGGCCAATGGCTGAAAAGCAATCGCCCCGTCATTGCCGAGGTCGTAATGCTCGCCGCCCAGCCCGAGGATGGTGGCGCGCATCGAGCGGCCCATGTCGAAGGCGAAGATGCGCGAGCCGGGATAGCGGCGAAACTGCATTGCCAGCGTGGCGAGCAGCACCGACTTGCCCATGCCGGTTGGCCCGGCGACCAGCGTGTGGCCCACATCGCCGATGTGCGTCACCAGCCGGAACGGCGTCGCGCCATCGGTGCGGGTGACGATCAGCGGCGGGCCATCCAGATGCGCGTTCTTCTCCGGCCCGGCCCACACGGCGGACAGCGGCATCATGTGCGTCAGGTTCAGCGTCGAGACGATGGGCTGGCGCACATTCGCGTAGGCGTTACCGGGAATGGACGACAGCCAGGCATCCACCGCGTTCAAGGTTTCGGGGATGGTGACGAAGCCGCGCCCCTGAATGACGCGCTCTACCATGCGCAGCTTCTCGTCGGCCACGGCAGGGTCGGTGTCGAGCACTGTCACGGTAGCCGTCAGGTAGCCGAAGGCCACCTGATCGCTGCCCAGTTCTTGCAAGGCGGCGTCTGCATCGGCGGCCTTGTTGTTGGCGTCGGTATCGACCAGCGGGCTTTCCTGCTGGAAGATCGTTTCACGCAACAGCGCGACGACATTCTTGCGCTTGGCGAACCACTGGCGACGCAGGCGTCCAAGCTCTTTTTCCGCTTCGGCTTTGTCGAGGCAAAGGAACCGGGTTGCCCAACGATAGCCGAAGCCCAAGCGGTTGAGGTCGTCCAAAATCCCCGGCCAAGTCGAGGTCGGAAAGCCTCGCACCGACACCACGCGCAGGTGCTGATCGCCCAGCATGGGTGCCAGACCACCGACCAGCGCGGAGTCGGCCAGCAATGCGTCGATGTGGAATGGCACCTCGGGTACGCCGACGCGGTAGCGCCGCGTGGACACCGTGGCGTGCAGGTAAGTCAGTGTCTGGCTGTCATCGAGCCAGGCAATCTCCGGCATCACGCCGTCGAGCAGGTCGAACACGCGATCCGTTTCCGCCACGAAGGCTTCCAGCCGACCCTGCCAGTCCACGCCATCGCCCGGCGCATTCTCATAGAGCATCTTGGCGGCACGGGCGCGGGATTCTTCTGGTGGCAGGTAGGCCAGCGTCAGGTGATAGGCGCTCTCGTAGTGGTGGCCGGATTCCTCGAAGGCTGCACGGCGTTCTTCCTCCACCAGCCAGGACAACGGCTCGGGGAAATCGGAACGTGGATAGCCCGCCGCTGCGCAGCGCTCGGCTTCGATGAACAAGGCCCAGCCCGACCCCAGGCGGCGCAGTGCGTTGTTCAAGCGTGCCGACGTGGCGATCAGCT
>NZ_KV828526.1:0-19340 GCF_001836405.1 Pseudomonas sp. HMSC057H01 | reverse complement strand
GACGTGGCGATCAGCTCGCCTTGCGTGGCGCTGTTCAGATCCGGCCCGCGAAAATGTGCCGTGCGCTGGAACGAGCCATCCTTGTTCAAGACGACGCCCGGCCCGATCAGCCCGGCCCAGGGCAGCCAGTCGGCCAGCAGTGCGGGCCGCTGGCGGTATTCGGCAAGGTTCAGCATGTCGGCACTCCCCTATGCGTCCAGCAGCGGCTTGTGCTTGATGTGCCGGGCGAAGACCTGCATGAACTGCGGATCGACGCGCGCGCCCCAGACCGCCAGCGAATGGCCGGCGATCCAGAGCACCACGCCGGGAATCCACAGTTGCAGGCCCAGCCCGACGGCGGCGGCCAGCGTGCCGTTGGCAATCGCCACGGTGCGCGGCGCACCGCCCAGCAGGATCGGCTCGGTCAGCGAGCGATGCAGCGGCACTTCAAAGCCCGGAAGATCGGTGGCCGTGCTCATACGACGGCCCCGCCGGAGAAGCTGAAGAACGACAGGAAGAAGCTCGAAGCCGCGAAGGCGATGGACAGGCCGAAGACGATCTGGATCAGCTTGCGAAAGCCGCCACTGGTATCGCCGAAGGCCAACGCCAGGCCGGTGGCGATGATGATGATCACCGCGACGATGCGGGCTACCGGCCCCTGGATGGATTCGAGAATGGATTGCAGCGGGCCTTCCCACGGCATTGAGGAACCGGCGGCCTGCGCCGTGCCCGCCAGCAACAGCATCAACACCGCGAGCAGCAACCCTTGTCCTGCGGGTCGGGCCAGGCGATGCAAACGCGCCAGCATGGGCAGCGGGGAAAGCGGGTTTACAGAAAGACGGAAAGCATCAACGTGCGTCATGGCAGTTCTCCAGGTTGTTCAGGGATCGAGGAAGGCGTAGCGGCAGCGGCTGTAAGAGGAACCGGCGGCAGCTCGGGAAGCGTCGCTTCCAGCGCATCCGCCAGGCGGTAGCCCGCGCCGTCGAAACCGACGACGCGGGAAATGGTTTCGACGTGGCGCTTGCGGCCGCGGCCTGCGATGTGGATCACGACATTGACCGCCTCGGCGATCAGGGCGCGGGGCGGATTCACCGCCACTTCGAGGATCAGTTGCTCCAGGCGCAGCAGCGCGCCCAACGCGGAGCCGGCATGAATGGTGGCGATGCCGCCGGGGTGGCCGGTGCCCCAGACCTTCACCAGATCCAGCGCTTCGCCGCCGCGCACTTCGCCGACGATCACGCGGTCGGGCCGCAGGCGCATCGTGGCCCGCACCAGCTCGGTCATGGACACGACGCCGGCGCGGGTGCGCAGCGGCACATGGTCGCGGGCCGCGCATTGCAGTTCGATGGTGTCTTCGAGCACCAGCACGCGGTCGCCGGTGGCGGCGATCTCGGCCAGCAAGGCATTGGCCAGCGTGGTCTTGCCGGTGCTGGTGCCTCCGGCGATCAGGATGTTGTGCCGCTCGCGCACGGCATGACGCAGAAACTCGGCCTGCCCAGTGGTCAGGATGCCATCAGCCACATAGCGATCCAGACCGATGATGCTCACGGCACGCTTGCGCAGCGCAAAGGCCGGGCCGGGTGCGGCGGGCGGCAGGATGCCCTCGAAGCGTTCGCCGGTTTCAGGCAGTTCGGCGGTCAAGAGCGGTTGGCCGCGATGCACCTCCGCACCGACATGGGCGGCGACCAGGCGGATGATGCGTTCGCCATCGGCTTCGGGCAGTTCGACGCCGAGCGGCGCACGGCCAGACGACAGCCGATCCACCCACAATGTCCGGTCGGGGTTGAGCATCACTTCCACCACGTCCGGGTCTTCCAGCGCAGCGGCGATCACCGGCCCCATCGCCGTGCGCAGCATCTGGATGCGGCGATCCTGGGATGCTGCAGCGGATGAGCGCGGTTCGGGCGGGATTTGAGGAACGGCACTCATGACGCACGCTCCGCAGTGCGTTCATGGGCGGCGGCCATCGCGGCCGCGTCATCCATGCGCATCTCGAACTCACGATCCTGGGGATGCAGTTCTTCCACCACGTCCCGTACCAGGCTGCGGCCACGCAGCAGGTGGCGGCCTAACTGTTCGACGAACTGCTCGAAGCGCGCCTTGCCCTGCGCGCGAGCCGCATCCTGATGGGCCTCCGGCACCGGCGTGCTGACGGTCAGGTAGTAGCGGACGAATAGCGCCAGCGTCTCGATCTGGATGTTCTGGTCACGCTCCAGGCGCTCGGCCTGCCGCGACAGGCGATCCAGTCGTTTGGCGATGGCGGCCTCACGCTGGTCGCCGGCATCGGGTGACAGCCAGGACGCCAAGGCAGCGGCGACGATGCTGGACTTTGACACGCCTTTCTTCGCGGCCAGCTCGTCCAGACGCTTGGCGTGCTCGTGCTGGATGAACAGGTTCAATCGGTATTGGCTCATATGTCGATTCCGTCGTTGGGGTCGAGAGATGCCAGCCGCGCCGTGCGTTGCAGGGCGGGGTCGAACTGGTCGGGAAGCAGCGGGGGCATGTCGTCGTCATCGAGCAGCGCCAAGTCGCTGGGCGTGTAATCGGGTTCGGGGTCGTAGGCGACGGTTTCGGACAGCTCGGGCTGACGGCGGGGGCCGCCGTCGTCGGAGCCACCCAGGTCATCGGCAGATGCCGTGGCCTGTGCCGCAGGCACGGCCGGGATCGCCAAACCGCTCCAGTCATCGGGACGTGCAGGCGGCACATCGGCATAGCGGCCTGCCGTTAGCGCAGGCGGCGGCAGTACCCGCTGCTTGAAATTGGCATCAGCGTAGTAGCGCAACTTCTTGGCCTTGATCGGCGCGACGCTGGACACCATCACCACTGATTCGTCTGGCGCAAGCTGCATGACTTCGCCGGGCGTCAGTAGCGGCCGCGCCGTCTCTTGGCGGGACACCATCAGGTGGCCGAGCCACGGCGCAAGTCGATGGCCTGCGTAGTTCCGCTGCGCACGCAGTTCGGTAGCCGTGCCCAGCGTTTCGGAGATCCGTTTCGCCGTGCGTTCGTCATTCGTGGCGAAGGTCACGCGCACATGGCAGTTGTCCAGAATCGAATGGTTCTGCCCATACGCCTTGTCGATCTGGTTGAGCGACTGCGCGATCAGGAAACTGCGGATGCCGTAGCCGGCCATGAAGGCCAGCGCCGTCTCGAAGAAGTCCAGGCGCCCCAGAGCCGAGAACTCGTCGAGCATCAGCAACAGCTTGTGGCGGCGCTCAATGCCGTCGCTGCCATCGAGCGACTCGGTGAGCCGTCGCCCGATCTGGTTGAGGATCAACCGGATCAGCGGCTTGGTGCGGCTGATGTCCGAAGGCGGCACCACCAGATACAACGACACAGGGGATGCAGACGCGATCAGATCGGCGATGCGCCAGTCGCAGCGCGACGTGACTGCGGCCACGGTCGGATCACGGTACAGGCCGAGGAACGACATGGCGGTGCTCAAGACGCCAGAACGCTCGTTGTCCGACTTGTTGAGCACTTCGCGGGCGGCGGACGCGACAACGGGATGCGGTACATCTCCAAGATGCCGCGTGGTCATCATCCGATGCAGCGTCAGCTCGAACGGGCAAGCCGGGTCACTGAGGAAGTTCGCCACGCCGCGCAGCGTCTTGTCCTCTCCCGCGTAGAGCACATGCAGGATCGCGCCGACCAGCAGCGCATGACTGGTCTTCTCCCAGTGGTTGCGCTTCTCCAGCGCCCCTTCGGGATCGACCAGGATATCGGCGATGTTCTGCACGTCGCGCACCTCGTGCGCGCCGCGCCTCACTTCCAGCAACGGGTTGTAGGCCGCCGAACTGGCATCGGTCGGGTTGAACAGCAGGCAGTGGCTAAATCGACTGCGCCAGCCAGCGGTGATCTGCCAGTTCTCGCCCTTGATGTCGTGGATGACGGCGGATGCCGGCCAGGACAGCAGCGTCGGCACCACCAGGCCCACACCCTTGCCCGAGCGCGTGGGCGCAAAGGTCAGGACGTGTTCCGGCCCTTCGTGCCGCAGGTAGTGGCCGTCATGCTGGCCGAGAAAGACGCCGGCGGGCTGCGTCAGCCCGGCCTTGCGAATGTCGGCGACATCGGCCCAGCGGGCCGAGCCATAGGTCGTCACTTTGCGCGCCTGGCGCGAGCGCCACACCGACATGGCGATGGCGACCACCACGGCCAGCAGGCCGCTGCTCGCCGCGATCATGCCGCCGGTGTCGAACACCTGCGGCGCGTAGGCGTCGAAGAAGAACCACCACTCGAACAGCTTCCACGGGTAATAGACCGGCGTGCCGTGGAAGTCGAACCAGGGCGCGCCCAGGCGTAGCTGGTAGCCCAAGGCGGCGGCGGTCCATTGCGTGGCACCCCACACACCGGCGATCACGATGCCGAAGACGGCGGCGATCTGCCCGAACAACACGCCCTGAGCTTGCATACCCTGGCCTCCGATTTCTCCTGCGCTGATTCCCCGTGGAAAACGCGGCACAAAGGCGTGCCGCAGGCGTCAGGATCGGTGCCGGTTCAGTGCCGGTCAAAGACCGTTATCGGCAGCAAGGTGATGCAAAAAGCATGGTGTCATGCAGAGGCGAAACCAGTAAAAACGCCGCAGGCGTGAGCGCGCGGCGGCGTGTCGAGAAAGAAAAATCAAGATTCGCGGCAGAAAGCCAACAATCAGAACTTCGGCGGCGTGTAGGGCGTGTTTCCATAGCCAAAGAAGCGCTTGTTCGTCGCCTCGGCCACCCGGTTGCACAGCACGTCTCCCATCGTCGGGCGTTCGGTCTTGCACTGGCGGCGCAGCTCCCTCAGGCGCGCAGGATCTGCGACCAGCTCTTCCACGGTCGGTACATTGGTTGCCTGTTTCGGTGTTTCGGACTGGCCGCAAGCGGACAGCGCGGCGACCAACAGGAATGGGGCGATCTGCTTCATGGTCATGACTCGACTTCCTCTTGGGAATCGGGTTCAAGGGGGGGCGTGGCTCTGATGCCGTCCGGCGATTCGATGGCCTGCACACGCTCGATAAAGCGTGACAGCACGTCCGAGGATCCACCTTCCCGGTGCAGCACATAAGTGGTCAGCATGGGTGAGCGACCCGCCAGCGGCCGAGCCACAATCCCAGGCTCACGGCTGCCTGCGATATGCGGCGCTCCGGCTAGGCCCAGCGCAAAGCCCGCCGACACTAACGCCATCATCAAATCGCACGAAGCCACACGTTCGGCAATCAGCGGCTCCATATCTATCCGGCGCAGTACGCGCTCGACTTGGCGAGCATGGCCTTCGCATACGTGCGGATCGCACAACACCAGCGGATAGCGCAGCACTTCTTCCAGCGGGATGCGCTTGTGCTTCAAAAGCGGATGACGTGCAGGAACCGCCACCATCAGCGCATCGCTCCAAACGGCTTCGGCAGTGATGCCTTCTCCAACTTCATCGGACTGGGCAAAGCCCACGTCGTAAAGGTCGTCATGCAGTCCCTTGATCTGCTGCGACAAGGGTACCTCGAACAGGCGAATCTCGACTTCGGGTTCTTCCTGCCGACACAGCGCCAGCAAGGACGGCAGGCGCGAGGGCGTGATGCCGTCGGACAGTGCGATACGCAACTGACCGTGGAAGCCGTTGGTGGCTGCATTCACGCTATCGCGCGCCTGCTGCAAGGCGGTGAAGATGCGCGGCACATGCTCCAGAAACAGCTTGCCCGCCCGTGTCAGCCGCGTGCTGCGGCTGGTACGAATGAACAACTGTTCGCCCAGGCTCTCCTCCAGCTCCTTGATAGTGCGCGACAGCGGTGACTGCTCGATGTGCAGCCTCTCCGCCGCGCGGGCGAAATGTAGTTCTTCGGCGACAGCGAGAAAGCAGCGTAAGTGTCGAATCTCCATTTCGCCTCCTGTTGTCAGTACAAAGGCCGTTTGAGAGTCGCAGCGTTGTAGCCGCTCATCTCACCGAGTTCATCCAGTTCAGGCCTGTCGCCGCTTTTGTGGCGCTGCGCGACTGCCTCGCCCTGCGGTCCGGGCAAGGCGTGTGACCAGCCGCCGGCCAGCGTCTTGTAGACCGCCACCAACGCCGTCGCCCTGCGGGTGGCGCTTTGTGCCAGCAAGTCTTCGGACTCCAAGCGTGAACGTTCGGCCTCCAGCACATCCAAAACATGGATGGCGCCGCCCTCAAATTGCAGGCGAGCCGTCTTGGCTGCCCGGCGGCTGGCCTCGGTCGCCTGTACCAGCATGGCGTACTCGGTCTGCGCGCGCGATAGGCGTACCAGCGCGTTCTCGGTTTCTTCCATGGCGCGCAGCACCGTGCGCTCGTATACCGCCAAGTTTTCGGCAGTGGCTGAATTGGCCGCCGCGATGCGCGACCGCACCCGGCCCACGTCTAGGAAGGAACCACCCACACCGAGCGAGATCATTCGCGTTTCACTATCACGCTCGAACAACGAACCAAAGCCCAACGCCTGCGTGCCGATCAGCCCTCCCAACGTAAAGCGAGGGAACAGGTCTGCCATGGCTACGCCGATACGCGCAGTGGCCGCAGCCAGCCTACGTTCTGCCGCAGCCACATCGGGACGGCGACGCAGTAGATCGCCCGGTGCACCGGCGTTGATCTGGGCGGGCAGCTCAGGCAAGGCTGCGGGGTGATCCAGCACTTCGGCCATCGCCGCAGGCGTGCGGCCAGTGAGCACGGCAATGCGGTGGGCGGCCACAGCAGCCTCAGCTTCAAGCGGCGGAATGCGCGAGCGTGTCAGCGCCAATTGCGTGCGGGCGCGGTCGGCATCGAACGACGTGCCCCGGCCGTTCTCGAACAAGACCTCGATCAGCCGCAGCGTATCGGCTTGGTTGATTTCGTTGTCCCGCGCGACCTGTAATTGCACTTGCAAGCCGCGCAAGCGGAAATAGGCGTCGGTCAACTCGGCCACCATAGCCACTTGTACGCCCGCCAGGTCGGCTGCGCTGGCCTCGGTCTCGGCGCGCTGCGATTCCACGCTGCGCCGCACTCGGCCAAAGAAGTCCAATTCCCAGATCACGGATAGGCCAGCCGAATGCAGATCGTTATCCCGGTCGGAGCGGGACGCATCCGGTGCTTGTGCAGCACTGGCGCGCTGGGTACTGATTTCACCGGACGCGCCCAGCGTCGGATAGTAGTCTTGGCGACGTTCGCGCGACAGTGCGCTGGCTTGCTCGTAGCGCGACAGTGCTATGCGGATGTCGTGATTGGCGTGAAGAGCATTCTCCACCAAAGAGTGCAGCACCGGGTCATCCAGTTCCCGCCAGAATTGCGCATCGGCCTCCGGTACAAGCTGGGACACGGCAACGGGGTCTTGGCGGGCATACGTCACTGCCTGGGGCGCGGCAGGTGCCTTGTAATTCGGCCCTACTGCGCAAGCTGCCAGCGTCAACGCCACCAAAGGGAGCAGTACCAGATGTGGCATCCGACGTAGGCATGGTCGGATGCGGGATGGCGTTTGAAGCATGAC
Source organism: Pseudomonas sp. HMSC057H01 (assembly GCF_001836405.1). Lineage (NCBI taxonomy): Bacteria > Pseudomonadati > Pseudomonadota > Gammaproteobacteria > Pseudomonadales > Pseudomonadaceae > Pseudomonas > Pseudomonas sp. HMSC057H01. The sequence goes on along the minus strand of NZ_KV828526.1, from coordinate 11,926 downwards.
GGAATCAGTCCTTGTGGAGTCAGACATGGGTGGCCTCCATGGCGACATTTGCCTGGCGACGTGGCTTGCGCGTCGCGAGCCTGCGTAACGCGACGTAGAAAACAGGAGTCAGGAATAAACCGAACAAGGTCACGCCGAGCATGCCGGCGAACACAGTCACTCCCATAACCTGGCGAATCTCCGCGCCTGCGCCGGAACCGACCATCAGCGGCACCACGCCAGCGATGAAGGCGATGGAAGTCATGATGATCGGGCGCAGACGAAGGCGTGATGCCTCCAGCGCGGCATCGAGGATGCTGTGCCCCTTGCGCTCAAGTTCACGGGCGAACTCCACGATCAGAATGGCATTCTTGGAGGCCAGACCAATCAGCACTATCAAGCCAATCTGCACGAAAATGTTGCTGTCACCACCCGCGAGCCACACGCCCGTCATGGCCGACAACAGGCTCATGGGCACGATCAGGATGACGGCCAGCGGCAACGTCCAGCTTTCGTACAGTGCCGCCAGCACCAGGAAGACCAACAGTACCGCCAGCGGGAACACCACCAGCGCGGTATTGCTTTGCGTGACCTGCTGGTAGCTGAGGTCGGTCCACTCCAGTTGCATGCCTGGCGGCAGCACCTTGTCTGCAATGGATTGCACTTGCTGCAATGCCTGCGATGACGACACCAGACGCGGATCTGACTCACCAATCAGGTCGGCAGATGGATAGCCGTTGAAGCGGATGACGGGATCGGGGCCGAATGTCTTGCGCACGTCCACCATGCTGCCGATGGGCACCATGTCGCCATTGGCGTTGCGGGTGCGCAGTTTGACCACGTCCTCGACAGAACTGCGGAACGGTGCGTCCGCCTGAGCCATCACCCGGAAGGTGCGGCCAAAGCGCGTGAAGTCGTTGACATACGCCGAACCCAGGTACACTTGCAGCGTATCGAAAAGATCGGTCACGGCCACGCCCTGTGCCTTCGCCTTGGTGCGGTCCACTACGGCGTCAAGCTGCGGCACATTGGCCTGATAGGAACTGATCGGATATTGGAATCCCGGTTCTTGCGAGATGGCCGTCGCCAGCTCGGTGGTCGCCGTCTGCAATGCGGCATAGCCCTCACGGTTGCGATCCTGCACGTAAAGAGAGAACCCGGAACCCGCGCCCAGCCCCATGACAGGGGGCGGCATGATGGCAAAGGCCAGACCGTCCTGCTCCTGAGCGAAGCGCTCGTTCAACTGTTCCGCAATCTCGGTTGCAGTGTGCTTGCGCTCATTGATGGGCTTGAGTACGAAATACACTAGGCCGCTATTGGACGTGTTGGTCGACTGCAAGCCGTTCATGCCCGGGAACTGCACGGCGTTGTAGACGCCATCGGTCTTGAGCGCGATGTCGCTCACACGGCGGACCAGCGCTTCCGTGCGCTCCAGGGATGCACCCTCGGGTAGCTGGATGACACCGATGAGATACAGCTTGTCCTGCATGGGGATGAATCCGCCAGGGACGGCCTTGAACACAGCTCCCGTCGCCACCAGTAGCGCGATGTAGACGAGAAACACCGCACCACGCCGCCCGAGGATGCGCGACACGCTGTTTCCATAGCCATCCGCGCTGCGCAGGAAGAAACGGTTGAACGGCCGGAATATCCAGCCCAGACTGCGATCCAGCACCCGCGTGGGCAGGTCTGGCGCGGCACCATGCGGGCGAAGCAGGCGCGCGGCCAGCGCAGGCGACAGCGTCAGCGAGTTGATGGCCGAAATTACCGTGGAGATCGCAATGGTGACGGCGAACTGTTTGTAGAACTGCCCTGTCACGCCGGACAGGAATGCCATAGGCACGAATACCGAGCACAGCACCAGCGAGATGGCGACGATGGGGCCACTGACTTCGCGCATGGCCTGATGGGCCGCAGCCAGCGGCGCCAGCCCTTCGGCGATGTTGCGCTCGACGTTTTCCACCACCACGATCGCGTCGTCCACCACGATCCCGATGGCAAGCACGAGTCCAAAAAGCGTGAGCGTATTGATGGAAAAGCCCAGCATCAGCAGCACGGCGAAGGTGCCTACCACCGACACCGGCACGGCTAGCAGTGGGATGATGGAGGCACGCCAAGTCTGAAGGAACAAGATCACCACCAGCACCACCAGTCCGATGGCTTCCAGCAGAGTGTTGACGACCGCCTTGATCGACTGACGCACGAAGACAGTTGAGTCATACTCCACCGACCATTCCACTCCCTCGGGAAAGCGCTTGGCCAACTCGTCCATCTTCGCGCGGACTTGATCCGAGATTTCGATGGCATTGGCGCCCGGGGCTTCAAGGACAGAGATCGCGACAGCAGGCTTGTTGTTGAGCAACGACATCAGCGAGTAGCTGGATGCGTCCATTTCCACGCGCGCCACATCTCGCAGCCGGGTGACCTGACCCTGCGATCCGGTCTTGACGATGACGTCGCCGAACTCTTCTTCCGTCACCAGCCGGCCCTGCGCATTGATGGACAGGAGGAAGTCGCTTCCCGAGGGGTTGGGCGGCGCACCTAGTTGACCGGCCGAGACCTGGACGTTCTGTTCGCGCACGGCTTCGACCACATCGCCGGCGGTCATACCCAGCGCCGCAATTTTGTCGGGGTCCAGCCATAAGCGCATGGCGTAGTCGCCAGAGCCGTAGATCTTGGCATCGCCCACCCCCTGGATGCGTGCCAACTCGTCGCGTACATGGAGCACGGCATAGTTGCGCAGGTACAGCGCGTCATAGCGATCGCCCGGCGAGCGCAACTGCACGACCAGCGTTTCGTTGTGGGACTGTTTGACGGTCACCACACCTTGCTGGCGCACCGCTTCGGGAAGACGCGGCTCTGCCTGGGCGACACGGTTCTGTACCTTGACCTGGGCGTCGTCGGGATCGGTGCCAGGACGGAAGGTGACGGTCAGCACCAACACGCCATCACTACCGGCCACGGACTTCATGTAGAGCATGTTTTCCACGCCGGTGATGGATGCCTCCAGTGGTGCGGCTACCGTGTCGGCGATTTCGCGCGGATTTGCGCCAGGATACGTGGCGCGAACCTGTACGCTGGGTGGCACGACTTCCGGGTACTCGCTGACGGGCAAGAGCGGGATCGCGATCAACCCAACCACGAAAATGATGATGGACAGCACGGCCGCAAAAATCGGCCTGTCCACGAAAAAGCGGGCAAAGTTCATGATGGCTGGCTCTCCGCGCTCATTCGCTCGCCTGGGCGATTTGTCGGCCTGCAGGCGCCATTTCAATGTCCTGGGCCGTCACTGGCATGCCGACAGAAACCTTCTGGATGCCGTTGACGATCACGCGGTCGCCGGGATTTAGACCTTCCTCGACGATGCGCAGGCCTTCGGCCTTGCGTCCCAGCGTGATGTCGCGGCGCTGGGCGGTGTTGTTCTCATCGATCACATACACGTACTTGCGGCTCTGGTCGGTCAGGATGGCCTTGTCGTCGATCAGCATGGCCTCGAAACTGCCGCTACCCGGCAGGCGCACTCGGGCATAGAGGCCCGGCGTAAGCAGGCCGTCGGGATTGACCAGGGTGGCGCGTGCGCGGATGGTGCCGGTGGCCGCATCGACACGGTTGTCCACGAAGTCCACGTTTCCGGCGTGTGGATAGCCGTTCTCGCCGACCAGGCCCACCTGCACCGGGATACTTTCGCTGCGCTGGTCGGGGCGCTCTCCGTTGCGAGCCATGTGGGCGTAGCGCAGATAGGTACGCTCGTCGCTATCAAAATGCACGTGCACCGGGTTCAGCGAGACTACGGTGGTCAGGATGCTGGCCTGGCCGTCAGCACTCACCAAGTTGCCTGCCGTGACCAGTGCACGTCCGGCGCGGCCTGTGATGGGCGAACGTACCTGGGTGAACGACAGATCCAACTTGGCGGTCTCGACTGCGGCTTGGGCGAACTGCACGTTGGCTTGGGCCTGATCGGCGGCGGCGTGGCGCTGCTCCAACTCCTCGGTGGAGGCTGCTTGCAACGAAGCCAGCTTTTGAGCACGGGCCGCTTCGCTACGTGCCAGTGCGGCCTGCGTGCGGGCGCGGGCCAAGTCTGCTTCCGCGCGAGCCAGAGCAGCACGGTAACTGCGAGCGTCAATCTCGAACAGCACGTCGCCACGTTTGACGATCTGGCCCTCTTCGTAATTGACCCTGTCGATGTAGCCACTCACACGTGGCCGCAGCGCAACGCTTTCCACCGCCTCGACGCGGCCATTGAACTCATCCCATAGGACGATCTTGCGCACCGACACAGGTGCCACGCTGACCGTGGGTGGAGGGGCGGCGACCGCGTCGGCGGCGTCGCTATTGCAGCCAGCTAGGGACAGCGCCAGCAAGCTCGCCGCAGCTAACGGCAAGGCGCGGCGCCAGGAAGGCAGGACCGCAAGGTAAGGCAATGTGCTCATTGTTTTCAGTCTCGAAGGGATGGCGAAACCCGGTTGATAAAATTTGACATACGTGACGTATGCCATTTATCATCCACTCATACGCAACGTATGTCAATCATTTACATACACTTCTTATGTGAAAAATCGGAGGACGACCTAATGGCACAAAAGCGTGCAGAGATGATTGAGGAAACGCGGGCCAAGCTCATCAGTGCCGCCCGCGCTGCGTTCGCAACCGTGGGATATGCGGACAGTTCAATGGATGAGCTGACGGCCCAAGCCGGACTGACGCGCGGAGCGCTCTATCACCACTTCGGTGGAAAGAAAGGGCTGCTGGAGGCGGTCATCGCCCAGATTGATGCAGAGATATCTGGCCGACTGGCCGTCATCGTCGAGGAGGCGGAGTCCACCTGGGACGGCTTCGTTCAGGAGTGCATTGGCTACATCAAGATGGCCGTCGAGCCCGAAGTCCAGCGGATCGTCCTGCTGGACGGGCCAGCGGTTCTGGGCGATCCCTCCCAGTGGCTCTGCCAGAACGTGTGCATCGTGAACACGCGCCGCAGCCTCCAGAAGTTGATCGAGGAGGCAGTCATACGCCCCGTCGATCCCCTGGCGACGGCCCGCCTGATAAACGGGGCGCTGCTGGGCGCATCGCTGTGGATCGCCAGCGCAGACGACCCACGCGCCGCTTCCGAAAAAGCCGTGCAGGGATTTCTTGTACTGGTGGCGGGCTTGCGGCGGGACACCTCTCCCGCGCAGCCGTAACAACCCAAAGGTGCCGACCGGCAGGCCGGACTCTTTGACCCAGAAATATAGGAGTAATATTGAATGTCATCTCAACTCCAAGACGCTCTAGGCATGTTCGCCTTTCTCGCTATCGAGCTATCGGTTTTATTCATTGGCATTAGCTTGCTGGTCGGAGTTCTTCAACGTCACATCCCACCATCCAAGGTGGAAGCGTTACTGACTTCCAGTGGGAAGCGAGGCTATTTTCTTGCTGCTGGTTTAGGAGCTATAACGCCCTTCTGTAGTTGCTCGACTATCCCCATGTTGAAAGGGTTGATTCGGGCACGGGCCGGTTTTGGGCCGATGATGGTGTTTCTTTTCTCATCTCCGTTGCTGAATCCTATCGTCGTCGGCCTGCTGGTTGCCACGTTTGGATGGACACTTACTGCTATCTATGTGCTCGCCGCTTTGGTGGTCGCGGTAGGTGCCGGATGGCTGCTTCACACGCTTGGCTTCGAGCGTTATGTGCGCCGGACGGCGACACAAGAGAGCAGTGGATGTAGTTCATCAGCAAGCCCGTGCAGTGCTACATCGACCGCATCGAGTTGCGGCACCAACAGCTGCGACACCACTCCGAAGACGGCTTCTTGCGGGGCTGATAGGAAGACAACAGTCTCTACGTCTAGCGAATGCTGTGACAGTCAACCCACTGTCACGGTTAAGAAAGAAGGGAAGTACAGTGGTGTGTGGCGGGAAGCTTGGTCGGACTTTATCGATGTGTTGCCTTACCTGCTCATCGGTATTGCGATTGGCAGCGTGATCTATGGTTTCATGCCCACTGACTTATTGGAGCAGTATGCAGGCCCAGATAATCCCTTTGCCATTCCAGTTGCCGCTGTCATCGGCGTGCCGTTGTATATTCGCGCTGAAGCCGTCATACCTCTGGCAGCGGCTCTGATGGCCAAAGGCGTGGGTGCCGGGACGGTGCTAGCGTTTATCATCGGCAGTGCCGGAGCCAGCCTGACTGAGCTCATTCTGTTGCGCTCTTTGTTCACGCTGAAGCTTTTAGCGGCGTTTTTAGCAGTCATTTTTGCTATGGCGATGATTGCCGGTTACGCCACCTACCTGTTTTTCTGATCAAGGCGGGAGATGATTAATTCGTTAAGCCTTCCTGGGTACCAGTTGGTGGATTCTGATGAGCAGAATGAAGACATACATTTTCGGCTTGAAGCACCTACACCAGTAGCCTGCGAGGGGTGCGGCGTGCAGGGTGAGTTCGTGCGGTTCGGCAAGCGTGACGTTCCCTATCGTGATCTGCCCATCCACGGCAAGCGGGTCACTCTCTGGGTGGTCCGCCGCCGATACACCTGCCGGGCCTGCAAGACAACATTCAGGCCCCAGCTACCGGAGATGGTGGACGGATTCCGTATGACACTGCGGCTGCATGAGTACGTGGAGAAGGAATCCTTCAACCACCCCTACACCTTTGTGGCGGCACAGACCGGCCTGGACGAGAAGACGGTGCGCGACATCTTCAACGCCCGCGCCGAGTTCCTGGGGCGCTGGCACCGCTTCGAGACGCCCCGCATCCTGGGCATTGACGAGCTATACCTGAACAAGCGCTACCGCTGCATTCTGACCAACATTGAGGAGCGAACCCTGCTCGACCTGCTGGCCACCCGCCGCCAGGACGTGGTGACCAACTACCTGATGAAGCTGAAAGACCGGCAGAAGGTCGAGATCGTCAGCATGGACATGTGGAACCCCTACCGGGCAGCGGTCAAGGCTGTGCTGCCCCAGGCCCGTATCGTGGTCGATAAGTTCCATGTGGTGCGCATGGCCAACGATGCCCTAGAGAGAGTGCGCAAGGGCCTCAGAAAGGAGCCGAAACCGTCCCAGAGCCGGACTCTCAAGGGAGACCGGAAAATCCTGCTGAAACGCGCTCACGAAGTCTCAGACCGGGAGCGCCTCATCATGGAGACCTGGACAGGCGCGTTCCCGCAACTGCTGGCCGCCTACGAGCACAAGGAGCGCTTCTACGGCATCTGGGACGCCACCACACGGCTCCAGGCAGAAGCCGCCCTGGACGAGTGGATAGCCACCATCCCGAAGGGCCAAAAGGAAGTCTGGAGCGATCTGGTCAGGGCAGTGGGAAACTGGCGCGAAGAGACCATGACCTACTTCGAGACGGACATGCCCGTCACCAACGCTTACACGGAGTCCATCAACCGACTGGCCAAGGACAAGAACCGTGAAGGGCGCGGTTACTCCTTCGAGGTGATGCGGGCACGAATGCTCTACACCACGAAGCACAAGAAGAAGGCACCGACTGCGAAGGTCTCTCCTTTCTACAAGAAAACCATCGGTTACGGACTGCCGGACTTCGCAGAGGAACTCAACTACGGAGTCGATCTATCAACCATCTGAGGGTGGTATCAGATTGATGGGGTGAAGGTGCCCCATCAACCATTAAATCCGTATACCCCAACCATTAAATCCGTATACCCGTATTTCTCAATGTCCCGTTTTTTGGCGACGTGGGTCACATCCATGACCTGTGGCCATTCATGGGCTACGTCACGGCACAGACGTCGCGCATCGCGCTCGCAACTGGCAGCGTCATCACCACTCTGCGTCATCCCTTGCTTGTGGCCAAAGCAGCAGCCTCGATCGACCGCTTGTCAAATCAGCGCCTGGTGCTAGGTATCGCCACGGGTGATCGGCCAACAGAGTTCCCGGCCTTCGGTCAGACAATGGATGCGCGAGCCACGTTGTTCCAAGAAGCATTGACTGTGTTGCGTCAAGCCTGGCGTGAGGACTTCCCGGAAATCTCCACGCCCCGAGTGAACTTGTCGGGTGCAGATACGCTGCCGAAACCGGCGTTGAGAGACATTCCCGTGATGGTGACTGGTCATTCACGCCAGTCGGTCGAATGGATTGCCGAGCATGGGGATGGCTGGCTTTACTATCCCCAAAATATCGCGCAGCAAGCCATGACAATCAAGAATTGGCGGTCGCTGACACCAAGATTCAAACCCTTCACGCAATCCTTCTATATTGACCTGTCGGAGAATCCCGATGAACCCCCGTCGCCCATCTTCCTCGGGTTTCGGGCTGGTCACCGATTCTTTACTGACTACTTCAGCCGCTTGCGCGATATTGGGGTTAATCATATTGGCCTCAACCTGAAATACGCGACACGTCCGGCGCATGAGATTGTTCAGGAACTTGGCGAGCATGTCGTACCGCACTTTCCGGCGCACGCTACTGCCCATTTGGAGGAGGCGCAGGATGCTGCACGGTCATAAAATTTTTGCCTGGGATCTCGCTTTTACTTCTTCGGCTGGTACCTATGCCTTCGATGTCCAATGCGAAATGCTGGCTGACATCGGTTATGACGGCCTGACCTATGCCGTCTGGTCAGGGAGCCGATGGGAAACCGCAAAGCGTCTATCCACCGTGAAAGATCGTTTCGGTTTGGAGGTCTTTAGCGTGTATGTGGTGATCGACCTGGATCAGGGCCCACAGCATCCCATCAACGCAGGACTCTTGCGGATGCTTGAGGAGATGGAAGGCGTGAAGGCTGTCAATCTTGGAATCAGGACGGCAGGCCACGGTTCAAATCATCGAAAGGCACCGGACGACAAGGTATTGCAGGACTTCCTTGGTCGGGCACTTGAGATTTGCGCACGGCGCGGAATTGACATCCTGCTGTATTTTCATCTGGGCTTCTGGATGGATCATTACTCCATTGCGGCACAGATCTGCTCGGTCGTGAACCATCCGAATCTCGGCATCGTGTTTCCAAGCTATCACTGGTATGGCTACGAAACCAATGCAGGCAGCCCGACGGAGGGCTATCAGGCAGTAGACCCGACGCCAGCGTTAATGGCGTCAACACCCTTCATGCGGGAATTGACTCTCAGCGGCGCAACCCGCAGCCCACTTGGCTGGAGTCGTATTGCCACTTTCGAGGCGCTCGATGCAGGAGAACTCGACAACTTCGCACTTCTTGGACTTGCCAAGTCGTTCGGTTATACCGGCCCCGTCGGCTATGACGGCACATTGGTCGGGGGGAATCCATACAGCACGCTCAAACGCTCCTATGACGCGATGGACGAGATGTTGGGTTTGCTGACAAAGCACCCTGGTTGGGCCAAGCGTGAAACGCACCCGTAACCTATGATTGAGCACACCTACATGTCCCAACACCCTTTGATTGCTGCCCAATTGAGGCAGGCGATGCGCGGCGTGGCCTCCACGGTGACGCTAATCACGTCGATCGCTCCCGATGGCCACGGACACGTAATGATCGCCAGTTCATTCACATCAGTCTCACTGGAGCCGCCCACGGTTCTAGTGTGCATTGGTCAGCAAACCCGTATCCATGGGCCGCTGCTGGCTGCTCGACGATTCTGCATCAATGTACTCCGCGCAGAACAGGAGGTACTTGCGGTGCACTGCCGTAGCGCCACGGGGACCGACCGTTTCGATCATGAAGCCTGGCGATTTGATGAAGTCAATGGGTTGCCCTATCTGCAAGGGGCGCAGGCTTCGCTGTTCTGTGAGCTGATTGAACACCATGCAGTCGGCACCCACTCGGTAATGCTGGCCAGTGTCGAGCGTGTGCTCACATCTGCATATGCCGATCCACTCGTCTATCTGGATGGCCGCTTCCGGGCCATAGATCCAACCCGTTGAAGATATGCAGCGAAGAATTTCACAACTGCCTCGGCATATCTCTAGACAGCCTGCCGGGTTATGTGGCTGAGACTCTTCGAGCATTAGCCAATGCCCATTCCCCGCTGCCGTCCGATTTCCCACGCCACGCCGCCACCGCTCACCGTCGCGGCAAGTTGCTGCCCCAGTCGCTGTTCAATCACCGGCTTCCACGGCACCAGACTGAACCCCATGCCGTCGTCTAGCATCGCGTAGCGCCCGCTGGCGAGCATGAGGCTGCGCCGGTAGATGCCAGCCACGCGCTGCCCGTCGGTGACGGGCCGATGCGCTAGGCCGATTTCGGCGGCAATATCCTTGGCGGCCTTTGCCAGTTCCCGATTCCGCAGCGTCCCCAGCAAGTTCCGGGCGAGGATCACCCGCTGCCCACGCCGCTGGGCCAGCCCCTGTTCTTCAAGGAAGTCGGCGCGCTGCTGCAAGGCTTCCTTCGTCTCGCCGCCAAAGCCCAGATCGCCCAGCCCCTTGCCGCCACCGATCAACTGCTGGTCCAGCCAGGTCGCGCCGATCACGCGGGCCTGCCGCTCGATGGGCAAGTGCGATTTCAGCTCCACCGCCACGCCGCCCAGGCGCTGTGCGTCGTTCTGGCGGCCACGTTCGGCCAGGTCGTCCGGCACCTTCCATAGTCCATCAGCCACACGTTCCACGATGCCGGCCCGGCGCAGGGCTTCCAGTCGGCGGACATGGGCCGCGACGACCTCCTGCGGGTCGCGGCCGGGCTTGGCTCGGCCTTGCTCGATCGCCAGGTGATGATCGGCGCGGTACAGGCCATCGCTCGCCAGCGCGGCGATGTTCTTGTCGGCCGCCCGCACCTCGTTGGAACCGCGTACCTCCACCACGGCTCCGGTGGGATAGTTCGCCAGCTCGTCGCGGGCGTTCAAAGCGACGTAGTGGGCCTTGCCGTCCACGCCGTCGATGACCAGATAGCCGCGGTCGTGCAGCTCGTCGGCCAGCCCCTTGCCGGCCACGCGGCCGACGATGGTGCGGCCGTCGTCGCCGGGCTCAAACACCGCCTGCTCGCGCGGCTGGCCGCTCATGGCGCGCTGCATGGTGCGGATGATGTCACCACGCTCGCCCAAGGCGCGCAAGGTCTTCTCCGCGTCGGCATGCACGGCCCAGGTGCCGGGCTGCGTCTCGTCAGCCAGGCCCAGGCGCTGCAAGCGTTGGAGTCGGCCGATCAGCAGCAGCCGCTGGCGTTGCAGGCGGGGCTCATTGAAGCGCTCGATCTGCACCCGGCCATCCTCGCCGGCCTCACGCTGCAATGTGCGGTCGAGGCTCGTCCACCGCTCCTGTTCCACCTCGCGCTGCAAGGTCTGCTGGATCTCCAGTTCGGTGCGCGGCCCCAGCCATTCCGTCGCCAGTTCGGCGGCGCGATGGCGGAAGCCGTGGGCGATGTAGTCGCCCGCGATGATGAGGTCTTTGCCGGTGTCGTCGCGCCCGCGCACGATCAGGTGGGTGTGCGGGTTGTCGGTGTTCCAGTGATCGACTGCCACCCAATCCAGCCGCGTCCCCAGATCGGCTTCCATGCGGTTCACAAGATGCCGGGTGTAGGTGCGCAGGTCGTCCAGCTCGGCCCCGTCCTCGGGCGAGACGATGAAGCGGAAATGGTGCCGGTCGTCGTTGGCCCGCTCCTTGAAGGCATCGAGGTCGGCATCGTCAATCTGCGGCCCGTAGGCCCGGCCCGGTTCGCCATCGCGGCCGGCGCCGTCGCGCTCGATGTAGCGCAGGTGCTTGGCGAGCGACTGCGGGCTGGCGTTGCGTTGATTGACCAGTAGGGTCTTGATGGTCACGCGCCGCGACATGGACGTCAGCTTCGCCCCGGCGAAGCGCGCCGCCGTATGGCCGCGCCCCAGGCGCGAGCCGGGCCGCTGGCCGGCGCGTGCGCCGCTGCCGCCGGCTGCGGAATGGCGCATCGAGGACTTGCCGCCGCTGGCCTTGCCCGCCTGCTTGAGTACCTTGGAAACGAAGCTCTGGCCCTGGCCTTTGCCCCGGTTCTTCGGGGCGCTCGGACGCACCCGGAAATCGTCGTCGCGGCGGGCGGTCATGGCTGCGCTCCCTGCAAGCTCTGGCGTGTC
>NZ_KV828525.1:0-6199 GCF_001836405.1 Pseudomonas sp. HMSC057H01 | reverse complement strand
GCGCCTCGAACAGGTCGGTCGCGTAGGTCAGCGCCGCCCCAAGGCCGTCCGGGGTTTCCCAGGTATCGAGGGCAAGGTCGAACTGTGCGGCAGCACCGTCCCAGGCAAAACTCTCGATGTGCAAACCATCGACTTGGGCATCCTGCCGCTCGCCGCTCTGGTGGTTATACATCACCTGGAACAACGGGCTGTGGCTGAGATTGCGTTCGGGCTGCAAGGCATCGACCAATTGCTCGAACGGCAGATCCTGGTGCGCCTGCGCGCCCAGCGCCGCCTCGCGCACGCGGCCCAGTAGATCGCGGAAAGCCAGGCCAGCATCGACCTGGCAACGCAGCACCTGGGTATTGACGAAGAAGCCGATCAGGCGCTCGACCTCGGCGCGGTTGCGGTTGGCGATAGGTACCCCGACGCGAATGTCCGACTGCCCGCTATAGCGCTTCAACAGCACCTGGAACGAGGCCAACAGAAGCATGAACGGGGTGACACCCTCCCGCCGGGCGCAGGCCAGCAGCTCCTCCGATAATGGCACCGGCAGCGCCATGTCCAGACGCTGCCCGCGTCCGCTGGCCTGGGCCGGGCGCACCCGGTCGGCGGGCAGTTCCAGGACCGGCTGCTCGGCGCCCAGGCGCTCACGCCAGTAATCCAGCTGCCGCGCGCCCTCGCCGCTGTCCAGCCAGGCGCGATGCCAGGCAGCATAGTCGGCGTACTGCAGCTTCAATGGCGCCAGCGTCGGTTGTTCGCCGCGCCGCGCCGCGGCATAGGCCTGGAGCAGTTCGTCGACCATCACCTGCATCGACCAACCGTCGGACACGATATGGTGCTGGGTGATGACCAACACATGCTCCTGCCCAGCCAGCGCCAGCAGACGCACGCGCAGCAGCGGCCCACGAGCCAGGTCGAATGGCTGGCGGATTTCCTCGGCCACCCGCTGGCGCAACGTTGCTTCGCTCGCCCCGGCGCAATCCTCCAGGACAATGCGCAACGGCATGTTCGCCAGGATCGTCTGGCGCGCCTGACCGTCGACCTCCTCGAAGCGGGTGCGCAAGGTCTCGTGGCGCAGCACCAGCCAATCGAAGGCCTGCTGCAACGCCGCCTGGTCCAGGACGCCACGCACGTGCAGTACGCTGGGGAGATGATAGGCCGCGCTTTCAGGCTCCAGTTTCCAGAGGAACCACATGCGTTGCTGAGCATGCGACAAAGGCAACTCGGCGACTCGCGGCAATACTTGCAGCACAGGGGCAACGCTCGCCGCCTGGGACTCCAGGGAAGCGGCGAAGTCTGCCAGGACCGGCCGCTCGAACAGGATGCGCAAGGGTACGTCCAGCTCCAGATCCTGGCGCAGGCGCGAGACCACCCGGGTGGCGCTGAGGGAGTGACCGCCGAGTTCGAAGAAGTGCTCGTCGCGGGCGATGCCCTCGACACCGAGCAGCGCCTCCCAGATCGCTGCGACCGAACGTTCGAGCCCCTCCCGCGGAGGCTCTCCGGCCTGGCGGCGGGCAGCTGCGTCCACCTTCGGCAGCGCCTTGCGATCCAGCTTGCCGTTGGCGTTCAGCGGCAAGCTGGACAGCACCTGCCAAGCCGTCGGTTGCATGTACGCAGGCAAGCGTCCGGCCAGCCAGGTGCGCAGCTCCGCCAGAAGGTCCTCACCCCGCATAGCGTCACGCCCCACCAGGTAGGCCGCCAGCAGCGGACCACCGACGCCATCCAGCGCCACGACCGCTGCTTCCGCCACATACGGGTGTGCAAGCAGTTGGCTCTCGATTTCGCCGATCTCGATGCGGAAACCACGGATCTTGATCTGCTGATCGGCGCGGCCGAGATATTCGACCTGACCGTCGACGCGATAACGCGCCAGGTCCCCGGTGCGATACAGGCGCTCGCCCGAACCTGAGAACGGATCGGCCACGAAACGCTCGGCGGTCTGGCCGGGGCGGCCCAGGTAGCCACGAGCCAAGCACTGGCCGCCGATGTACAGCTCGCCGATCATCCCCGGCGCACATGGCTGCAGGGCTGCGTCCAGTATGCAGGCCCGGCGCGCACCGAGCGCGCGGCCGATAGCGGGAGCGCCGCCCTCTTGCGCCCGACAGTGCCAGGCCAGCGGAGTGATCACCGCCTCGGTGGGACCGTAGGCGTTGAACCAGGCTTCAGCCTGCACCGCCTGCTGGGTCAGCAGGCTGGCGTCCCAGGCTTCGCCGCCGAGGATGCAGGTGCGTACCGCGATCCGGCGGCCGGCGTGGCGCAACTCCTCCGCCTGTTGCTGAAGATAAGCCGGCGGTAGATCGAGGATAGTCACCGCGTGCCGCTCCACCTCATCCGCCAGATGTTGCGCGCTCCACTGTCCGGCGTCGCCGAGCAGGACCCGGGCTCCTGCCAGCAGGGGTACGAAGAGTTGTTCGGCAGCGGCATCGAAACTGATCGAGGCGAACTGCAATTGGCAGTCGCCAGGGCCGACGCCGTAGGTCCGTGCTGCCGCCTGGCAGTGCGCGACGAGCGCCGCCTGGCTGACCGCCACTCCTTTTGGCTGGCCGGTCGAGCCGGACGTATAGATCACGTAGGCCAGCGTCTCGCCAGCTACCTCCGGCAGCGGCCGCGTATCTGCACTCGCCGGCCAGGCGGCGGTCTCCAGCGGCAGCCGCTCGACCTCTGCCGGGCAGGGCAGCCGCTCCGCCAGGGTTTCCTGGCAGATCAGCCAGCGCGCGCCGCTGTCGCGCAACATGTACGCCAGGCGCTCCGCGGGGTAGTTCGGATCCAGCGGCAGGTAGCCGGCACCGGCCTTGAGGATGCCCAGCAGGCCGACGACCAGGTCGAAGGAGCGCTCGGCAGCGATCGCCACCAACGCTTCCGCGACCACGCCGCGCGCCCGCAGGCCACGCGCCAGACGCTCGGCGCGCATATCCAGTTCGGCATAGCTGAGATGCTCGTCGCCACATACCAGCGCAATCGCCTCAGGCGCCGACGCTACCTGATGCGCGAAGGCCGCCGCGACGCCGCCGCGCGGCAGCGCCTCGAGCGGTGCCTGCCAATCCCGCAGCGCCTCCTGGCGTTCCCCGGCGTCGAGCAGGGCGAGTTCGCCCAGCGCTGCCTGGGGGGTCTCGGCCATCCGCTGCAGCAGATGCAGCAGGTGACGGTCCAGTTCGGCGATGTCCGCTGCGTCGAAATCGCGCCGCGCATAGACGTACTGCAGGCTCAGGCGCTCACCCAGGGTGACACCCAGCGTCAGGGGGTAGTTGGTCTGCTCGTGGTTGCTTGGCGTGGAGAACTCCAGATCGGCGGGAGCCTGGCGCAGAGCCTCGGCCACGGGGAAGTTCTCGAACACCAGGATGCTATCGAACAGAGCCTCGCCGCCATGCCCGGCCCAGCGCTGGATGTCGTACAGAGGCGTATGCTCGTGTTCGCGCAGCGCCAGGTTGAGCGCCTGCATCCCCTGCAGGTAGTCCGCGACGCTCTGCTGTGGCTGCGGCGCGGCGATCACCGGCAGGGTATTGATAAACAGACCGATCTGCGCCTCGATGCCTGGCAGTTCCGCCGGCCGTCCGGCCACGGTGGCGCCGAAGGCTACCGTCTCCTGCCCGCAGTGCCGCTGCAGGAGCAGCGCCCAGGCCGCTTGCACCAAGGTGTTGAGCGTGACCTTCTGACCTTGGGCGAAGGACGCCAGTTGGCGGGTCGTCTGCGGATCCAGTTCGCGCAGATGCTCACCCTGGCCAGGCTGCTCCGTCCTCGCCTGGCGCGCCAGGCGTGTCGGCATCTCCAGGGAGGCCAGCCGATCGCGCCAGAAGAACTCGGTTGCCATCGCATCGCGGCCCTGCAACCAACCGATGTAGTCGCGGTAACGCCCAACGGTAGCGGCTACCTCCTGCCCCGCATAGCGCTGCAGTACCTCGGCGAGCAGTTGGGCGTTGCTCCAGCCATCCATCAGGATGTGGTGATAGGTATAGATGAGGTGCATCCGCCCATTCGCCAGCGGCACCAACACCAAGCGTTGCAACGGCGCCCTGGCCGGGTCGAAACCGGCTTCGCGCTCAGCCTCTGCCTGCCGTTGCGGATCACTGCCTGGCGGGGCCAGCCGCAGCTCCAGCGTCGCCTGCTCGAATACCACCTGCAACGGCTGAGGCCAGCCGTCCTTCCAGAGGAATCCGCTGCGCAGGATCTCATGGGCATCGAGGGTGGCCTGCCAGGCTGCGCGGAAGCGATCCGGGTCCAATCCGCCGATATCCATGCGCAACTGGTTGACATAGTCGCCTTCCGTTCCATGAAGACTGTGAAACAGCATGCCCTGCTGCATCGGCGACAACGGATAGATGTCCCGCACCGAATCAGGATCCAAGGACAATTCATCGAGCTGCGTCTGGGAAAGCCCGGCCAGCGGGAAGTCCGACGGCGTCACACCCCGATGCCGCGGGTCGAGACAATGCTCGATCAGCGCGTGCAGCTCCCGCGCGTAGTCATCGACCAGGCGCTGGACGGTCGCCTCGGCGAACATTTCCCGGCTGAAGCTCCAGTGCAGGCTCAGCTCGCCGCCGTAGACCTGGCCTTCGATGCTCAACCAGTTGGCCAGCGGGGCGCACGGATCCTGGGCGGCACCGGCGCTTTCCGTGGCCGGTACCAGCAGCGCCGCTCCATCGAACTGACGGTCGAACCGGCCCAGGTAATTGAAGGTGATCCGCGGCTGCGGCAGCGCGGCCAGGCGGGTCGCAGCCTCCTCTCCAGCCAGGTAGCGCAGCAGGCCGTAGCCGACGCCCTTGTCCGGCACGCCGCGCAGTTGCTCCTTGATCGCCTTCAGCGACTCGCCGAGGTCCGCGGCCGGGGTCAGGCGCACCGGGAACAGGCTGGTGAACCAGCCCACCGTGCGGCTCAGGTCGATGGCCTCGCCGAGGTCCTCGCGGCCGTGCCCTTCGAGCTGCACCAGCACGCTGGCGTCGCCGCTCCAGCGGCAGGTCGCGCGGGCCAGGGCGGTCAGCAGCAGGTCATTGACCTGGGTCCGGTAGGCCGCCGGGGCTTCCTGCAGCAACTGCCGGGTACGCTCGGCGTCCAGGGTCAGGACGAGCTTGCGCTCATGGCGGTTTTCCAGGGCGCCATGCGGGTTTTCGCATGGCAGCGCATGCGGAGCGTCGTGCAGTTGCGCCTGCCAGTAGTCGAGTTCGTCCAGGCGCGCGCCGGCCTGTTCGTGCAGGTGCCGGCTCCAGGTCTGGTAGGAACTGCTACGCGGCCCGAGATCGGCGTCGAGGTCGGCATAGAGACGCTGCAGGTCTTCCAGCAGGATGCGCCAGGACACCCCGTCCACCGCCAGGTGGTGGATGACCAGCAGCAGGCGCTGGCTGCCGTCGGCCATGTCCACCAGCAGCGCACGCAGCAGCGGCCCCTGTTCGAGGTCGAGGCTGCGCTGGGCTTCTTCGCAAAGCGCCAGCAACGCCTCCTCGGACCCCGCCTGCCGGCGCCACAGCGGCTCGCCGGCCTGCTCGGCGTAGGCCTGGTGCCAGGCGCCGCGCTCTTCGCGGAAACGCAGGCGCAGGGCATCGTGCTGCGCCTGCAGGCGTTCCAGGGCACGCCCCAGCCGGTCGCCGTCGAGCGGCTGGCGCGCCTGCAACAAGAGAGACTGGTTCCAGTGCTGGCGGTTGGGAATCGACTGCTCGAAGAACCAGCGCTGTACCGGCGCCAGCGCCACCTCGCCGCTTGCCGGCCCCTGTTCCGCCGTCGCCGCACCCGCCTTGGCCGCCAGGGCCAGGCTGCGGATGTTCTGGTGCTGGAACAGGTCGCGCGGGCTCAGTTGCAATCCGGCCTGGCGCGCACGGCTGACTACCTGGATCGAGACGATCGAGTCGCCGCCGAGGCTGAAGAAGTTGTCGTCCAGGCCGACCCGCTCGACGCCCAGCAGGTCCTGCCAGATTTCCGCCAGGGTTCGCTCCACTGCGTTGCGCGGTGCGCTGTAGCCTGCCTGCGCCACGCTTACTTCAGGCGCCGGTAGCGCCTTGCGATCCAGCTTGCCGTTCGGACTCAGCGGCATCCGCTCCAGCGCCAGCCACTGCGCCGGCACCATGTATTCCGGCAGGCTCGCCGCCAGGTGCGCGGCCAGGGCTTCGCGCCAGTCGCCGCTCTCGCTCTCCAGCACCACGTAGCCGACCAACTGCCTGCCGTCCACCGCCAGCACCGCCGCCTCGCGCACCCACGGATGCTCCAGCAGGCGCGCCTCGATCTCGCCCAG
>NZ_KV828524.1:150301-150753 GCF_001836405.1 Pseudomonas sp. HMSC057H01 | reverse complement strand
GGTCGACGCGGCCTTCATCCAGAACCTGGCGATGGACGTCGCCTCGATCCAGTCCGCCGAGTACGCAGGGCAGTTGCTCGAGGCCGGCAAGCCACAGCAGATCAACCAGAAGCCGATCGGCACCGGGCCTTTCATCCTGAGCCGCTACCAGAAGGATGCGCAGATCCGCTTCAAGGGCAACAAGGACTACTGGAAACCCGAAGACGTGAAGATCGACAACCTGATCTTCTCGATCAACACCGACGCCGCGGTGCGCGCGCAGAAGCTCAAGGCCGGCGAGTGCCAGATCACCCTCAACCCACGCCCCGCCGATCTCAAGGCCCTGCAGGAAGCGGCGAACCTGAAGGTGCCCTCGCAGCCAGGCTTCAACCTCGGCTACATCGCCTACAACGTTACCCACAAGCCGTTCGACCAGCTCGAAGTACGCCAGGCGCTGGACATGGCGGTGAACA
>NZ_KV828524.1:137456-150201 GCF_001836405.1 Pseudomonas sp. HMSC057H01 | reverse complement strand
ACATGGCGGTGAACAAGCAGGCCATCATCGACGCTGTCTACCAGGGTGCCGGGCAACTGGCGGTGAACGGCATGCCGCCGACCCAGTGGTCCTATGACGAAACCATCAAGGACGCCCCGTTCGATCCGGCCAAGGCCCGGGAACTGCTGAAGAAGGCCGGCGTCGCCGAGGGCACCGAGATCACCCTGTGGGCGATGCCGGTGCAGCGTCCCTACAACCCCAACGCCAAGCTGATGGCGGAGATGATCCAGGCCGACTGGGCGAAGATCGGCATCAAGGCCAGGATCGTCAGCTACGAGTGGGGCGAGTACATCAAGCGCGCCCATGCCGGCGAGCATGACGCCATGCTGTTCGGCTGGACCGGCGACAACGGCGATCCGGACAACTGGCTGGCGACCCTCTACGGCTGCGACTCGATCAACGGCAACAACGTATCGAAATGGTGCGACGCGGCCTACGACAAGCTGGTCAAGGCTGCCAAGCGGGTCTCCGACCAGGACAAGCGCAGCGAGCTGTACAAGCAGGCCCAGCACATCCTCAAGGAGCAGGTGCCGATCACCCCGATCGCCCACTCCACCGTGTACCAGCCGATGAACAAGTCGGTGCATGACTTCAAGATCAGCCCCTTCTCGCGGAACGCCTTCTATGGCGTAACCAACCAGCCCTGATGCCGACGCCGCCCCGGTCGTGAAACGACCGGGGCGCAGAAGAACGGCACGACCCGTACTTCATTTCTTTGCTTTTCCTGCCCGTGTTCCAGAACGGCGCTGTGCGCGTTCCGCCAGGAGCGCTCGCCTCGCCGTATTCGACCGCCGCGCCCAGGCGCGGGCGAAACCGGCGCAAACCTGGTGGGTAAAACAGGTGCCATGACAACAATAAAGGGAGCAATCAGGTGATGAGATACCAACGAGTGACCGGCGCGACGCTGGGACTGGCCTTGATGGCATCGGCCGCGCCAGGCTGGGCGGCGGACGAGCAGGAAACCCCGCCGACCCCGGACAATCCCAGCTACGCCGCCCAGGTGCAGAGCATCCCCAGCGTGGAGAAACCGATCAAGGGCCAGGCCGGCGCCAGCGGGCTGTTCGAGGGGCAGAGCCTGACCCTGACCACCCGCAACTTCTACTCGCGGGAAAACATGAAGGACAGCTTCACCTTCCGCATTCCCAAGGCCGGCGGCGGCTCCCAGCGCATCCACCAGCGCAACGCCTGGGTCCAGGGCACGGTGCTCAAGTACAGCTCGGGCTACACCCAGGGCAGCATCGGCTTCGGCTTCGACGTCGCAGCCTTCAACGAGATCGCCCTGGAGCGCGGCAAGGGCCGCATCGGCGGCGGCGGCAACCGGACCCTGGCGAACAGCGATGGCGAGGCGATCGGCGAATGGTCCAAGCTGGGCGTTGCCAATATCCGCCTGCGCGCCTCGAACACCGAATTCAAGGCCGGTCGCTTCCTGGTCAACACTCCGGTGTTCAGCTATATCGACAACCGTGCCCTGCCCTCCAGCTTCACCGGCTTCGCCGTGACCAGCGAGGAGCTGGACAACCTCAGCCTGCAGGCCGGCAGCTTCCGCAAGGTCAGCCCGCGAACCGGTTCCGGCGACGAGGACATGACCACCGAGTACGGCACCCGCCAGGTCAAGGGCGACCGCCTGAACTACCTGGGCGGCAACTACAAGCCGCTCGACGGGCTGGAGATCTCCCTCTATGGCTCGCATTTCCAGGACGTCTGGAACCAGTACTACCTGGGCGTGACCCACGACATCGGCGACCTCGAGAACGGCATCGCCCTGCGCACCGCCTTCAACGGCTACCACACCGGCGACACCGGCGCGCGCGAGGCCGGCTACATCGACAACGACACCTGGAGCCTGGCCTTCACCCTCGGCCATCGCGCCCACGCCCTGACCCTGGCCTACCAGCAGGTCGACGGCAACGAATACTTCGACTACGTGCACGAAACCTCGGCGATCTTCCTGGCCAACTCGATGCTGGCCGACTACAACAGCCCCAACGAGAAGTCCGCGCAGATCCGCTACGAGACCGACTGGAGCTACTACGGGGTCCCCGGCCTGAGCACCGGCGTGTGGTACGTGAAGGGCTGGGACATCGACGGCACCCACTACGACGGCGATCGCAACGGTGCCTACGGCAACTACGCCGAGGTGCGCGCCCAGGACGGCGAGAAGCACCACGAGCTGGGCCTGATGGCGGCCTACAAGGTGCAGAACGGGCCGATCAAGGACAGCACCTTCAAGCTCACCTACATGATGCACAAGGCCAGCCAGAACCAGGTCGACGGCAGCGTCAACGAACTGCGCCTGGTCAGCACCTTCCCCTTCAACCTGCTGTAAACCTGCGACAACCGGCGGCCCCGGCGACGGGGCCCACGAGGAGGACCCCATGCTCCATCCGTTGCTCCGACACCTGCCCCTGGCCCTGGCCCTGGCGCTATGCGCCGCCGGCGCGGCCCAGGCGAAGAACCTGGTGGTCTGCACCGAGGCCAGCCCGGAAGGCTTCGACATCGTCCAGTACACCGGCGCGGTGACCGCCGACGCCTCCGCGGAAACCGTGTTCAACCGCCTGCTCGCCTTCCGCCCCGGCACCACCGAGGTGATCCCGGGGCTGGCCGAGCGCTGGGACGTCAGCGCCGACGGACTGAGCTATACCTTCCACCTGCGCCCCGGCGTGAAATTCCATACCACCGACTACTTCAAGCCGACCCGGAGCCTGAATGCCGATGATGTGCTGTGGACCTTCCAGCGCGCCCTCGATCCGAAGCATCCCTGGCATGCCTCGGCGCTGCGCGGCTACGCCTACTTCGACGCGATGGGCATGGGCGAGCTGATCAAGTCGGTGGAAAAGGTCGACGAGCTCACCGTGCGCTTCGTCCTCAACCGTCCCGAAGCGCCGTTCCTGCGCGATATGGCGATGCCCTTCGCGTCCATCTATTCCGCCGAGTACGGCGACCAGTTGCTCGCCGCCGGCAAGCAGGGCCAGTTGAACAACCAGCCGATCGGCACCGGGCCGTTCGTCTTCAAGCGCTACGCCAAGGACGCCCAGGTCCGCTACACGGCGAACCCGGACTACTACGCCGGCAAGCCGCCGATCGACAATCTGGTGTTCGCCATTACCCTCGATCCCAACGTGCGCATGCAGAAGGTCCGTGCCGGCGAGTGCCAGGTCTCGCTGTACCCGAAACCGGAGGACGTGCCGCGCCTGAAGCAGGACCCGAACCTGGCGGTGGACGAGATCGATGCCCTGCTGACCACCTACATTGCCATCAACACCCAGCACAAGCCGCTCGACGACCCGCGCGTGCGCCAGGCGATCAACCTCGCTCTGGACAAGAAGGCCATGCTCGACGCGGTGTTCGGCCCCGGCGCGGCCAGTCCGGCTGTCGGTCCCTATCCCCCGACCCTGCTCGGCTACAACCATTCGATCCAGGACTGGCCGCACGATCCCGAACGCGCCAGGGCGCTGCTCAAGGAAGCCGGTGCGGAAAATCTCAGGATCACCCTGTTCATTCGCAACGGCACCTCGCCTACCATCCCCAACCCCGCCCTGGCAGCACAGATGCTGCAAGCAGACCTGGCCAAGGCCGGCATCCAGCTGACCATCCGTTCCCTGGAGTGGGGCGAGCTGCTCAAGCGTTCGAAGGCCGGCGAGCACGACCTGTCGCTGCTTGGCTGGGCCGGCGACAACGGCGACCCGGACAACTTCCTCAGCCCGAACCTGAGCTGCGCCGCCGCCGAGTCGGGTGAAAACCAGGCGCGCTGGTGCGACAAGGACTTCGAGGCGCTGATGCGCAAGGCCCGCGAGGTGAGCGATCCGGCCGAGCGGGCGAAACTGTACGAGCAGGCCCAGGTGGTATTCCACGAACAGGCCCCATGGATACCGCTGGCCTACCCGAAGCTGTTCAACGTCCGGCGGAACACGGTGCAGGGCTACGTGATCAATCCGTTGAGCAACAACAACTTCGCCACCACCTCGGTGAAGCCCTAGAAGAACAAGGACCACAGCCCTGCCGCCAGCGGGGCGCACGGTCCGCGATGAGGAGTTACCCGCCAACATGCTTAGTTTCATTGCACGACGATTGGGGTTGCTGATCCCCACCTTCTTCGGCGTGACGCTGCTCACCTTCGCGCTGATCCGCCTGATTCCCGGCGACCCGGTGGAAGTGATGATGGGCGAACGTCGCGTCGATCCGCAGATGCATGCCGAGGCCCTGCACCGCCTGGGCCTGGACAAGCCCTTGTACCAGCAGTACCTGGACTACGTGGGCAACCTGGCACAGGGCAATCTCGGCGAGTCGCTGACCACCCGCGAAGGCGTCTGGCACGAATTCCTCACCCTGTTCCCGGCGACCCTGGAACTGTCCCTGGCCGCCATGCTCTTCGCCGGTACCTTCGGCCTGCTGGCCGGGGTGATCGCCGCCCTGAAACGCGGTTCGCTGTTCGACCATGGGGTGATGACGGTGTCCCTCGCCGGCTATTCGATGCCGATCTTCTGGTGGGGCCTGATCCTGATCATGCTGTTCTCCGTGTCGCTGGGCTGGACGCCGGTGTCCGGCCGTCTCGACCTGCTCTACGACATCGAGCCGAAGACCGGCTTCATGCTGATCGACACCCTGCTTTCCGACGAACAGGGCTCGTTCCTCGATGCCGTGCGCCACCTGATCCTGCCGGCCATCGTGCTGGGCACCATCCCGCTGGCGGTGATCGCCCGCATGACCCGCTCGGCGATGCTCGAGGTGCTGCGCGAAGACTATGTGCGCACCGCCCGCGCCAAGGGCCTGTCGCCGGCCCGGGTGGTCTTCGTGCACGCCCTGCGCAACGCGCTGATTCCGGTGCTGACGGTATTCGGCCTGCAGGTCGGCACGCTGCTCGCCGGCGCGGTGCTGACCGAAACCATCTTCTCCTGGCCGGGCATCGGCAAGTGGCTGATCGACGCCATCAGCCGTCGCGACTACCCGGTGGTGCAGAACGGCATCCTGCTGGTCGCCACCCTGGTCATCCTGGTCAATTTCGTCGTGGACATCCTCTACGGCCTGGCCAACCCGCGCATTCGCCACCAACGCTGAGGAGCCAGCCGATGAACGCCATGCACAACGCTCCCGCCAGCGACCCGAGCCTGGTCTACCCGTCCCCGCTGAAGGAATTCTGGCAGTCCTTCGCGCACAACAAGGGCGCCCTCGGCGGCCTGCTGTTCATGCTGCTGATCGTGTTCTGCGCGCTGTTCGCCCCCTGGGTCGCCCCCTACGATCCGAGCGAGCAGTTCCGCGACTTCCTGCTGACCCCGCCATCCTGGCTGGAAGGCGGCCAGGCGCGCTTCCTGCTCGGCACCGACGAGCTGGGCCGCGACCTGCTCTCGCGGCTGATCCACGGCGCCCGCCTGTCGCTGCTGATCGGCCTGTCCTCGGTGGTGATCTCGCTGATCCCCGGCATCCTCCTCGGCCTGCTCGCCGGCTTCTCGCCGAACCGTGCCGGGCCGCTGATCATGCGCCTGATGGACATCATGCTGGCGCTGCCGTCGCTGCTGCTGGCGGTGGCCATCGTGGCGATCCTCGGCCCGGGCCTGATCAACACCGTGATCGCTATCGCCATCGTCTCGCTGCCGGCCTACGTACGCCTGACCCGCGCCGCGGTGATGACCGAGCTAAACCGCGACTACGTCACCGCCTCGCGCCTGGCCGGCGCCGGCACCCTGCGACTGATGTTCGTCTGCGTGCTGCCGAACTGCATGGCGCCGCTGATCGTCCAGGCCACCCTGAGCTTCTCTTCGGCGATCCTCGACGCCGCCGCCCTCGGCTTCCTCGGCCTCGGCGTGCAACCGCCGACCCCCGAGTGGGGCACCATGCTCGCCTCCGCCCGCGACTACATCGAGCGCGCCTGGTGGGTGGTCAGCCTGCCCGGCCTGACCATCTTGCTCAGCGTACTGGCGATCAACCTGATGGGCGACGGCCTGCGCGACGCCCTCGATCCGAAACTGAAGAACGCGGCATGAGGAGCACAACCATGAACAGCGCATCCGTATCCGCGCCACAGGAGACCGCCGCATGAGCCTCCTCGATATCAAGAACCTCAGCGTGCGCTTCGGCGACACCACCGCCGTGCCCGTGGTCGACGGCCTCGACCTGAGCGTCGACAAGGGCGAGGTGCTGGCCATCGTCGGCGAGTCCGGCTCCGGCAAGTCGGTGACCATGATGGCCCTGATGGGCCTGATCGACGCCCCCGGCTGGGTGTCCGCCGATCACCTGCGCTTCGACGGCCACGACATGCTCACCCTCAAGGGCCGCCAGCGCCGGCGCATCGTCGGCAAGGACATGGCGATGGTCTTCCAGGACCCGATGACCGCCCTCAACCCCAGCTACACCGTCGGCTACCAGATCGAGGAAGTCCTCCGCCTGCATCTCGGCCTGCGCGGCAAGGCCCTGCGCCAGCGCGCCCTGGAACTGCTCGAACGGGTCGAGATCCCGGCCGCCGCCAGCCGTCTCGACGCCTACCCGCACCAGCTCTCCGGCGGCATGAGCCAGCGCGTGGCGATCGCCATGGCCATCGCTGCCGAGCCCAAGCTGCTGATCGCCGACGAGCCGACCACCGCCCTCGACGTGACCATCCAGGCGCAGATCATGGAGCTGCTGCTGAACCTGCAGCGCGACCAGGACATGGCGCTGATCCTGATCACCCACGATCTCGCCGTGGTCGCCGAGACCGCCCAGCGCGTCTGCGTGATGTACGCCGGCGAAGCGGTGGAGATCGGCGGCGTGCCGGCGCTGTTCGACCGCCCGACCCATCCCTACACCGAGGCGCTGATCAAGGCGATCCCCGAGCACTGTGCCGGCGAAGCCCGCCTGGCCACCCTGCCCGGCATCGTTCCGGGGCGCTACGACCGCCCGCGCGGTTGCCTGCTGTCGCCACGCTGTCCCTATGCCCAGGAGCATTGCCGCCAGGAGCGGCCGGCCCTGGAAGCGCACGAGCGCGGCGCGGTGCGCTGCTTCTATCCGTTGAACCTGCTGAACGAGGTGGCCTGATGGAAACCGTTCTGACCGCCCGTGATCTGACCCGTCACTACGAAGTCTCCCGCGGCCTGTTCAAGGGCCATGCCCAGGTGCGCGCGCTGAACGGCGTATCGTTCGAACTGGAAGCCGGCAAGACCCTCGCCGTGGTCGGCGAGTCCGGCTGCGGCAAGTCGACCCTGGCGCGCGCCCTGACCCTGATCGAGGAACCCACCTCCGGCTCGCTGAAAATCGCCGGGCAGGAGGTCAAGGGCGCCAGCAAGGACCAGCGCCGGCAGTTGCGCCGCGACGTGCAGATGGTCTTCCAGAACCCCTACGCCTCGCTCAATCCGCGACAGAAGATCGGCGACCAGTTGGCCGAGCCGCTGCTGATCAACACCGCGCTCTCGCGCGAGGAACGCCGCGAAAAGGTCCAGCAGATGATGCGCCAGGTCGGCCTGCGGCCGGAGCACTACCAGCGCTACCCGCACATGTTCTCCGGCGGCCAGCGCCAGCGCATCGCCCTGGCCCGGGCGATGATGCTGCAACCCAAGGTGCTGGTGGCGGACGAGCCGACCTCGGCCCTCGACGTGTCGATCCAGGCCCAGGTACTGAACCTGTTCATGGACCTGCAGCAGCAGTTCCGCACCGCCTACGTGTTCATCTCGCACAACCTGGCGGTGGTCCGCCACGTCGCCGACGACGTCCTGGTGATGTACCTCGGCCGACCGGCGGAGATGGGGCCGGCGGACAAGCTCTACGAGAACCCGCTGCATCCCTATACCCGCGCGCTGCTCTCGGCGACCCCGGCGATCCACCCGGACCCGACGAAGCCGAAGATCCGCATCCAGGGCGAACTGCCGAACCCGCTGCACCCGCCGGAGGGTTGCGCCTTCCACAAGCGCTGCCCCTACGCCACCGAGCGCTGCCGCAGCGAGGTGCCCGAGCTGCGCCTGCTCGACCAGCGCCAGGTGGCCTGCCACCACGCCGAGCAATTCCTCGGCTGAGCGCCACGGGGCGCTCGCCGCCCCGCAGCCCTTCAGAGCTGGCGCAGCAGCGCCAGCCTTACCCCGAACCCTATCAACAACCCACCGAAGCCCCACTGCTGCAGGCGCTGTGCCCGCGGCCGGGACGCCAGCCAGCGGCCCAGGCGGCCACCGGCCAGCGCATAGGCGCAGTCGAAGGCCAGGCCAACCAGAACCAGGACCGTACCGAGCGCGGCGAACTGGACGGCCAGCGAACCGGCCCCGGGGCTGACGAACTGCGGCAGCAGCACCGAACAGAACAGCAGGGCCTTGGGGTTCAGCAGGTTGGTCAGGAGTCCGCGCAGCAAGGCCCGGCGGTCGGCGTGAGGGACCACCGGCGCGGAGCCCACGTCACTGGTCGGCAAGGCCAGTCCGCCACCGCGCAGCATCTGCAGGCCAAGCCAGGCGAGGTAGGCGGCGCCGAGCAAGCGCACCAGGTCGAAGGTCCAGGGAGCGGTACGGAACAGCAGCGCCAGCCCGGTCGCGGCCATCAGCACATGGCAGGCCCGAGCCAGCGCCAGGCCGAGGGCGGTGACCAGCGCCGCGCGACGGCCCTGGCGGGCGCCGGTCTGGAACAGCAGGAGCATGTCTGGTCCGGGGACCAGGTAAACCACCGCCAGGGCAATCAGGAAAGCGCTCGTGTCCATCGTATCGGCTCCAGGAAGGTGACCCGGATAACGATTCTATGCCCGCAAGGCAGGGCAGGTGCTTGCGTTTTCCACCAGCCTATCCATTCTATTTGGCAGTAAATTCTACTCTCTGGAGACTATCCATCCGGATATGCCAAGATGAAACTCGACGCCTATGACCACCGCATCCTCGCCGCCCTCCAGCGCGACGGCCGCCTGAGCAACGTCCAACTGGCCGAGGAGATCGGCCTCTCCCCGTCCCCCTGCCTGCGCCGCGTGCGCCTGCTGGAAGAGGCCGGGGTGATTCGCGGCTACCAGGCCAGCATCGACCGCGACGAGGTCGGCCTCGGCCTCACGGTGTTCGTCGGGATCAAGGTGGAACGCCACCGCCAGGAGCAGGCCGAGGCCTTCCACCGTGCGGTGGTCGACCTCCCGGAGGTGATCTCGGTGCACCTCGTCTCCGGCGAGTCGGACTTCCTCCTGCAAGTGGTGGTCCCCGACCTGCGCGCCTACGAACGCCTGCTCAGCGAAACCCTGCTGCGCCTGCCCGGGGTCAGCGACATTCGCAGCAACTTCGCGATCAAGACGGTCAAGGCGCCCTCGCCGCTGCCGCTCGGCCACCTGGCCGGCTGAGCGCTCAGCCGCGGAAGAAGCGGTAGAAGCGCAGCAGATCGGCCTGCTGCGTCGCCAGGTCGCTCTCGACGAAGGTTACCTCGCTATGCGCGGGGCTTTGCGCCAGGCGCGAGAGGTCCAGTGGATGGACGAAGCCCAGCAGCGGATAGCCGCCCATGCTCTGGCGGTCGGCCATCAGCACGATGGGTTGGCCATCGGGCGGAACCTGGATAGCGCCCTCCACCACGCCCTGCGACCAGGCGCGCGGCGCCCCGCGCAGTGGCTTGCCGGCCAGGCGGACGCCCATGCGATCGGACCGCGGGCTGATTCGCCAGGCGCTGGCGAAGAAGGCTCGCCGGCTGGCTGCGTCGAAGGCCGCCGCATCGCCGCCGAGCAGCACGCGCAAGGGCCGCTGCTGCCGGTAGTCCGGCTGGAAACGCCAGGGCACGCTGGCATCCCACGGACACGCCGCTCCCGCTTCGGCACACGGCAGGCAATCGCCCTCCGCCAGGATCCGGCCATCGCCCTGTAAACCGCCGAGCCCGTCGCGAACCTGGCAGGCGACGCTGCCCAGTACCGGCCTCGCCCGGAAACCGCCGGCGCAGGCCAGGTAGGCACGCTGCCCGGCCTCGGCGAAGCCCAGTTCGATGCGTTGCCCGCGGCGGACCCGGAAGCGACTCCAGGGCAGGCATTCGCGACCGTCCACCGTCAGCGCCAGGCGCGCTCCGGTCAGCGCCAGCCAGGTCGCCTCCACCCTGCACTCCAGCGCCAAGCCGCCGAAAGCGATTTCCAGCAATGGCGTCCCCCAGGGATTACCGAGCAGACGATTGGCCCAGGCTGCCGCCTGGCGGTCCAGAGGGCCGCCCGGGGATACGCCGAGGTGCTGCCAGCCGCGCCGGCCGTCGTCCTGCAGCAGGCTCTGCGGACCCGCCTTGACGACCCACAAACCATTCATTCGCGCCCGCCCAGGTCGAGGAAAGCCTCGCGCCCGATGGCGACGAAGCGCACCCGGTCGCCCAGCGCCAGTGGGCACGGAGGAATCGCGGCCGGATCGAACGGACGCCACGGGCTGCGTCCCAGCAGGTGCCAGCCGCCGGGCGAGGCCTGCGGATAGATCGCCGTCTGCGCCTCGGCAATGGCCAGGCTGCCGGCCGGTACACGCGCCCGCGGGGTGGCCCGCCGCGGCAGGACCAGGCGCGGATCGAGGCCGCCGAGGTAGGCGAATCCCGGAGCGAAACCGATCGCGCCGACCCGGTATTCGGCCGCGCTGTGCAGTTCGATCACCCCTTCGCCAGTCAATCCGCAGGCAACCGCTACCGTCGCGAGGTCCTCGCCGGCGTACCAGACGGGAATCTCGTGCAGGCGCCCGGCATCCTCGGCGGGGCGCCAGGCGTGCCACTCCGCCAGCAGCGGACCCAGGCGTTCTTCCAGTACCTGCGGGGCGATGCGGTAGGGGTCGTAATGCAGCATCAGGGTGGTCCAGCCCGGCACCAGATCCCTGACGCCTTCGCCAAGCCCCTCGCGCAGACGTCTGGCCAGCTCGGCCAGGCGCACAGACAGGTCCACTTCGGGCTCTTCGGCGAGCGTCAGCAGCAGGGCTTCGGCACCAGCGGGTTCGATGCGGATCACAGGCTGTCCAGGGCCGCGCGCAGGCGCCGGAGGACCGCCAGCGACTGCGGGTTGTCGCCATGCACGCAAAGACTGTCGGCGGTCAGGCGCAGCGGGTTGCCGTCGTAGTCGGGGAAGGCTTCGCCGCGGGCGATGGCCAGGGCCTGTTCGATGATCCGCTGCGGATCGTGATGCACCGCGCCGCCAAGCCGCCGCGGCGCCAGCCGGCCGTCCGGCAGGTAGGCGCGATCGGCGAAGGCCTCGAACAGCAGCGGCACGTCGGCCTCGTCGGCCAGTTCCAGCTCGCGGCCGTTGTCGGCCAGGGCCAGCACCATCAGCGGCAGGTCCTTGCGATAGGCGGCGCAGGCGTCGAGCACGGCGCGCAGCAGCTCATCGTCGCCGACCAGGTCGTTGTACAGCGCGCCATGCGGCTTGACATAGGCCACCTGGGCACCGAGGGAACGGCAGAAAGCGTCCAGCGCACCGATCTGGTACAGCACCATGGCATGCACCTCTTCGGCAGAGCAGGCCAGCGAGCGCCGGCCGAAGCCGCTCAGGTCGGGATAGGCCGGGTGCGCGCCGATGCTCACGCCATGGCGTACCGCCAGCTCCACCGCGCGCCGCATGGTGAGCGGGTCGCCAGCGTGGAAGCCGCAAGCCAGGTTGGCCTGGTCAACCAGCGGCATGCTGTGGACATCGTCGCCCATGCGCCAGGCGCCAAAGCTTTCGCCCATGTCGCAGTTGAGCAGGATACGCCGGCCGGTGTCGTTCATTGTGCGTTCCTTTCGAGGCCAGGATTACAGAAAAATGAGCGCAGTGCTGGCGAATTAGCGTCAGGTAGCATACTCAGGCACTGAGAACAGGAGTAAATTCTCCTCTTTTGCACCGACGACCTTGCATTCATGAAAGTTCTCATCCTGGCGGCCTATGCGCTGAGCATCCTCTATGTCCATTTTCGCGGCCGGGTACGCCACAAGCTGTCGCGCCAATTGAGCGACCACTCCAGCTTCCTCGCTCCGATCAACTGCCTGATGTACCTGTTCTCGAAGGTAGCGAACCGCCCCTACCTGGCACCGCAGACCTTCCCCGAACTGCAGGTTCTGGTCGACAACTGGCAGGCCATCCGCAGCGAGGCGCTGCACCTGCACGGCGCCGGCAACATCAAGCGTTCCGAACAGTACGACGATATCGGTTTCAACTCGTTCTTCAAGAGCGGCTGGAAGCGCTTCTACCTGAAATGGTACGACGAGGCCCATCCCTCCGCCGGACAACTCTGCCCGCAGACCACCGCCCTGTTGCGGCAGATTCCCTCGGTCAAGGCGGCGATGTTCGCCGAACTGCCGCCGGGCTCGAAGCTGGTGCGACACCGCGATCCCTACGCCGGCTCGCTGCGCTTCCACCTGGGACTGTTCACTCCCAACGACCCGGCCTGCTTCATCGAGGTGGACGGCGAGCGCTACCACTGGCGCGACGGCGAGGCGGTGGTGTTCGATGAAACCTTCATCCACTACGCGGAAAACGCCACCGAACACAACCGCATCATTCTCTTCTGCGACATCGAGCGGCCGCTGACCCAGGGCTGGGCCACCGCCTTCAACCGCTGGTTCAGCCGCAACGTGATGGCTGCCGCGGCCGCCCCGAACAACGCAGGCGACCGGACCGGCGGACTCAATCGGATCTTCGACAGCCTCTACAAGATCCGCCTGCAGGGCAAACGTTTGAAGAAGCGCAACCGCAAGCTCTACTACCTGCAGAAATGGGGCTTCTTCGCCCTGGTACTGGCTTTCATCCTGTGGATCTGAGGCCCGGCGACGCAAGGCCCCGATAGCTCCGTGGGGCGTATGACACCAACGGCGTCATCCGCCGATACCCCGCCGAAAT
>NZ_KV828524.1:0-137356 GCF_001836405.1 Pseudomonas sp. HMSC057H01 | reverse complement strand
TACCCCGCCGAAATGGCGGATAACCGCTCTGCGGTTGTTCGACGTACGCCACGGACAGCGCGAAGTCCGATAGCTCCGTAGGGCGCATGACGCCAACGGCGTCATCCGCCGATACCCCGCCGAAATGGCGGATAACCGCTCTGCGGCTATTCGCCCTACGCCACGGAAAGCCCGGCAGTCCCAGCAACTGGCAACGAAAAGGCTCCCTTGGGAGCCTTTTTCATTCATCCGTTCAGTACACGTCGCGCCGGTAACGTCCTTCGTCGGCCAGGCGTTGCAAGGCCTCCTCACCGAGCACTTCGCGCAGCACCCGGTCGACACCACCGGCCATGCCCTGCAGGCTGCCGCAGACGTACAAGGCCGCGCCCTCGTCGATCCAGCGCCGCAGTTCATCCGCCGCTTCATGCAGGCGGTCCTGGACATAGATCTTCTCCGCCTGGTCGCGGGAGAAGGCCAGGTCCAGGCGTTGCAGCTCGCCCCTGGCCAGGGCCTGCTCCAACTCCGCACGACAGTAGTAGTCGTGGGCGAAATTGCGTTCGCCGAACAGCAGCCAGTTGCGCTTGCGCCCGGCGGCAATGCTGGCGCGCAACAGGCTGCGCAGGCCGGCGAGCCCGGTGCCGTTGCCGATGAGAATCAGCGGCACGTCATCCTCCGGCAGGTGGAAACCCGCGTTGCGGCGCAGGCGCAGGGTCAGCGCGGCGCCGAGCGGCAGGTACTCGGTGAGCCAGCCGGAGCAGATGCCCAGGCTGCCGTCGGCATGCTGCTCCTGGCGTACGATCAGTTGCAGGTCGCCATCGCTCTGCAGCGACGCGATGGAGTACTGGCGCACGGAAAGCGGAATCAGCGCATCCAGCAGCGCCTGCGGGTGCAAGCCGACCAGGTGTTCGAAAGAATCCGGCAGCAGGCGCCCGGCCAGGGCCTGCTCCAGGCTCTGCTCGACGCCCTCGACCGCCACCCGCGCCTGGCCGTCCAGGTGATGCCGCTGCAGCCATTCGCGGATGCGCGCGGGCGCCTGGTGCGGAACGATCTCCAGCAGATCGCCGGCGCGCCATTGGATGGCGCTGTCGGCCGGCGCACGCAGGTCCAGCAGCCAGGTCGACTCGCCCTGGCTGCCAGGGTTCAGGCACTCCCGCCGCGCTAGCGACCAGACCTCGAAAGCCGGCGCTTCCCAGGCCGCCGGGGCGGCACCGCCGGTCACCTCGGCCAGGCTTTCCTGCCATTGGCGCAGGGCCGCGGCGTCGCCATCATCGACCTCCACTGGGGCGAACAGGCTCCGCGCGCCCTGCCCCTGCAACCAGCCCTGCATGCGCCGGGCGAAGCCGCAGAACTGCTCGTACTGGCGATCTCCCAAGGCCAGCAGGGCGTAGCTCAGGCCATCGAGGCTGGCGGCCTGGCCAAGCACCTTGCGTTCGAAGCCGCGGGCGCTGTCCGGCGCCTCACCGTCGCCGAAGGTGCTGACCACGAACAGCGCCTTGCGCGCCTCGGCGAGTTGCCCGGCATCCAGGCGCGCCAGCGATTCGACCCGCACCGGCAACCCGGCCGCCTGCAACTGGCCGGCGCTCTGCCAAGCCAGTTGCTCGGCAAAACCGCTCTGGCTGGCGTAGCCGATCAACCAGGGCTCGCCGCTGGCGCCGGCGCTGCCGCCCAGGTCGGCGCGGCTCGCCCGTACCGCGCGTTTCTTGCGCCGGCGGTCGAGGTAGAGCAGCCAGCCGGTGATGAAGAACAGCGGCATCGCCAGGCTGGCGAGCATCATCAGGATGCGTCCGGCCATGCCGAAATAGCTGCCTACGTGCAATGCATAGACGCTGGCCAGCAACTGGCTGCCGAAAGAACGGTCGCTATAGCGCTGGTCGCTTTTCACCTGGCCGTTGGCCGGGTCCAGGGTCAGGGTGTTGAAGGCACGCTCGTGCGGCGCGTCGGTCAGGCGATAGAACACTGTCGCCGGCTGGCCGCCCGCCGGTGGCAGGCGCAGGTTGTAGGCCTGCAAGCGGTCGCCGCCGGCCTGGCGGATGCTGTTCCATACCGCCGCGTAGTCGACCACCAGCGGAGCCGCATCGGCCGGGCGCTCGCCACGTCCGCCCGGCTTGCCGCGCTGCGCCTGCTGGCCGGCGGGCGCGTCGTCGAGCAGTTTGAACAGGCCGTTGCGGTACCACTCGTAGGACCAGTACAGGCCGGTCAGCGCAGCCAGCAGGTAGAGCGCCAGGCACCAGGTGCCGGCCACGGCATGCAGGTCCCAGTTGAAACTGCGCCCCTTGCGCGACCAGTCGAGGGTCAGCCAGGCGCGCCAGTCGAAAACCTTGCGCGGCCAGCGCAGGTAGAGACCGGACAGGCAGAAGAAGATCAGGATCAGGGTGCAGGCGGCGGTGACCTGCTTGCCGTACTCGCCCATGGCGAGGAAACGGTGCAGTTGCATCATCAGGTTGAAGAAACCCTCCCCGCGCGGCTCGCCGACGAAAGCCCCGGTGTAGGGATCGATCCAGCGCGACTCGCCGCGGCGCTGTCCCGGCGGCGGGGTGTAGAAGATCCGCCCGGCCTTGTCGCTGTCCATCTCGACCCAGACGAAGGCCACTTTCCGCCCCGGCTCGGCGCCTTCGATACGGCGCACCAGTTCGTCCAACGGCAGCACGCCCTCGGGGCGCTTCTGCACCACCAGCACGTCAGGGTTGAGCGCGCGCATCAGTTCGTCCTGGAACGACAGGGTCGCTCCGGTGACGCCCATCAGCGCCAGCACCAGGCCGGCGCTGATGCCGAAGAACCAATGCAACTGGAACCAGACTTTCTTCACAGGATCACCTTCACGGCCGCCGCGCGGCAACAACGGGACTACGCCGACGCCAAGCGCCGGCCAGACGACACGAGGACGTCGGCGGGCAATTCTATTTGATAATCAGTTGCGATAAAGCCGAATTAACGTTCTTTACGCTCTATTTACCCACCTGAATGCGGGAAAGCCCCATCCCGCAGGGGGAATGGGGCTTTCGTGGGGAGCGAGAGCGGCAGTCAGAAGTGGAAGTTCACCCCGAGCAATGCCGTGCGGCCCGGAGCAACGTGGGCCATGTGCGTGCTGTAGACCTGGTCGAAGTAGCGCTTGTCGGTCAGGTTCTGCACGTTCAGTTGCAGGTCGACGTTCTTGCTCACCTTGTAGCTGGCCATGGCGTCATAGCGCCAGTAGGACGGGATATAGGTAGAGTTCGCAGTGTTGCCGTACTGCTTGTCCACATAGGTGGTACCACCGCCGATAGTGAAGTTCTGCAACAGATCGTAGGTGGTCCACAGAGTGAAGTTGTTCTGCGCGGTCTGCGGCATCTTGTTGCCTTCGTCGCTCTTCACCGTCGACTTGCGGATTTCGCTGTCGAGGTAGGTGTAGCCGCCGAAGACCTTCCACTTCTCGGTCAGCTTGCCATTGAAGCCCAGCTCGACGCCCTGCACCCGCTGCTCGCCGTCCAGTACCTGAAGAGTGGAAACATCCGGCGAAGCGACCCGGGCATTGGTCTTGTCGGTGCGGAAAAGCGCGGCGTTCAGCGACAGAGCATCGTCGAAGAAGGCCCACTTGGTACCCAGTTCGAGGTTGCGGTTACGCTCCGGATCCAACCCGTTGTTGCCTACGCTGATGTCCGCCTGGCCCTCGCCGCCGGTCTCGCCGGTGGGGTTGCTCGAGGTCGACCAGGCCAGGTAGATGCTGCCGTTGGGCGCCGGTTTGTAGACCAGACCGGTCTGGTAGTTCCAGAAGTGGCTGTTGTTCTCGCGCTTGAAGTAGCCGGCGGGACCGTTGCGGCCAGCCGTCTGGTAGCCGCTGGACTTGGTATCGAAGTCGTCGTAGCGCAGGCCGAGATTCAGCTCCCATTGTTCGCTTAGCTTCAGGGTATCGAACACATAAGCCGCGCTGGTCTTGGTGTCGGTATCGGTATAGGCCAGGCCGTCGGTGATGCTGCCGGTCCAGTTGTCGCCCGGAGTCGGGCGATTCAGGCTGGTGCAGTCGCCACTAGCGAGCAATCGTGCATTGCAGGTGTTGCCGGCGCCGCCACCGGAAGTAATGGCGTACGGACGGTTGTGCACGTCCTCGTAGCTGAACTCCAGGCCGGTCACCAGGGTGTGCTTGATGAAGCCGGTTTCGAAGTTGGCCTTCAGGTCGGTCTGGTTGACCCAGCCCTTCGAGGTCGAATTGCGGCTTTTCGCCGAACGGTAGACGTAGCCGTTGGCAACGTTGCCACGGCTGTCGTCGGGGTTGCTGACGATGTAGTCGAGCGTCGTGCGCACCAGGCGGGTGCTATTCGACAGGGTCAGGTTGTCGTTCAGGTCATGCTCGATGCGGAAGGTGCCGCTGTCGGTGGTGCTCTTGCGGTAGTCGCGGTCCTTCAGGCCATAGAAGTTATCGCGATCCACCGAGGCCGGCTTGCTCGGATTGGCTTTGCTGCGGTTGACGTTGGTCAGCGGCAGGCCGTAGTCCGGCATGTCATCGGTGCTGAGATGGTAATAGGACAGGGTGGCGCGGGTCGGCGTGTCGAAGCCGAAGGTAACGGTCGGAGCCACGCCCCAGCGGCTGACGCTGACTTCGTCGCGCCCTGCGACGTGGGCATCGTGCTTCATCAGGTTGAGGCGGAAGGCGGCGTTGTCGCCAATCATCCGGTTCACGTCGAGAGTAGTGCGGCGGGTCTGGTCTGAGCCCCAGGTGAAGCCGGCGTCGGTGAAGTTGTCCTGCTTGGCGGTCTTGCTGATCAGGTTCAGGCTGCCACCGGTGGAGCCGGCGCCGGTGTAGGCCGAGCCCGGGCCCTTGCTGACCTCGATCTGCTCGACGTTGAACACCTCGCGGGTTTGCGAGGCGACGTCGCGCATACCGTCGAGGAACGTATCGCTCTCGGCGTTGAAGCCACGGATGAATGGCCGGTCGCCTGCGGGGTTGCCGCCCTCGCCCGCGCCGAAGGTGATACCCGGGGTGGTGCGCAGTGCGTCGGCCAGGGTCAGGGCGCCAGTGTCCTTGATCACCTGTTGCGGGATCACGGTGACGGTCTTCGGCGTATCCAGCAGCGGCGCGGTGTACTTCTTCGACGCCGAGCGGTCGACGTTATAGGTGGTTTCGTCCTGCTGCTCGCCGACGATGGTGGCCGCATCCAGCGACAGTACGCGGTCCTTGTCGGTCTTTTTCTGCCCGGCCTCGTCGGCGTGGGCTGCCTGCGGTGCGGCGATGGCGGTGATGGCGACACCGATGGCAGAAGCCAGCAGACGTTGCGAAGAAACGGCGGTATCCGTGGACTGACGCGACATTCGAAACCCCTCCCCGGGAGCTGTGAAGGTCGCGGAATTTATTGCAGATCAGAATTGTTATCAATTATTACGGATTCGCATTCGACAGGAATTTACATTCTTTACAATTTTCTCATTACATTTTTTCCCATCTCGCTCGTCTACAACCTCTGGCGGTTTTACATGTCCAATGCAAATCAATATCATTGGCAATCATTTCGCCTTCATGGACAGCGCCATGTTGCTGCATATTCCCGCCATCTTCACCGCCGAGGAAGTCTCCCGGATCCGCGCAGCCCTGGAGCAGGCGGAATGGGCCGACGGCAAGGCGACCGCCGGCTACCAATCGGCCAAGGCCAAGCACAACCTGCAACTGCCGCAGGACCACCCGCTGGCCCGGGAGATCGGCGAAGCCATGCTGCAGCGCCTGTGGAACCATCCCCTGTTCATGTCCGCCGCCCTGCCGCTCAAGGTCTTCCCGCCGCTGTTCAACTGCTATACCGGCGGGGGCTCGTTCGACTTCCACATCGACAACGCCGTGCGCGACGTCCATGGCGGCCGCGAGCGGGTCCGTACCGACCTGTCCTCGACCCTCTTCTTCAGCGACCCGGAGGACTATGACGGCGGCGAACTGGTGATCCAGGACACCTACGGCCTGCAACAGGTGAAGCTGCCCGCCGGCGATCTGGTGCTCTATCCCGGCACCAGCCTGCACAAGGTCAATCCGGTCACCCGCGGCGCGCGCTACGCCTCGTTCTTCTGGACCCAGAGCCTGGTCCGCGAAGACAGTCAGCGCACCCTGCTATTCGAAATGGACCAGTCGATCCAGCGACTCACCCACGACGTGCCCGACCATCCCTCGCTGATCCGCCTAACCGGCACCTACCACAATCTCCTGCGGCGCTGGTCGGAACTCTGAACATGCGCCACCTGCTGCTCCGTCACGACGCACTGGACGCCGAAGGTTTCGCCGCACAACTGGCCGGTACCCCGGGCGAGGTTGCCCAGGCCATCCTCGGCGCTGCGCGCGAGGGCCTGACGGAAGCCCAGGCCCTGCTCGGACAGATCCTTCTGGACGGCCAAGGCATCCAGCGCGACCCGCCCCTGGCGCGGACCTGGTTCGCGATCGCCGCCGGGCACGGCCACGCAATGGCGCGCAATATGCTCGCTCGCTGCCTGGAACATGGCTGGGGCGGCCCGGCGGATCCAGCCGCGGCAGCGGTCCACTATCGGATCGCCGCCCAGGCCGGCCTCGACTGGGCCCGCTACAACCTGGCCAATCTTCACGCTACCGGCCGCGGGGTGCCCCAGGACCAGCCGCGCGCCTATGCGCTGTATCGGCAAGCGGCCGAGCAGGGCCACGCGAAAGCGATGAACCTGGTGGGGCGCTACCACGAAGAAGGCCTGGTGGTCGCTCGCGACCTGGCGCAAGCTGCGCACTGGTATCGACGCTCCGCCGAGGGTGGTGATTTTCGCGGCCAGTTCAGCCACGCCGCGATGCTCAGCGCCTCGGGCCGCCATGCCGAAGCCGAAACCTGGCTCCGGCGTGCCCTCGAAGGCGGCAACCTGAACTTCCTGCGCAGCGCCCGCCATGGCCTGGAGCAGTCGGCCCACCCACCGTTCCGCAGCCTGGCGCTGGCCTACTACCGACGCGCGGCGCAGTTGGGCGACGACACCGATCGAGAGGCCCTGGAACAGGCGCTCGAACGTCACGGGCACGCACGACTGCCCGCCTGACGAACAACGCACGACCCTTTGTTCACGCCCACATAACACTTTTTTGACAAGCCTTTCCCTACCCTCGCCGTTTCATCGAGGCGAACGACGATCGCGCCTCCGATCCATCGAACGAGGCTATCGTGTCCCCCACCCCACCACGCGTTACGCGCAATCGCATCGACTGGGCCGGCCTGGGCTGGCTGTTCCTGTTCTTCTGGTTCTTCTCCGGTATCACCCAACTGCTCCTGCTGACCTCCGGCAACAGCGGTTTCTCCGGTTTCCGCAACGCCATGGTGCTGAGCACCATCTGGCTTGCGCCGGTGTTACTGTTCCCGCGCTGGACCAAGCCGCTGGCCGCCGTCATCGGGCTGGTGCTGTGGGCCGCCTCGCTGGTCGGCCTGAGCTATTTCGGCATCTATCACCAGGAATTTTCGCAAAGCGTGATCTTCGTGATGTTCGAGTCGAACACCGCCGAGGCCAGCGAATATTTCAGCCAGTACTTCAACCCCTGGATGACCCTCGGCCTGGTGCTCTACAGCCTGGTCGCCATCCTCCTCTGGCGCCGCCTGCGCCCGGTCTACCTGCCGCGCTTCAGCGCCCTGCCGGTGGCGGTGCTGCTGATCGTCGCGACCATCGGTTATCCGTTCTACAAGCAACTGGTCAGCCAGGGCCGGCCCTTCGACGAAGCCCTGGACAAGGTCCAGGCGCGCATGGAACCGGCGGTGCCCTGGCAATTGCTGATCGGCTACCAGCAATACCGCCAGCAACTGGGCAGCATGCAGGCGCTGTTGCAAAAGAACGCGGCCCTACCGCCGCTGAAGAACCTCGTCGATGCCAATGGCGATACGCCGCGCACGCTGGTCCTGGTGATCGGCGAATCCACGTCGCGCAAGCACATGAGCCTCTACGGCTATCCACGCGAAACGACCCCGCAGCTGGACGCACTGAAGGCCGCGAACCGGAACCTCACGGTATTCAACAACGTGGTGGCGTCGCGGCCATATACCATCGAGGTGCTGCAGCAGGTGCTAACGTTCGCTGACCAGGAGCATCCCGACCGCTTCCTCACCGATCCGTCGCTGATGAACCTGATGAAGCAGGCCGGCTACAAAACCTTCTGGATCACCAACCAGCAGACTATGACCAAGCGCAACACCATGCTGACGACCTTCGCCCAGCAGACCGATGCGCAGTTCTACCTGAACAACCAGCGCAGCCAGAACGCCAGCCAGCTGGACGGCGCGGTGCTGGCGCCCTTCGCCAAGGTGCTGGACGACCCGGCGCCGAAGAAGTTCATCGTGGTCCATCTGCTCGGCACCCACATGAACTACAAGTACCGCTATCCCGCCGACTACGCTCGCTTCGTCGACCGCCAGGGCGCCCCGGCGGCCCTCAGCGACGACCAGGTGGAGGTCTACAACAGCTACGACAACGCCGTGCTGTACAACGACTACGTGGTCTCCAGCCTGATCAAGGGCTTCGCCAACAGCGATCCGAACGGCTTCCTGGTCTACCTCTCGGACCATGGCGAGGAAGTCTTCGACGAAGCCCCGCACGACCGCCTCGGCCGCAACGAAGGCGACCCGACCCGCGGCATGTACACCGTGCCCTTCCTGGTCTGGACTTCGCCCAGCTGGCAGCAGACCCACCCACGCGACCTGCAGGCCCTGGTCGACCGACGCTACAGCAGCGAAGACCTGATCCATACCTGGTCCGACCTCGCCGGCCTCAACTATGACCTCTTCGATCCGACCAAGAGCCTGGTGAGCAACGACTTCCAGCATGAAGTCCGCTGGATCGGCAACCCCTATGCCCACAATGGCTTGCGCGACTTCGACAAGCTGCCGCTGGACAAGGCCGACGCCGGGCAGCAGGTCGCCCAGGCCGGACGACCCGCGCCAACGACGCCGCGCGCACCGTCCCGCCAGCCGAACGAAGGCTGACCGCCGCCAAAGAAAACGCCCCGCCGAGCGGGGCGTTTTTCCATCCGTAGCGCCCTCAGGGCAAGACCAGGTTGCCCTGCTCGTCGAACGGCCAGAACGGGTTGTAGGCAATTTCCCAAAGGTGTCCATCCGGGTCGGCGACATATCCGGAGTAGCCACCCCAGAACACTTCCTGCGGCATCTTGGTCGCCTGCCCGCCGGCCGCCGTAGCTGCGGAGAACAGACGGTCCACCTCGTCCCGCGAGGCGCAGTTGCAGGCCAGGGTGATAGCCGCGAAGCCGGTCGGACGATCTTCCACCTGCGCATCCTCGGCGAGGGCGCTGCGTCCGTAGAGGCCGAGGACCAGGTTGCGGCCCTTGAGAAATACCACCTGCTCGTTGCCGTCCGAAGAGGGCTGCCAGCCCAGCGCCTGGTAGTAGAGAGAGGAGCGGGCCAGATCGGCGACCCCGAGGGTCACCAGGGAAACACCGTTACCTGTCATGTCGGCGTCCTTGTCATGGGTTGTCGAACAAGGCTGGCACGAGCGCCGCGAGGCTTCCAGAGCGACATGAAAAAGCCCCGCCGAGGCGGGGCTCTTCGTAACAGAGGCGACTGCGCTAGAGGTAGAACGCCTTCAGCGGCGGGAAGCCGTTGAACTCCACCGCACTGTAGCTGGTGGTGTAGGCGCCGGTAGACAGCCAGTAAAGGCGGTCGCCGCTCGCCAGGTTCAGCGGGAGGCCATACTTGTAGTGCTCGTACATGATGTCGGCGCTGTCGCAGGTCGGGCCGGCGATCACCACCTCTTCCATCTCGCCCTGCTTCTCGGTCCAGATCGGGAACTTGATCGACTCGTCCATGGTTTCGATCAGTCCGGAGAACTTGCCGACGTCGGCATAGACCCAGCGCTCCACGGCGGTCCGCGACTTGCGGGCGACCAGCACCACTTCGCTGACCAGGATGCCGGCATTGGCGATCAGCGAACGGCCCGGCTCGAGGATGATTTCCGGCAGGTCGTCGCCGAAGTCCTCCTTGAGGAAGCGGATGATCTCCTCCGCATAGGTTTCCAGGTCGTTGGTCTTGGTGATGTAGTTGGCCGGGAAGCCGCCGCCCATGTTGATCATCTTCAGGACGATGCCGTCTTCTTCCTTCAGGCGCTCGAAGATCACCTTGACCTTAGCGATCGCCGCGTCCCACACCGAGATGTCGCGCTGCTGCGAACCGACGTGGAAGGAAATGCCGTAGGGCTCCAGGCCCAGCTGGCGGGCCAGGATCAGCAGGTCCATGGCCATGTCGGTCTGGCAGCCGAACTTGCGCGACAACGGCCAGTCTGCGGTAGTCGAGCCCTCGGTGAGGATACGCACGTAGACCTTGGCGCCGGGAGCGGCCTTGGCGATGTTGCGCAGGTCGGCTTCGGAGTCGGTGGCGAACAAGCGCACGCCCTTCTCGTAGAAGTAGCGGATGTCCTTGGATTTCTTGATGGTGTTGCCGTAGCTGATGCGCTCCGGACCGACGCCGGTCTTCATCACCTTGTCCAGTTCGTAGATCGAGGCGATATCGAAGTTCGAACCCTTGTCGCGCAGCAGCTCGGTGATTTCGGTAGCGGGATTGGCCTTCACCGCGTAGTAGATCCTGGCGAAGGGGAAGCAGTCGGTCAGTTGGTCGTAGGCATCGGCGATGGTTTGCTTGTCGATGACCACGAAGGGGGTTTCCTGCTTGTCGGCGAAGGCCTTCATGCGCTGGAAGGTTTCAGGGGCGAAATAATCCTCGACCTTGATGGACATGGTTGGGACTCCCAATGGCAAAACACATGGATTCGTAGGGGTGAAGCTGAACGTCTAATCCGTTTCCCCACTTTGGTTCGCCTACTTCCCAAGGCATGTCGCCGAGTATCACCTGCCTGCCGGCAGCCACCGCCTGTTCATCCTGGTAGGTCGCGCGCGTGTCCCGCGCGACGACCTGGCCGCTTGAGCAGCGGACGTCGCCTTGCCACAAGGCGATCTCTCGTCGTCAGTACTTGAGCCGGATGGATCGTTTCCAGCATGGACGTTCGGGCGCGAACTTTAGGACCAAGGGGACGCGAGATCAATAAAAAAATGCCGCGATTTCGCCTCCGCCTGTCGCACCGCCGGATTGACCTGCTCAGCCTTTACCCCATGTGCATGACAGTGGGATGTCCCCGTCCGCCCAGCGTTCAATCGGATGGACGAAAAACGTCCCGCGCAGGCCTTGCGCCTACACCCGGAACGCACCGATCAGGCGTTTCAGCTGGGTCACCTGGGCGCCCAGTTCGCG
Source organism: Pseudomonas sp. HMSC057H01 (assembly GCF_001836405.1). Taxonomy (NCBI): domain Bacteria; kingdom Pseudomonadati; phylum Pseudomonadota; class Gammaproteobacteria; order Pseudomonadales; family Pseudomonadaceae; genus Pseudomonas; species Pseudomonas sp. HMSC057H01. The sequence continues at coordinate 126,182 of NZ_KV828524.1, read as the reverse complement.
GCTGGCCCGTTCGGTCTGGCTGGCGCCTTCCGCGGTGCGCTCGCCGGCCTGGTTGATCTCGACGATGTTCTGGTCGATATCGTGGGCCACGGCGGTCTGTTGCTCGGCGGCGGCGGCGATCTGCTGGTTCTGGTCGACGATCATGCCCACCGCGCCGAGGATATTCTCCAGTGCCTGCTGCACCTGCGCCGACTCGTTGACCGTGCCATCGGCGGTATGGTGGCTGCTGCCCATCGCCTTCACCGCCGCATCGACGCCGCCCTGCAGGCGCAGGATCATCTGTTCGATCTCGGCGGTGGATTGCTGGGTGCGCTTGGCCAGCGTGCGCACCTCGTCGGCCACCACCGCGAAACCGCGCCCCTGCTCCCCGGCACGAGCGGCCTCGATCGCCGCATTGAGCGCCAGCAGGTTGGTCTGTTCGGCGATGCCCTTGATCACATCCAGCACCTGGCTGATCGAGGCGCTGTCACTGGCCAGGCGATTGATCGCCGCCACCGACTGGTCGATCTCGCCGGCCAGGCGCTGGATGCTACCCACCTGCGACTCGACCAGGCTGCGCCCGCTGAGGGTTTCCTGGTTCACGCTGTTCGCGCTGCTCACCGCCATCGCCGCGCTGCGTGCCACTTCCTGGGCGGTAGCGGCCATCTGGTTCATCGCCGTGGCCACCTGCTCGATCTGGCTGCGTTGCCCGGCTACCGCCTGGTTGCTTTCGGCCGACACCGACTCGACGCGCAGGGTCTGCCGCTCGACCTCGCCGACGGTCTGGCTGACCCGCTCGATCAGGTCGTGGATCTTCGCCACCGACTCGTTGAACGATTGTCCCAGCTCGCCCAGTTCGTCACGGCTGCGGGCCTGGAAGCTGACCGTCATGTCGCCGCCGGCGACGCGCTCCATCATTCGCCCGAGATCCTTCAGGGTGGCGCGGGTGGAGACGTAGAAACCGCCGTAGAGGTATAGGATCGCGGCGAAAACCACGGCCAGCGCGGCGACTAGCAACAGCATCTGCGTGCGCACCTGTTGCAGGCGCTTTTGCAACTGGGTATCGAGATAGCCGAGAACGGCGTCGTCGAGCTGGTAGGTCTTGTCCATCGCCGCGCTGACCTGATCGTAGAACTGCGTCCACGGGGTATCCAGCGTCTCGGCCACGATCACCCGGTCCTCGAACAACTGCCCCAGGCTCTTCAGGGTCTCGCGACTGGCCTGGGCGGCCTCCTCGAGCGCCGGTGGGCTGCCGGCCAGGGACTCCTGCAGCTTCAGGCCGTACTCGCCATGCAGTTTCTCGAACTCCAGCAGCAGTTCGTCGAGCCGCGCGCTGGAGGACGAATTGAGGAAACCCTGGCCCAGGGAGTAGGCGCCGATGGCGCGCCCCTTGCTGATGGCCGCCGTCACCTCCGGCGTTATCGAGCCGACCAGCTCGCTGAGCTGGCGCACCTGGCGCTGGCTGTCCTGGCTGAGCCCGGCCTGGGCGATGAGCAACTTGATGAATACCTGTGCGCTACCGAGCAGCTTCTCCGCCCGTGCGCCCTTGCCCTGCAGGGACCCTTCGGCCTCCACGGCCTGCAAGCCGTTGAGCAACCGGTCGCGCTGGGCCTCGAATTCGGCTACCGCCGCACCATCCTCGCTGAGCGGCGCCAGCGCCTCGAGCCGCCCGCGCAGCCCCTTCTGGACGTCCGCGATGCGCGCTTCCAGATCGCCGGCCTTGCCGGACTGGCCGATGACCGCATTGATCTGCAACAGATCGTTGAGGGACTCCAGGCCACGCCGGATCTGAAGTCCGCTACCCAGCAGCGTCAAGCTCTGCAGTTCGATCCGGGTGTCGCTGAACTGGCGATAGGCATCGCGCACCAGATAGAAGCTGGTGATCAGCAGCGGCAGGAAGAACAGCACGCTGATCAGGCCGAACTTCATGCCGAAGCTGAGCCGGTTCATCAGCGCGATAGCGGGATAGAGTACGGTCTTCACCCAGACGTCTCCTGATTGTTCTTATCGTTCTGAGAGATGCCGCCGCGTGGCGACATTGACGCACGGAGTCCGCTCGGTAATGGCCTTTCGAAATCATGCGGACACGTTCACCTGTGTACCCGATATCGGCCTGGTGTTCTGTAACTTAAGGTTAACGGGGAATCGCAAGCGGATTCCCCGTCGCTACGCTCAGAGGAACAGCGCGCAGAAGGCGAACACGGCGTACCAGAGCACGGCCGCACGCACCAGCAATTGCCAGAGCGCATCCAGGCTGGCGACGCCGGCGGCACCCAGTTCGACCGCTTCGACATCGCTGGCGACCCGTCCGGCCTTGCCCAGCAGCGCGGCCGCCGAGATGTCCCAGGCCAGCAGCCAGTGCAGCAGCACGCGGATAACCGCGAGGAAGTTGCCGACCAGGGCGAAGCTCAGCACCAGCGCACGCACCGGCAACCAGTCGAGGATATGCCGGACGCGCGCCGCCTGTTCGCGCAACGCCGGCTGGCGGGCGTGCTCCAGCGCCAGTGCCAGCAGGCGATAGGCCAGGGCCGCCACCGGGCCGAGCAAGGCATACCAGAAGATCACCGCGAAGAAGCTCTGGTAGCCCTGCCAGAGCAGATGGCCGTGCACCCGGCCGATCAGGTCGCTCTCGCTGCCGCCCAGGATCCCCAGATCGCGTTCGGCGACATGGAAGGCAGCCTGGGCCTCCTCGCGCCGCCAGGCGTCGCGGAACGGCCCGAGGTCGGCCATGACGTCGCCGCGGCCGAGACTGTAGACCACCACCAGAAGATGCAGCGGAAGACTCAGCCAGCCATAGGCCAGCGGCTGCAGCAATGTCAGCAGCAGGGCCAGCGGCAGCAACGGCAGGACTACCGCGAGCAGCAGCCCCAGCCAGGAGCGGCGGGACACCGAGGGCAGGTCCTCGACCAGGCTCAGCCAGGCGAGCCAGGCGCCATCGCGCTGGATACGCCGGCGCCAGCCGGAGAACTTCTCCAGCGCAAGAGCCAGCAGCAACACCAGGAACGTCATGTTTCCTCCTTGGAATCGGTCAATCCGGCGCGGTAGCGCGACCAGTCGAAAGCCTCGCCGGGATCGGTCTTGCGCTCCGGGGCGATATCGCAGTGGCCCTGGATGCGTTCCGGGGTGATCCCCGGGAAGGCCGCGCGCAACAGCCGCGTCAGCCCGGCCAGGGCAGTGTACTGCGCGTCCGTGTACGGTTCCGTGTCGGTCCCCTCCAGTTCGATGCCAAGGGAGAAGTCGTTGCACGCCTCGCGACCGTCGAAGCAGGAAACCCCGGCATGCCAGGCGCGGTCGTGACAGGAGACGAACTGGGTGATGGCGCCGTCGCGTTCGATGAGGAAATGCGCGGAAACCGTCAGGTGGCGGATCTCCTCGAAATAGGGATGTTCGTTCGGGTCCAGACGATTCTGGAAGAACGCCTGGACCTTGCCGGTGCCGAACTGTCCCGGCGGCAGGCTGATATTGTGGATGACCAGCAGCGACACCGCGTCCCCTTGCGGACGCAGGTTGAAATTCGGTGAAGGGCAGTGGCGGACGCCACGGACCCAGCCGGTAACGGAATCGAAATGCATACGGGCTCCTGAACGAGCCCCCACTCTAATCCAGCGGCGCCGGAATGACGATCAGGCGGGCTCTGGATCGGCCGCTTCGACATGCGTCGAGGAAAGGTATTACCCGCAAGAACGAAAAGACCCGGCATCCGCCGGGTCCTCGAGAAGCGGCTAGGCGCCCTTGAGGCGCCGCAGGTTGCCGATCACCGACTCCAGGGCCCGGTCGAACAGCAAGGCATCGTCCAGCAGGCGTACCGCCTGCCGGCGAAACTCCACCGCCAGGCCCATGCGGGTCTTTTCCAGGACCTTCATCCCGGTGCGATTGACGAAGATGTAGCGACCGGTGGGCCGGATCACTGCCGCCAGCTTGCAGCGCAGCTTGTGCTCGGCGTCCTCCTGGATTTCCACCCAACTGCCGACACGCAGCGCATCGACCCGCAGCAGTGCCTCGTCGTTGTCCGGCAGGCGCACTTCGCTCTCGACAGGCGCCGGGGCGGCGTCCGGCGAGGTCAGGACAATTTCCTCGACCACCCGCAGCATGACCGGCGCCCGGGGCTTTTCCGCGGCCGTGCCCGGGGTCGCTTCGTCGAGCAGCGGGCTGTCCGCGACCGCCGCCTCGCCGCGCTTGTCGCGCTGCAGGCCCTGGACATGCAGGGTTTCCAGCTGGCTGAAGAATTCTCCGGTGGAAAACGGATCGAAGGCTGCGCTGGCCAATCCCTCGCGCAGCGCCTTGAGCAGGCCTGGCACGCGCTCCAGCAACTGTTGGCGGGACAGCGGATCATCATGCGGGCCGACGCTCCAGATCAGCTCGTCCATGGTATCCAGGGCCTCCCGCCACTCGGCCGAAGCCTTGCCATGCTTGAGGCAGATCAGCAGCATCACCTTGCTCCAGGCATCCCGCAGCAGGCGCACCACCACCTCCGGCAGGACCTTGCCGAGCAGTCGCTGGTTCAGCACCTGCTCCACGTCCTGACGAGCCAGTTCGGCCTTGGCGCGGCCTTCCTCGGCGTCGCGGGTGCGTTGCTCGAGGAGCTCGCTGCGGCGGCGCTCGTCGCCGGTGAAGGCAATGAAGTCCTCCAGCAACTCGGCGAAGATCGCCGGGTCGTCGACGAAGTCGTTCAACAGCCGCATCACGACCTGTTCGATCTTCTGGTACAGGCTGTCGCGCCGGGCATCATTGTGTTCGGCCCAGCCCAGCGACGCGGATGCGATCTCGTTGAGCAGGCGACGCGCCGGATGGCTACCGCGGCTGAAGAAGGTCTTGTCGAGCAGGGCCACCTTGAGCATCGGGATCTGCATCCGACCGATCAGGGCCTTCAGCGAATCAGGCAGGGTGCGGTCGTCGAGAATGAACTCGAACAGCATCGACACCAGGTTGATGACGTCATCGTCCACCTGGCCGACCACCCGAGAACGGCCGCTCTTGTGGCTGACCCGCTGGAGCAGTTGGTCGACCCCGTCGCGGACGTCGAACTCCGCGGCGCCAGGGCCCGGCAAGTGCTGTTGCAGGTGGGAAAGCAGGCGCATCAGGTCGTTGCTGGAAATCGGCGCGGCATTCTCAGGCGTTTCGCGACGGTAGAAGGAAGGATTGTCGCGGACCTGCGCCAGCAGTTCCTGCAGCGCGCCGAAGACTTCCTGCTGACCGCCGTCGAGCAGCGCAGCCTGTGCCTGCAGGGTCCCGGCATCGCGCACCGCTTCGGGACGGACAGCGGGCTGACGCCGCGGCAGCGCGGATTTGAGTTCCGGCAGCACGCCCGCAGCGACCAGGATCTGGTTGGCCTCGGCGTACAACTGGTCGCAATGGGCCAGGACGTACTTCTCGAACAGCTTGAGAATGATCAGCTTGACCTTGATCTCGACGCCGAGCCCCTGGCAGGCATCGAGGAAAGCCGAGGTCAGCGGACGCGGAGCGAGGGGATTGCTCTTCTCGTCGACCTTCCGGCCGACCAGGGTGTTCAGGCGGGTGCTCAGGTGGGCCAGCGCGGAGGCATCGCGGCTCATCACCCGCGCCACCATCGCGTCCACCGCGACGGACTCCTCCAGTTCCTCGTTCTGTACCAGGCTGAGGCTATCGAAGGACACGGTATCCAGGGTCGGCACGGATTTGCCGGACTGTACCTGGTTGAGCGCCGAGAACTCCTCGAAGACCTTCTGCAGGTAGACCCGCTCGATACTCTTGCGCTTGAGGCGCAGGTCGCGCATGGCTTCGAAGAAAGCGTTCTGTTCGAGGTTGCTGGTGGCTCGGTCGGCCATTTCGAAGAGGGTGTCGTCGGCGTTGTCGAACAACGCCTGCAACGCCTGTTTCAGCTGCAGCGCCGCCTTGTCGCGCACCTGCACGAGGATGACCGGCAGGCGCCCCGCTCCGGCGTTCGGCGACGGCTCGGAAGCGACCCTGGTCAGGTGCACCACATTGGCATCGTTCTGCATCGGGACTCTCCTGCCACCCTCGCGGCCGCGCATGGAATGGCAAAAATCGGGCACAGAGGATCGATTGGCGTCGTCCGTAACGTCAATTTCCAGGCGTCAAAAACAAGTATCTACATTCATTATAGAGATACTTTCAAATCTAGATAGAGGGTTTTCCTATAGACATGACTCTCTTCACACAAGCGAAGGCCGATGAATGGCGGCCGTCCCGACCGGCGCCCAGGTAGGCACAGACGCCGTCCGCCGCGCTCCGTATAATCGCCCGATCTCGTACAGGAGCCCGCCATGCCTAACCTCACCCTTGCCGACCTCCAAGGCGAAATCCAGGCCAACGTCCGCACCGCCCTGGCGGAAGACGTCGGCGGCGGCGACCTTACCGCTCAGTTGATCGATCCACAGCGCGAGGCCGAGGCCCGGGTGATTACCCGCGAGCACGCGACGATCGCGGGCCGCGCCTGGGTCGACGAGGTCTTCCGCCAGGTCGATCCCCGAGTGCTGGTGACCTGGCAGGTGGAGGACGGCCAGCGAGTCGAGCCGAACCAGATGCTGTTCCAGCTAAAAGGTCCGGCCCGCGCCCTGCTCACCGGCGAGCGCAGCGCGCTGAACTTCCTCCAGCTGCTTTCCGGTACCGCCACCCGCAGCCAGCACTACGCCGACCTGGTCGCAGGCACCACGGTGAAGCTGCTCGACACCCGCAAGACCCTGCCCGGCCTGCGCCTCGCGCAGAAGTACGCGGTCACCTGCGGCGGTTGCCACAACCACCGCATCGGCCTCTACGATGCCTTCCTGATCAAGGAAAACCACATCGCCGCCTGCGGCGGTATCCATCGGGCAATCGCCGAAGCCCGGCGCATAGCACCCGGCAAGCCGGTGGAAGTGGAAGTGGAGAACCTCGATGAACTGCGCCAGGCGCTGGAGGCCGGCGCCGATATCGTCATGCTCGACGAACTCAGCCTGGACGACATGCGCACCGCCGTCGCCCTCACCGCCGGCCGTGCCAAGCTGGAAGCTTCCGGCGGAATCAACGAGGGCACCCTGCGCAACATCGCCGAGACCGGCGTCGACTACATCTCCATCGGCACCCTGACCAAGGATGTCAGGGCCGTCGACCTGTCCATGCGCCTCACCCTCTGAACGAATCGCAGGCGAAAAAAGCCCCGCCGAAGCGGGGCTTTTTATGCGACTGGTGCCGGATAGAGGAATCGAACCCCCGACCTTCTCATTACGAATGAGCTGCTCTACCGACTGAGCTAATCCGGCGGCGGCGAGCAAACTACCACCCTGCAGCCAAGCAAATCAAGTCGCAGCATCACTCTTGCGGAAGTCAAAGAAAAAACGGCGAGCTTTATCGAAACAGATCGTTCCCGTTTCGTAGGCGCTTTCAATATCCAGACGAATACAACCTGGCCCAACGGAGTGAGCATTCCTCCCCACTATCCGCTCAACTTGCCCTGCCACCACCGGCAATGTCTTGTAGCGCTCCAATTGGGTCTGTAGCGGTCGTCCATCGAGCATTCCTTTTACATGCAGTTCAAGGAACTCGGTTTTCTCCGCAGGCAAGTCGATATAAAAATACTCAGGAGAAAACACTTTAAACCTCATCAACTCTTCAGAAGAAAGGCCAGCCTGCAGATAAGACGCCCTATTCAACACATGAAACGTATCAAACACATGAACAAGAGCAAGCGGCCTCGCCTGATAGACAACATAAACTCCCGCCGACAGGCAGGAAAACTGAAATAGAGCAATGACACCCAAGTCACGCACTAACTCCATGACTGGCTTTCTCATATCATAGACAACCAGAGTCAACAATGGCCCCAAAACCAAGTCGACAGCGGCAACGATGCGCACCCCCTGCCATCCTCCTGCTATTTCGAACAAAGCACCGGGATACCACCACAAACAGATGATTGCCAGCAATACGATAAAAATTGCCAGACTAATGAGTAGATGGATAGAAAAGGCTCTCCAACGACTTCCAGCGAAATGCACTATAACCACTCTCCCACATAAAAAAAGCCCCTCTTAGGAGGGGCTCTTTTCAGCATTAGCCTATTAGCGGCATTCGCTCGGAGCGAAACGAGCCGGCAGGGTACCTGCAGTCAGGGCAGGCATATTGCGGTCGGGACCACTGGAAACCGCATTGGATTCCGATGCACAACCCCAGTCAATAGAGCCAGTCACACCGGCAGCATAACTGGCACCCAATTGAGTCGGGGCACCGGCAGCATTCTGCACATAGGGAGTAAATACCAGGGTAGAGTCAGCCGGAATATTACCCACGTTTGTGGCATTGAAAGTAACAGTGATTTCACCAGTCGCCTCTGCAATTCGCACAGAGGTCACATACTTACTGGTAGCACCGGCGTTACCGGCTTGAGCATTCCAGACCCTTGCCGAAGCGGCTAGCTCACCGGCAGTGGCAGAGCTATCGCCAATAAGCGTCTTGGCGCTGGCAGCCAGACCAACCCCCTCTGTCACGCGAGCACGAATGGTGTAATCCTGATATGCCGGCAAAGCGACGGCAGCAAGAATACCGATGATCGCAACCACGATCATCAGTTCGATCAAGGTAAAGCCTTTCTGAGCTTTCATGTATCTCTCCATTGATATATCCAGGCCTAACGCCTGACGATCATAAAGCATCTTGCATGCCAACCTGAAAACTCCATAGCTACGAAGCCGGTTCAGCCTCTCCCCTCCAGCGGCAGCCCCACAAACCGACAATATGTGACGCTTTTCGGCAGTCCGACCTTCTCGGTTTGGCAGCCCTCCTCTTCTGCGTTATAAGGCAGCATATCTAGCCTTATGCGACCACTCCCAATGAACGACACAATTCAACTCAGCGGCTTGGCTCGCCAGCTCGTCCTGCATGAACTTCTCGATGAAAAGGCCGCCCAACAGGCCCAATCGCAGGCCCAGCGCAACAAGTTGTCGCTGGTAACCTATCTGGTACAGAGCAAGCTAGTGAAAGGGCAGGCCTTGATCGAACTGGCTGCGGATCAATTCGGTATCGCCTACTGCGACCTGAACAGCCTTGAGCGGGACAGTCTGCCCAAGGATCTAATCAGCGAGAAGCTGGTGCGCCAGCATCGAGTAGTTCCGTTGTGGCGACGCGGCAACAAGCTGTTCGTCGGCATCTCCGATCCAGCCAACCACCAGGCGATTAACGATGTGCAGTTCAGCACAGGCCTGACTACTGAAGCCATCCTGGTCGAGGATGACAAGCTCGGCATCATCATCGAGAAACTATTCGAAAATGCCACTGACAGCCTTGCAGGACTGGACGACGTGGATCTGGAAGGCCTGGATGTCGGCTCCGGTGCGGGCGCAAGCCAGGATGATGATTCCAGTGCAGAGACAGACGACGCCCCAGTGGTGCGTTTCGTCAACAAAATGTTGTTGGATGCGATCAGAGGCGGCTCCTCCGACCTGCATTTCGAGCCCTATGAAAAGATTTACCGCGTACGTTTCCGTACCGATGGCATGCTCCATGAAGTAGCCAAGCCGCCGATCCAGTTGGCCAGCCGTATTTCCGCGCGACTCAAGGTGATGGCAGGCCTGGATATCTCCGAACGGCGCAAGCCGCAGGACGGGCGGATCAAGATGCGCGTGTCGAAGACCAAGTCCATCGACTTCCGCGTCAACACCCTGCCGACCCTGTGGGGCGAGAAGATCGTGATGCGGATCCTCGACTCCTCTAGCGCGCAGATGGGCATCGACGCCCTGGGCTACGAGGAGGACCAGAAGGAACTCTACCTGGCTGCGCTCAAGCAGCCGCAGGGCATGATCCTGGTCACCGGGCCCACCGGCTCGGGCAAGACGGTCTCCCTGTACACCGGCCTGAACATCCTCAACACCACCGACATCAACATCTCCACTGCCGAAGACCCGGTGGAGATCAACCTGGAAGGCATCAACCAGGTCAACGTCAATCCGCGCCAGGGCATGGACTTCTCCCAGGCGCTGCGCGCCTTCCTGCGCCAGGACCCGGACGTGATCATGGTCGGCGAGATTCGCGACCTGGAGACGGCCGAGATCGCCATCAAGGCGGCGCAGACCGGGCATATGGTGATGTCCACCCTGCACACCAACAGCGCCGCCGAGACCCTGACCCGCCTGCTGAACATGGGCGTGCCAGCGTTCAACCTGGCGACCTCGGTGAATCTGATCATCGCCCAGCGCCTTGCGCGAAAACTCTGCTCGCACTGCAAGAAAGAACACGAGGTGCCGAGGGAAACCCTGCTTCACGAGGGCTTCCCGGAAGACAAGATCGGCACCTTCAAGCTTTATTCGCCGGTGGGCTGCGACCATTGCAAGAACGGTTACAAGGGCCGTGTCGGTATTTATGAAGTGGTTAAAAACACCCCGGCCCTGCAGCGGATTATCATGGAGGAAGGCAACTCCATCGAGATCGCCGAGCAAGCCCGCAAAGAAGGCTTCAACGATCTGCGCACCTCAGGCCTGCTGAAAGCCATGCAGGGGATCACCAGCCTGGAGGAAGTCAACCGCGTGACCAAGGACTAATCCATGGCGGACAAAGCGTTAAAGACCAGTGTCTTCATCTGGGAAGGCACTGATAAGAAAGGCAGCAAGGTCAAAGGAGAGTTGGCCGGGCAAAACCCTATGCTGGTGAAGGCTCAACTGCGCAAACAGGGTATCAACCCACTAAAGGTCCGCAAGAAAGGTATCACCCTGTTTGGGGCAGGGAAGAAGATTAAGCCCATGGACATCGCCCTGTTCACTCGGCAGATGTCTACCATGATGGGTGCCGGCGTACCGTTACTGCAATCTTTTGACATCATCGGCGAAGGATTCGAAAATCCAAACATGCGCAAGCTAGTCGATGAGATCAAGCAGGATGTTGCCGCCGGTAACAGCTTAGCCAGTTCACTTCGAAAGAAACCCATTTACTTCGATGATCTCTACTGCAACCTGGTCGATGCTGGCGAACAGTCCGGTGCTTTGGAGACATTATTGGATCGGGTAGCAACTTATAAAGAAAAGACAGAATCCCTGAAAGCCAAAATTAAAAAAGCCATGACTTATCCCATTGCAGTAATTGTAGTGGCCCTTGTGGTATCGGCGATCCTTCTGATAAAAGTGGTCCCACAGTTCCAGTCCGTATTTGCAAATTTTGGTGCCGAGTTGCCGGCCTTTACTCAAATGGTCATCAATCTTTCCGAGATGCTTCAAGAGTGGTGGCTCATAGTGCTTATTGGTCTTTTTGCCGCAGCTTTTGCATTTAGGGAAGCTCATCGGCGCTCGCAAAAACTGAGAGATTCAGTAGATCGGGGCCTGCTGAAACTACCTATCATCGGCGGGATACTTTACAAATCAGCTATCGCCCGCTACGCCCGAACGCTATCCACTACCTTTGCGGCTGGAGTGCCTCTGGTAGAAGCTCTGGACTCCGTTTCCGGAGCAACTGGCAACGTGGTATTCAAGAATGCCGTTACCAAGATCAAACAAGACGTGTCCAGCGGCATGCAATTGAACTTTTCCATGCGCACCACCAATGTTTTCCCCAGTATGGCTATCCAGATGGCTGCAATTGGCGAGGAATCAGGTTCGCTAGATGAGATGTTAGGAAAAGTTGCCGGTTTCTATGAGGAAGAAGTCGATAACGCCGTCGACAACCTGACAACGTTGATGGAGCCGATGATCATGGCCGTGCTCGGCGTACTGGTCGGCGGCCTGATCATCGCTATGTATCTACCGATCTTCCAACTGGGTTCCGTTGTGTAAAGATGGAACTCCTCGACTACCTGGCCAGCCATCCGCTGGCCTTTGTCTTGTGCGCCATCCTCCTTGGCCTGCTGGTCGGCAGCTTCCTCAACGTCGTCGTGCATCGCCTGCCGAAGATGATGGAGCGCAACTGGAAGGCCGAGGCCCGCGAAGCGCTCGGGCTGGAGCCGGAACCCAAGCAGGCGACCTACAACCTGGTGCTGCCGAATTCGGCGTGCCCGCGCTGCGGCCACGAGATCCGCCCCTGGGAAAACATCCCGCTGGTCAGCTACCTGGCGCTGGGCGGCAAATGCTCGTCCTGCAAGGCCGCCATCGGCAAACGCTACCCCCTGGTGGAACTGGCCACCGCGCTGCTTTCTGGCTACGTCGCCTGGCATTTCGGCTTCACCTGGCAGGCGGGCGCGATGCTCCTGCTGACCTGGGGTCTGCTGGCGATGAGCCTGATCGATGCCGATCACCAACTGCTGCCGGACGTGCTGGTGCTGCCGCTGCTCTGGCTGGGCCTGATCGCCAACCATTTCGGCCTCTTCGCCAGCCTCGGCGATGCGCTGTTCGGCGCGGTGTTCGGCTACCTGAGCCTGTGGTCGGTGTTCTGGCTGTTCAAGCTGGTGACCGGCAAGGAGGGCATGGGCTACGGCGACTTCAAGCTGCTGGCCATGCTCGGTGCCTGGGGCGGCTGGCAGATCCTGCCGCTGACCATCCTGCTGTCGTCGCTGGTCGGGGCGATCCTCGGGGTGATCATGCTGCGCCTGCGCAACGCCGAAAGCGGCACGCCGATCCCCTTCGGTCCCTATCTGGCGATTGCCGGGTGGATTGCTTTGCTCTGGGGTGATCAAATAACCCGGACCTATCTGCAATTCGCCGGATTCAAATGACCCAACCCTGGATACTAGGCCTCACGGGCGGTATCGGCAGCGGCAAGAGCGCAGCCGCCGAGCATTTCATTTCCCTCGGCGTCCACCTGGTGGACGCCGACCATGCCGCCCGCTGGGTGGTGGAGCCGGGGCGTCCGGCCCTGGCGAAGATCGTCGAACGCTTCGGCGACGGCATCCTCCTGCCCGATGGCCAGCTCGACCGCGCCGCCTTGCGCGAGCGGATCTTCCAGGCGCCGGAGGAACGGCGCTGGCTGGAGCAATTGCTGCACCCGCTGATCGGCGCGGAGATCGTCCAGTACCTGGCCAGGGCCGAATCGCCCTACGCCATCCTGGTCTCGCCGCTGCTGGTGGAGTCCGGCCAGCGCCAGATGACCCAGCGCGTGCTGGTGGTGGATACCCCGGAACATCTGCAACTACAGCGCACCATGCTTCGCGACAAGGTCTCCGAGGAGCAGGTGCGCTCGATCCTCCAGGCCCAGGCCCGGCGCGACGAGCGCTTGAAGCACGCCGACGACGTGCTGGTCAACGACGGCGACCTGTCCCACCTGCAGCGTGAAGTCGAACGACTGCACGCCTTCTACCTGACCTTGCGAGGAGGCCGAGCATGAGCCAGCCCCTGACCGTGGAGTGCCCGACCTGCGGCGCGCCCGTCGAATGGAAAAGCGACAACAAGTACCGCCCCTTCTGCTCCGACCGCTGCAAGCTGATCGATCTCGGCGCCTGGGCCGCCGAGGAACATGCGATCCCCGGCGACACCCTGGAAGACGATATCTTCTCCGCCGACCTGCCGCCTCGCGAGCATTGAACGCAACGGGCCAGCCAATCCGGCTGGCCCGTTCCTTCAGGGGCGCATGAAAGCGTAGTCGCGCTGGTCGTCGAGATTCTCCGCAAGAAATTGCAGTTCGCTGGCCAGGTCGCCAGCATCGCGCTCCGCCCGGTTCAGTTCGACGATTGCGCTGAGCAACGCGCGCAGGCGCATTGCCCGGTCCGCCTCGTCGCTCTTCGACAGCAACTCTCGCAGGCCCTCTCGGGCCCATTCATGGACACCCATGTTCCGCTCCTCACCTGGGAAAACGGCAGAATCGCGGCCAGCTTCGTCCGAAACACTGACGCAAGTCAGCCGCCGCCCGCCATGAACCTGGCGAATGACTGGTCATCAGGGCTTGCGCTCTTCGTCCTTCCAGGGCGCCTGCAGGTAGCGCGTGCGATTGAAGGTTTCCAGCCACTCCGGGTAGTAGACCACCAGGCCGGTGATCACCGTGCCGTTGATGAAGGCCTCGGGGAACATGATCAGCCACAGGTAACCAGCGAAGTCCTCCAGCCAGGGCGGCATCGGGAAAAGGCCGTCGATCCAGACCACGCCAAGGCCGAGCAGCAGGACCACCACCGCGGTGAGGGCCGCCGGGAAGAAACCGCAGCAGAAGATGTAGACGAACAGGTTGCGCGGCTGGCGCTTTTCCACGAACAACGCCGCCAGCTCCGCGATCAGCGCGGGGATCGCCACCAGCAGCACGCCGTTGACGCCGATCGCCAGCCAATCCTGGCGGCCGAGCAGGCACAAGCCCAGTTGCGCCACCAGCCCCACCACGATCGCCAGCGGCCAGTCGAGCAGCAAGGTGACGGCGGTCATGCCGATGAAATGGAAGGACAGCCCCGATTCGAAGTCCCGGCGCACCAGCCAGAGCAGGAACAGCCCGAGCATGGTACCGAACACCAGGTGCTGGCGGCGGGTATCGCTGACCAGCTCGACCCAGGGCGCGCGCCAGGCGGCGAGCAGCAGCACCGGTGCATAGATGGCCCAGCCCAGTTCCAGGCTTTCCGCCGACAGCAACTCGGCCGCGATCACGGCTGCAGTTGTTCCAGGGCGATGCGCAGGGCCACCGGCGAATCCAACTGGCGGGTTTCCAACACGCGGCGCTGCTCCAGCCTGACCCAGAGCACCTTGCCCTCGTCCGAGGCATAGCGAGAAGCGATGGCCGCGTCGCGATCGAGCAGCACCGGATAACTGTAGTCACGCATGGCCGGCACCGCGAAAAGCCGGGAAATCAGCGCCGGCATGCGGCTGATGTCCGCCAGGAACAGCGCGTGGCGCGCCTCCAGGTAGCCCTTTGGGCGCTCCGCCAGCGCCGCCTTGACCAGCTTCGAGCCGTCCATGTCCCGCGCCACCAGCAGGACCCGGGTGGAGTCGTCCAGCGAGTGCGCCTTTTCGAACTGGTCCTGCAACGTCCAGGGCTCCAGGGTGGAGCCCTTCTCCACGGCCAGCGCCAGGCCGGGCAGCAGCATGCCCAGCAGAACCCAATGCAATCGTTTCACGCGTGTCCCTCCCGAGTGGAAAATACCTGGATGTCCTTGCGCCGCTCCCAGTCCGACTGGGCTCGCCAGAATGCCTGGGCCTCCTCGGCGGCATCCAGGACGAAGACATGGGATTTGCCGATCCCCTCCCTCGCCAGACGCGCCAGCACTTCGTCGAGCATCCGCCGCGCCAGCCCCAGCCCTCGATAACCGGGATCGACCACCAGGTGCTGGAGGTAACCACGGCGACCGTCATGCCCGGCCATCAGGCAGGCGATCACCTCCCCTTCGGTTTCGACCAGCAGGCTCAGCCCGGGGTTGCGTTGAAGGTAGGCGAGGAAGAAGGGATAGGCGTCCTCCGCACGGAGGCGGATACCTGGCGTTCGCGACCACAGCGCGAAGAGTGCCGGGTGATCGGCGGCGATGACGCTGCGAAGTTGCATCGGAACGGCTCCGGCCCAAGGGGAACGGCAGTGTACACCGAGCCTCGCCGCTGGCGCGCTCCGGGACGGATTGTCGCAACCGGAACGCCTGCAGGCTGGAAAGCGGGCCCGCCGGCAGACTAAGCTGAGCCCATGAACGAAGCGGATTATCTGCGCCTGCTCACCCGTCAGGCCGAACAAGCCAACGACTTCCTCTCCAACGCACGTAAATGGGACCGCGAGCGCTGGGTCTGCCAGCGCTTCCTCGAAGCCCTCAACGTGCCCTATCGCCAGGAGGATTTCGCCGCCCCCGGGGAACAGCCGCCGGACGTCCTGTTCAAGGGTGCCGGCTTCGAGGTGTTCTTCGTCCTCGATGAAGGTCGCCGGCTGAACGAGGAGTGGCGCGAGGAACTGACCCGTCGCCGCCAGGCCGTCAGCCTGCGCCAACTGATCCGCCGCGAAGAGCGGCCACAACGGATCGCCGCCGCCGAGCTGCAGGCACGGCTGGCGCCAACCCTGCGCAAGAAGGCGCACAACTATAGCGAGCGCGGCATCGACCACGGCGAACTGGACCTGCTGGCCTTCGTCAACCTGAAGCGCGCGGTGCCCGATTTCAATACGCCCTTCCCGCCGCCCACCGAATACCTGCGCCAAGGCTGGCGCTCGCTGTCGATGGTCGGT
The DNA here is from genome assembly GCF_001836405.1 of Pseudomonas sp. HMSC057H01. Taxonomy (NCBI): domain Bacteria; kingdom Pseudomonadati; phylum Pseudomonadota; class Gammaproteobacteria; order Pseudomonadales; family Pseudomonadaceae; genus Pseudomonas; species Pseudomonas sp. HMSC057H01. The sequence continues at coordinate 110,204 of NZ_KV828524.1, read as the reverse complement.
CCGACCTTTGCCCGGGTGCTCTTCGCTCACTCCGGCGCCCCCGAGTTCCTGCGCGCCAACCTCGGCCGCAGCATCCTGTTCGACGCCGGGGTAGGCCTGTGAGCGAAGGGCGGGTGAAGTGGATCGGCGTGCGCTCCGGCAGCCGCGCGCCGATCCAGGAACTGGAGGCGGTGGAGGCACGGCGCGGCCTGGGACTGACGGGCGACCACCCGCACCCGCCGCGCCAGGTCACCCTGGTGCAGTGGGAACACATCGAGGCCCTCGGTACCCTGCTGGGCAGGCCGCTGTTGCCCAACGAGATGCGCCGCAACATCGCCGTCGCCGGCATCAACCTGCTCAGCCTGAAGGACCGTCGCTTCCGCCTCGGCGGCGCGCTGCTGGAAACCATTGGCTGGTACCAACCCTGCGGACGCCTGGAAAAGCACATCGACCACCGCACGCTGAAAAGCGTGCGCGAACAGGGCGGCATCACCGCGCGGGTGATCGGCAGCGGAGTGATCCGCCTCGACGATCCGCTGGTGATCGAGCCCCCTGTCTGTCTAGAATGACCGACATCGAAAACGGAGGCCTGCCATGTCCAGCCGACTGAGCCCCGAAGACCAGCAGAAGGTCGAGCAGTACCTCGCCTCGCCGCTGCACCAGGTCGAGCGTGCGCCGTTCCGCCCGTGGTTCCTGATGTTCGTCCTGCTCGCCGTGGTCATCGGCCTGGGCCTGCTCAGCCGCCTCCTCAGCTACCTGGCCTGAGTCGTCCGGTCGAGCCACGCTCCCGACGACCGCCTCACGGAATTCCCACTATGAGATATCCACATGTCCCATCGCATCGTGATCGTCGGCGGCGGCGCCGGCGGGCTGGAGCTCGCCACCCGTCTCGGCCGCACCCTGGGTAAACGCGGCAAGGCCCAGGTCACCCTGGTCGACGCCAACCTCACCCACATCTGGAAACCCCTGCTGCACGAAGTCGCTGCCGGCTCGCTCAACTCCTCCGAGGACGAGCTGAACTACGTCGCCCAGGCGAAATGGAACCACTTCGAATTCCAGCTCGGCCGCATGCAGGGCCTGGATCGCGCCGGCAAGCGGGTCCGCCTGGCCGCACTGGTGGACGAGAATGGCGTTGAGCTGGTTCCCGAGCGCGACATCGCCTACGACACCCTGGTGATCGCCGTCGGCAGCACCACCAACGACTTCGGCACCGAGGGCGCTGCGGAACACTGCATTTTCCTCGATACCCGCGCCCAGGCCGAACGCTTCCACCGCCAGCTGCTCGGCCAGTACCTGCGTGCGCATACCGGGCACGACGCGAACAACAACGCAGTGAGTATCGCCATCATCGGCGCCGGCGCCACCGGCGTCGAACTGGCTGCGGAACTGCACCACGCCGCGCAGATGCTGGCCGCCTACGGGCTCGACCGGATCCGCCCGGAAGACCTGCACATCAGCCTGGTCGAAGCCGGCCCACGGGTGCTGCCGGCGCTGCCCGAACGTATCAGCCAGCCGGTGCACCAGACCCTGAGCAAGCTCGGCGTACGGGTGATGACCGGCTCGGCGGTGAGCAAGGTAGATGCGGACGGCCTCTGGACCGGCGACGGCGAGTTCGTCCCGGCGACGCTCAAGGTCTGGGCGGCGGGCATCCGGGCTCCGGCCTTCCTCAAGGAACTCGACGGCCTGGAAAGCAACCGTATCAACCAACTGGTGGTCCGCCCGACCCTGCAGACCACCCGCGACGATGACATCTTCGCCTTCGGCGACTGCGCCGCCTGTCCCCAGCCGGCGCAACCGGGAGAGCAACCGCGCAACGTGCCGCCACGCGCCCAGGCCGCGCACCAGCAGGCCTCGCTGCTGGTGAAATCGCTGCGTGCCCGTCTCGAAGGCAAGCCGCTGGGCGAATATCACTACCGCGACTACGGTTCGTTGATCTCGCTGTCGCGCTTCAGCGCAGTCGGCAATCTGATGGGCAATCTGATGGGTAGCGTCATGCTCGAAGGCTGGCTAGCGCGGATGTTCTACGTATCGCTATACCGCATGCACCAGATGGCGTTGTACGGTCCGCTGCGCACCGCGATGCTGATGCTCAGCGGCCGCCTGCGCAGCACCGAGCCACGCCTCAAGCTGCACTGAGCCATTGCGCCCCGTTTGCCGTCGGCGCGGGACGTTCCTTCAACAGCGAAGCTGGCGCAACTGCGCCAGCCGACTGGCGGTACGCTGCATGTCCGCAGGCAGGTCGCTGCCCTCGACCAGGTCCGGCAGCGCCTTTTCGGCACTCAGGAAAAAACGCCGGTCATTGTCGTAAAGGACGTCGACGAGATTGATGAAGCGCTGCTGGGCGGCGACCGAACAGCGCGCCATCGGCGGTACGCCGTCCAGCACCCAGGTAGAGAAGCGTTCGCCGAGGGCAAGGTAGTCCATCACCGCGGTTGGCGCCTCGCAAAGGTCGGCGAAGGCGAACCACACCAGGTCGCCGCACACCGCGCGCGCCTGCAACGTCCTCGCGCCGCTTTGCAGGATCACGCGTTGCGAGCGCTCGGGCGCGGACAAGCCCAGCTCGTCCAGGCAAGCGCATGAGGCTGGCCAGCAATACCCGCCGCTGGCATAACCGGAAGCGATCTCCTGCCGCGGCGAAATCGTCCGGTAGTCCCGGGCGCCGGCTACTTCCAGCACTTCCATGCGCGTCTCGATCAACCGGATCGCCGGCAGGAAGCGTTCGTGGTAGAGCGGATTGGGCAGCAGTTGCCGCGGCGCGTAGTTGGAGGTGCAGACCAGGGTGATCTTCCTGCGGAACAGCTCCCTGAACAGGCGTGTTATCAGCATCGCGTCGCCGATGTCGTGGACATGGAATTCGTCGAAGCAAAGCAGCCGGCAATCTCCTAGCAGTTCGTCGAGCGCACCGCCCAGGGCATCGGGCCGCCCCTGGCGGCGGAACATGCCGTCATGAAGCTGGCGAAAGAACGCATGGAAATGCGTCCGGCGCAGGCCCTGCAAATCAGCGCTGCGAAAGAAGCCATCCATCAGCCAGCTCTTGCCGCGCCCGACCGGACCCCACAGGTAGAGGCTGCGCGGCGCTTGCCGGAATAGCGACGGGCCTCGACGCAAGCGCTCCGCCAATCGATCGAGATGAAGAATGGCATTGCCCTGAGCTGCGTCCAGCACATAGCCGCGCCGTTGCGCCTCTTGGTGGAAATAGCGGGCTACGGGCGTTGTGGGCTTGGTGCCGGTCATGGGTGAACGCCGCGAAAAAGAACCGAAAGACACACGCCGTTGATGCTCAGCCTGAGAGGGACCGTAAACCGAGACGGAATTCTAGCGCTGCGTCCTGCCTATGCTCCAGCCGCCAGACCGAACGGCGGGCGATAGTCGGACAGGCCCTTTGATCATGACCGCCACGGTCGCGATACGGAATCGCGCTCAGCCGCTACTTCCGCCCCACTGTTTCCGCCGCTTCCGCAGCCGAGCCCATTATCACCGGAGTTTTTTCCTACAGCAGTCCTCCCAGTCCCCTACGAAAACCAAGAAGTTCTACCGGCCAACGCCAGAAAACTACGATTGTCGCCGTTTCAGCCTCGCCCCAGGCTATCGCCCACTCGATTCTCCGCCTTGAAACCGATCGTTCTGCGACATGCCTGCGGATATCGGTTTCTTTTCCCTGCAAGAACCGCGCTCCGGGCCGATTGACCATGCATCCAGCTTTTCCGCGTAACCAGGCTAGCCTTTCTTTCCCGCCGCCCTCCCCAAAGCCTTCCAGCAGTTCCACTTCGATCGTTCAATCCCTCAGGGCCGGACCGCTGCTCCGTACGGGCCTCATGGGAATGGCCATGCTGTCGTCCTGCCTTGCCAGTGCCGCCCCGGATGCGGGGCAGGCGCTGCGTGACGTGGAAAGCCGACGCCTGAACCTGCCCGCGCCGGTGGAACTGGACGCCGAGCGCCCCAGCCCCGAGGACGGCGTATCACGGGCTGCCGAAGAGGGCGGCCCGACGGTGCTGGTCAAGCGCTTCCAACTCAGCGGCAACAGGCAGCTCGACGATCGACGCCTGCTGGCGCTCCTGCACGACCTGCCGGGCCAGGAACTCAATCTGAGCCAATTGCACGCCGCCGCCGCCCGCATCGGCGATTTCTATCGGGAAAAGGGATATGTGCTGGCGCGCGCCTTCCTCCCGGCACAGGAAATCCAGGATGGAACGGTACGCATCGAAGTGCTCGAGGGACGCTACGGCAGGATCGAACTGCACAACACGTCCCGAACGCTGGACCGCGTTCTACTCCGCCCCTTGAGCGCACTCGAACGAGATACCGCGGTCCAGGGCTCCGAGCTGGAGCGTGCGCTTCTGCTCCTGAGCGACATTCCCGGCCTCCAGGCCAAAGGCACCCTGCTGCCGGGCCAGGCGCAGGGAACCACGGACTTGCGCGTCGAGGCCCGCCCCGGCCCGCTGGTCGGCGGCAGGCTGGAGGCAGACAACTATGGCGGCCGCTACATGGGGGAATATCGCCTGGGAACCACCCTCGACTTCAACAGCCCGCTGCGACTGGGCGACCAGGCGAGACTGAGCCTGCTGGGCAGCGATCGGCACCAACGCTACTACCGTGCAGCCTATCAACTGCCCCTTGGTTCCCGAGGCACGCGCATCGGACTGGCCCACGCCGAGACGACCTATCGACTGGTACGCGATTTCTCGCGCCTGGACGCCCATGGCCGGGCCATTACCGACAGCCTGTTCGTCAGCCAGCCCCTGCTGCGTAGCCGCAGCTTAAGCCTGTCCACCCAGTTGCAATATGAAAACAAGCGACTTCGCGATGACCAGGAGCGTACCGGGAGGCATAGCCGCAAGGAGATCCGCCTGTGGACCGCCAGCATCAGCGGAAACGCCCAGGACCGCTTGTTCGGCGGTGGACAGAGCGGCTTCTCGCTGGCCTATGCCCACGGCCAGCTCGCCATCGACTCCGCCGAAGAGCGGCTGCTGGACCGCTACACCATCGGTACCGCCGGCAGCTTCGACAAGATCATGCTCAACGCCGTACGCCTGCAGCACCTGGGCGACCGCCTGCAGTTGTTCGCCCAACTCAACGCCCAGTGGAGCGGCGGCAACCTCGACAGCGCGGAACAGTTCGACATGGGCGGCCCCTACGGCGTTCGGGCGTTCCCCCTGGGCAGCTACAAGGGCTACGGCGACGAAGGCTGGCAAGCCAGTGCGGAGCTGCGCTACAGCCTGGCTCCGGGCTGGCAGCTGAGTTCGTTCATCGACCAGGGAGCGGTGAAATTCCTCAAGCACCCCAACACCAAGGAAGGCAATCGCAACCGCATGGCCGCCGTCGGCAGCGGCGCAACCTGGTACGGAACGGATCACCAGGTCAGCCTGACCGCCGCCTGGCCCCTGAGCCAGGAAAACAACATCGAGCCCGAGCGCACTCCCCGGCTGTGGCTGCAAGCGACCCGCTACTTCTGAGCAAGCTCCCGCCCGCCATGCCGGCGGGCCCCACTGAAAGGAAAAGCCATGAACAAGAGCTATACGCTGGTCTGGAACCAGGCCACAGGCTGTTGGAACGTCGCAAGCGAAGGTACCCGTCGGCGCAGCAAGAGCGGACGCGGCAAGGCGCTCGTAGTCGCCGGAGCGTCACTGCTCGGCCTGTTCTGCCAGGCCCCCGCCTTCGCCCTGCCCAGCGGCGCCACGGTCGTTTCAGGCGATGCCGGATTCCAGACATCCACCGATGGCCGGCATATGGTCATCGACCAGCAGAGCCACAAGCTGATCACTAATTGGAACGAGTTCAGCGTCCGTGCCGATGAGCGGGTCAGCTTCCACCAGCCGGGCCAGGACGCCGTCGCCCTGAACCGGGTGATCGGCCGCAACGGCAGCGATATCCAGGGGCGGATAGATGCCAACGGCAAGGTCTTCCTGGTCAATCCCAACGGTGTGGTCTTCGGCAAGTCCGCCCAGGTCAACGTAGGCGGCCTGGTGGCTTCCACCCTGGACCTGGCCGACAGGGACTTCCTCGCCGGCAACTACCAGTTCTCCGGCGACTCCGGCGCAACCGTAAGCAATGCCGGCAGCCTGAAAGCCAGCGAAGGCGGCAGCATCGCCCTGCTGGGCGCCCGGGTCAGCAACGACGGCGTGATCCAGGCGCAACTCGGCGCCGTGGCCCTGGGCGCAGGCCAGGGCATCAACCTCAATTTCGACGGCGACGGCCTGCTCAACCTGCAGGTGGACAAGGGCTCGGTCGACGCTCTTGCACACAACGGCGGCCTCATCCGCGCCGATGGCGGCCAGGTGCTGATGAGCGCCCGCAGCGCCGACAGCCTGCTCAAGACCGTCGTCAACAACCAGGGCACTCTCGAGGCCAGGACGCTACGCAGCGCGGAAGGACGCATCGTCCTCGACGGCGGCGAACAGGGTACCGTGCGGGTGGCCGGCAAGCAGGACGCCAGCGCCATCGGCGGAGGCAATGGCGGCCTGGTGCTGAACCAGGGCGCGAACGTCGAGATACAGCGAACCGCGCAGGTGGACACCCATGCCGACCAGGGCGCAACCGGCACCTGGAGGATTCTCTCGCACGAGGTCAGCGTAGCCGCTGTCGGCCAGGCAAACGCTGCCGGTGATGGTTCCGGCCAGGTCCATGTAGCGCAGGGCCCAGCCGGGGCCAATGCGTCCGATAGCAACGGCGTGACCATCGTTCAGCAGCAGCCGGCCGTCGACCTCGCCGCCGGCGCCAACGGTACCTCCGCAGTGCAGAGCCAGAGCGGCGCCAACATCGGCTCGGGCGCAAGTGGCATCAGCGTCGTGCAAAGCCAGAACAGCCCCAATATCGGCTCGGGCGCCAATGGCATCAGCGTCGTGCAAAGCCAGAATGGCGCCAACATCGGCGCCGGCGCGAGTGGCATCAGCGTCGTGCAGAGCCAGAACAGCCCCAATATCGGCTCGGGCGTCAATGGCGTGACTGTCGTGCAGAGCCAGAACGGTGCCAATATCGGTTCGGGCGCAAGTGGCATCACCGTTGTGCAAAGCCAGAATGGCGCAAATATCGGTTCAGGCGCGAGTGGCATCAGCGTCGTGCAGAGCCAGAGCGGCCCCAGCATCGGCTCGGGCGTCAATGGCGTCACAATCGTGCAGAGCCAGAGCGGTGCCAACATCGGCCCCGGCGTCAGCGGAATCGATGTCGTCCAGACCCAGACTCTCCCCAACCTGAGCCCAGGCGCCAATGGCTCCAGCATCGTCCAGGTCCAGACGCTACCCGATATTGCCGCCGACGCCGGCAATGTGCATGTCGTCCAGGTCCAGACCGGCGGTAACAAGGTCTTCGGCAATTCCGCCACCAACGTCAGGTCACGTACCGTTCAGGCCCGGAGCAGCGAGAATGTCGGTTCCGGCCTGGCGAATCCAAGCAGCGCGGGAAAAGGTCCGACGCTGCATGCCGATACCCTGGCCCGCAACCTTTCCACAAGCAACGTCGAAGTGGTCGCCACCCGGGGCAACGCGCATGTCGGCGCGCCGCTGTCCTGGGACAGCGGCAACGGCCTGACGCTAACCGCCGAGCGCGGGGACCTCAGGATCAATGGCGCGCTGACGGCCCAGGGGGAAAACGCCAGCCTTACTCTCAATGCCGGGCAGCGCCCTCTCCGTATCGACGACAGCCTCTCTCTCACTGGCCAGGGAGCCCGGGTCGAATTCAATTCGGACAAGGGTTATGCCCTCGCCGAAGGCGCCCGGATCACCCTGTCCGGCAAGAACGCAGGATTCCGCGCCAATGGGCGGGACTACAGCGTGATCCAGGACCTGCAGCAGTTGCGCGGCATCGATAGGGACCTGGGCGGCAGCTATGTCCTCGGCAATCGAATCGCAGGAGGCAATTCCAGCTTCCTGTCGATAGGCAACGCCAGCGCCTTCGGCGGTACCTTCGACGGCCTGGGCAACACCATCGATAATCTTGCCGTGTACGGCACCGGTGCCTACTCCGGCCTGTTCAGCGTCAACCGGGGCACCCTCCGCAACCTGAACCTGGAACGCATTTCCGCCGATGGAGCACAGGCCACCCACTACAACGTCCAGGTCGGTAGCCTGGCCGCCGTCAACCTCGGTCGCATCGACAATGTGAACGCCAGCGACATCCGTATCGCCGCGGCCTCGAAGCTGAACAGCCTCGGCGGGCTGGTCGCACTGAACCTGGGTAGTATCGACAACGCCAGCGCCAGCGGCACGCTGGTCGGCAACCGCCACACCTATGCTCTGGGCGGACTCGCAGCCGAAAACATCAGCACAGCCAGGGGCGTGGCCAGCATCTCCAACAGCCGGGCCGATTTTGCCATCTCCGGCCAGTTGAAGGACCATGCCAGCCACTACGGCGCGGGGGGCCTGGTAGGCAGGAACCGCGGCGGCCTCATCCGCAGCAGCGGCAGCCAGGGAACGCTGTCGCTGAGCGGTCACGGGATGAACCTGGGAGGACTGGTCGGATACAGCTCCGCCGGCGGACTGGCGGACGTATCCGCCTTCGTCGACGTCTCAGGCAACGGACAGCACGGCCTGTACGGAGGGCTCATCGGCCTCAACGTAAACAGTGGTATCGCCCACGCCACGGCCAGCGGCAAGGTCCGGGGCACAGACGCGGAAGCACTGGGCGGGCTGATCGGCCGGAACCTGAACGCGGCCATCACCAACGCCAGCGCCCATGGCGACGTCGTCCTGCAAGCCGGTCGCTACTTGGGAGGCCTGATCGGCCACAACCAGGCAGGCAACCTGGCCGACGTCAGTGCCAGCGGCAACCTGAGTGGTGGGTCGCTGCTCCAGGCCGGCGGCCTGATCGGTCTCAACGCCAATGCCTCGCTGGTCAATGCCTCCGCCAAGGGCAACGTCGCTACCCGCGGAGCAGAAGCGGTTGGCGGTCTGCTCGGCGAAAACCTGTACGGCTCCATCATCAACGGTTCCGCCAGTGGCGAAGTCACCGACGGCAGCGGCAAAACCCTGGGTGGCCTGATAGGGTCCAACCTCGGCGGCAATCATTCCAACCTGAAGGCCTCCGGGTGGGTAAACGCAGGGGCGAACAGTGACGTGGGAGGGCTGATCGGCCACAACCGGGGCGGCAACCACAGCACCCTGGCCGCATCCGGCAATGTCACCGGGGGCAAGGGCAGTCGCGTCGGCGGACTCGTCGGCTACAACGATGCCGCCTCGCTGACGAACGTCTCGGCTTCGGGCAACGTCAGCGCCAACGGTTCCAGGGCCATCGGCGGGTTGCTCGGCAGCGATCTGCGAGGCTCGCTGATGCTCGCCAGCAGCTATGGGACGGTGATCGACATGACCGGCCACAACCTGGGAGGACTGCTCGGCCGCGGTGAAAATACCTCGATCCGCTCCGCCAACGCCACCGGCGCGGTCACCGGGGGCGGCGGCGCCAGTGTCGGCGGGCTGGTCGGCTCCCTGGAAGGCTGGCGGGCTCTCGTCCTGGGGGCCTCGGCCAGCGGCGATGCGAGGGCGGGATATGACAGCTATATCGGCGGGCTGGCAGGCTTCAGCACCGGCACCATCAGGGGCGCCTCCGCTTCCGGCAAGGTCGGAGGCTCGGGCCTGCTGGGCGGCCTGGTCGCCTGGAACCAGGGGAATGTCATGGGTTCTTCGGCCAGCGGCAGGCTGGAGCCGCAAATCCCCAACCAGATCCATGGCGGACTGATCGGCATCAATTTTGGCTGGCAGTCCTGGAACTCGGTATACGGGGCTGCGGCGACCGTTCCCATGATAGGTCGCCACTACAACCTGTGAATCGATCCTCCCGGTACCCGTACCGGGAGGCTTCCTGTTCGATGGAGCGGCCGGGCCTCAGGGCCCGCCGCCTCCAGACGCTCGATGGAATGCCATGCGGGAAGGCCAGGCGTCGGGAGAAACTGGGCTGGAAGAGCGGACCATCCTCCTTCCCACAGGCCAGCATTCGGAAAGTAATGGCACAGAAACGAAAAAGCCCACCTTTGCAGGTGGGCTTTTTCGTCTTGAATATGGTGGGTCGTGTAGGATTCGAACCTACGACCAATTGGTTAAAAGCCAACTGCTCTACCGACTGAGCTAACGACCCAAGTATGAGGTGGTCGGGGTAGAGAGATTCGAACTCCCGACATCCTGCTCCCAAAGCAGGCGCGCTACCGGACTGCGCTATACCCCGATTGGAATTTGGCTCCGCGACCTGGACTCGAACCAGGGACCCAATGATTAACAGTCATTTGCTCTACCGACTGAGCTATCGCGGAACGTCTTTCTTCCAACCCTGGACGCTTCCGGTGTTGCTGGATTCGCGTCTCAGAGGCGCGCCATTTTACGGATGCGCGCGGGCATGTCAACCCTCTGATCCAAAAAGTTTTTCTTCTTTTTCCACGAGCGACAAAACGGCCCTTCCACTGCATGCGGCAGCGCTCTCGCGCCTACCGGACGCCCATGAAAAAGCCCCGCCGAAGCGGGGCTTTCCCTGTCCGCCCCCGAAGAGGTCAGGCGAAGACGATCTCGTCGCCTTCCACCTTCGCCGAGATACTGGCACCCGGCGCGAATTTGCCGGCCAGGATCAGTTGCGCCAGCGGGTTCTCGATCCAGCGCTGGATGGCCCGCTTCAGCGGGCGTGCGCCATAGACCGGGTCGAAGCCGACGGCAATCAGCTTGTCCAGCGCCTCCTGGCTCAGTTCCAGGCTCAGCTCGCGCTCGGCCAGGCGCTTGCGCAGGCGACCGAGCTGGATCTCGGCGATGCCGGCGATCTGCTCGCGAGCCAGCGGCTCGAACACCACCACTTCGTCGATCCGGTTGATGAATTCCGGACGGAAGTGCGCATTGACCGCGTCCATCACTGCGGCACGTTGCGCCTCGCGGTCGCCGGCCAGCTCCTGGATCTGCGCCGAACCGAGGTTGGAGGTCATCACCACCACGGTGTTGCGGAAGTCCACCGTACGCCCGTGACTGTCGGTCAGGCGTCCGTCCTCGAGCACCTGGAGGAGAATGTTGAATACATCCGGATGGGCCTTCTCCACCTCGTCCAGCAGCACCACCGAGTAGGGCTTGCGGCGGATCGCCTCGGTCAGGTAGCCGCCTTCCTCGAAGCCGACGTAGCCCGGAGGCGCGCCGATCAGGCGGGCCACCGAGTGTTTCTCCATGAACTCGGACATATCTATCCGCACCAGCGCCTCCTCGGTATCGAAGAGGAACTCGGCCAGCGCCTTGCACAACTCGGTCTTGCCCACCCCGGTCGGGCCGAGGAAGAGGAACGAGCCGCTCGGCCGGTTCGGATCGGCGAGGCCGGCGCGCGAACGGCGCACGGCGTTGGACACGGCGACTACCGCCTCGTCCTGGCCGATCACTCGCCGATGCAGCTCCTGCTCCATGCGCAGCAGCTTCTCGCGCTCGCCCTCGAGCATCTTCGACACCGGGATACCGGTCCACTTGGAAACCACTTCGGCGATTTCCTCGTCGGTCACCTTGTTGCGCAGCAACTGGTTCTCGGTCTTGCCGTGCTGGTCGACCATCTGCAGGCTGCGTTCCAGGTCCGGGATGGTCTGGTACTGGATGCGCGCCATGCTCTCGAGGTCGCCCTTGCGCCGCGCCGCCTCCATCTCCTGCTTGGCCTGCTCGATCTTCTGCTGGATCTGCGCCGAGCCCTGCACCTCGGCCTTCTCGGACTTCCAGATCTCCTCGAGGTCGGCGTATTCGCGCTCGAGCTTGACGATATCCTCCTCCAGCTTGGCCAGGCGCTTCCTGGTGGCTTCGTCGTCTTCCTTCTTCAGCGCCTCGCGCTCGATCTTCAGCTGGATCAGGCGACGGTCGAGACGATCCAGTTCCTCCGGCTTGGAGTCGATCTCCATGCGGATGCGGCTGGCGGCCTCGTCGATCAGGTCGATGGCCTTGTCCGGCAGTTGCCGATCGGTGATGTAGCGGTGCGACAGCTTGGCCGCGGCGATGATCGCGCCGTCGGTGATGCTCACCCCGTGGTGCACTTCATAGCGTTCCTTGAGGCCACGGAGGATGGCGATGGTGTCTTCCTCGCTCGGTTCGTCCACCAGCACCTTCTGGAAGCGGCGCTCCAGCGCGGCATCCTTCTCGATGTACTGGCGATACTCGTCGAGGGTAGTAGCACCGACGCAGTGCAGCTCGCCGCGCGCCAGAGCCGGCTTGAGCATGTTGCCGGCGTCCATGGCACCTTCCGCCTTGCCGGCGCCGACCATGGTGTGCAGTTCGTCGATGAACAGGATGACCCGGCCTTCCTGCTTGCCCAGTTCGTTGAGGACCGCCTTCAGGCGTTCCTCGAACTCGCCGCGGAACTTGGCACCGGCGATCAGCGCCCCCATGTCCAGGGCCAGCAGGCGCTTGTCCTTGAGGCCGTCCGGCACTTCGCCGTTGATGATGCGCTGGGCCAGGCCCTCGACGATGGCGGTCTTGCCGACGCCGGGTTCGCCGATCAGCACCGGGTTGTTCTTGGTCCGCCGCTGCAGGACCTGGATGGTCCGGCGGATCTCGTCGTCGCGACCGATCACCGGGTCGAGCTTGCCTTCCTCGGCGCGCTTGGTCATGTCGACGGTGTACTTGTCCAGCGCCTGGCGCGACTCCTCGACGTTCGGGTCGTTCACCGCTTCGCCGCCACGCAGGTTGGCCACGGCATTCTCCAGCGCCTTGCGCGACACGCCCTGGCCGAGCAGCAGCTTGCCGAGCCTGGTGTTCTCGTCCATCGCGGCCAGCAATACCAGCTCGCTGGAGATGAACTGGTCGCCCTTCTGCTGGGCCAGGCGGTCAGCCTGGTTGAGCAGGCGTGCGAGATCCTGGGACAGGTTCACGTCGCCGGTCGGGCTCTGGATCTTCGGCAGCGCGTCGAGTTCTTTGTTGAGGCCGCTGCGCAGGGCGGCGATATCGAAGCCGACCTGCATCAGCAGGGGCTTGATCGAACCGCCTTGCTGCTCGAGCAGGGCGGAAAGCAGGTGCACCGGCTCGATGGCCGGATGGTCATGGCCAACGGCCAGGGACTGGGCGTCGGAGAGCGCCAGTTGCAGCTTGCTGGTCAAACGGTCTATTCGCATGGGTCGTCCTTCCTTCTATAGAGCGGGCCGGAACGATGGGTGTCCCTGATGAAGAAAAGCCCGCCGAGATGACTCAGTAGATAAGGGCGATTTTCCGCGGTTCAAGCGACCGGACCGTGACATCGGTCAGTTGCCGCCGGATAACCTGCGCGGGCCTAGTCCTGGAGCCAGACCAGGCTGGCAAAACGGCCGGTACGCGACGAGCGGCGGTAGGAATAGAAGCGCGCGGTATCGCTGAAGGTGCAGAAGCCGCCGCCATGCACGGCGGTGACGCCATGGGCGCCCAGGCGGATCCGCGCGAGTCGGTAGATGTCGGCCATGAAGCGGCCCGGATTGGCGCTAGGTACGAAAGCCGAGCGCGCCTCGGCGTGCGCAGCGACGAATGCATCGCGGACCTCGCCGCCGACCTCGAAGGCCTGCGGGCCGATCGCCGGCCCCAGCCAGACCAGCAGTTCGTCGCCGGGCACGCCCAGGCTGTCCACCGTCGCCTCCAGCACGCCCGCCGCCAGCCCGCGCCAGCCGGCATGGGCCGCGGCCACGCGGGTGCCCGAGCGGTCGCAGAACAACGCCGGCAGGCAGTCGGCGGTCATGATCGTACAGGCGACGCCCGGCATCGCGCTCCAGCTGGCGTCGGCCCTGAGCACCCGGTTCGGGTCGGCCTCCACCACCGTCACTCCGTGCACCTGTTCCAACCAGCTCGGCCGGCATTCCAGACGCTCGGTCAGGCGTCGGCGGTTTTCTTCCACGGCGCGCGGATCGTCGTCGACGTGGGCGCCAAGGTTCAGACTGTCGAAGGGTGCCTGGCTGACCCCGCCACTGCGCGTGGTCACGCAGGCCCGCACACGGGCCGGCGCCGGCCAGTCGGGGGTCAGCCAGGCGTTCAACCGACGAACGCCTCGCGATCCTGGCGCAACAGGCTGAGCAGCCAGAGGAAGTCTTCCGGCAGCGGCGACTCCCACTTCATGCGCACGCCGGTGGCCGGGTGATCCAGTTCGAGGAAGCGCGCGTGCAGCGCCTGCCGGGGGAATTCGCGAAGAGTCTGGACCAGGGTCTGGCTGGCCACCGGGGGAATCCTGAAGCGCCCACCGTAGACCGGATCGCCGACCAGGGGATAGCCAATATGGCTCATGTGCACGCGGATCTGGTGGGTACGCCCGGTCTCCAGCTTGACCCGGGTATGGGTGTGCGCACGGAAGCGTTCCAGCACGCGGTAATGGCTGACCGCCACCTTGCCGGCGTCGACCACCGCCATCTTCTGCCGCTGCACGCCATGCCGTCCGATCGGCGCATCGATGGTGCCGCCGGAGGTGATCACGCCGATCACGATCGCCTCGTAGATGCGGCTGACCGACCGTGCCTGCAGTTGCGCCACCAGCTTGGTGTGGGCCTCCAGCGTCTTGGCCACTACCATCAGGCCGGTCGTGTCCTTGTCCAGGCGGTGGACGATCCCGGCGCGCGGCACATTGGCGATGTCCGGGACATGGTAGAGCAAGGCATTCAGCAGGGTGCCGTCCTGATGGCCGGCAGCCGGATGGACCACCAGGCCGGCGGGCTTGTCAATCACCAGGATGTGCTCGTCCTCGTAGACGATTTCCAGCTCGATGTCCTGTGCGAGCCACTCGCCCTGGGCTTCCTGCTCGGCCTCCAGGACCAGTTGCGCGCCGCTGTGGACGATGTCGCGCGGGCGCAGCACGGCGCCGTCGACGGTCAGGCGACCGTCCTTGATCCAGCCGGCCAGACGGGAGCGGGAGTGTTCGGGAAAAAGCTGGGCGGCGATCTGGTCGAGACGCTGGCCACCCAGCTCGAACGGCACCTCGGCCGCGCGTTGAATCATATCGGACATGAGTAGGAGACGATGCTCAGCGCGGCTTTTGGAATCGGCTACGCGCTGTGGTTAAATACGGGGTCTTTGTCCCAGGGGGTGCCTGGGGCGCCAATCATAACAGACGGTTGAGGCCAAGCCGACCGTCCCAGGGACGCAAGCCGCCATGCAAGTGAAACACCTGCTGCTGATCGCCATCCTCGCCCTCACCGCAGCCTGCTCCTCGAACAAGGAGACTGTCGACGAGAACCTGAGCGAGAGCCAGCTGTACCAGCAGGCGCAGGACGACCTCAACAACAAGAGCTACAACAGCGCCGTCACCAAGCTGAAAGCCCTCGAATCGCGCTATCCCTTCGGCCGCTACGCCGAGCAGGCCCAGCTCGAGCTGATCTACGCCAACTACAAGAACATGGAGCCCGAAGCCGCCCGCGCCGCCGCCGAACGCTTCATCCGCCTGCATCCGCAGCACCCCAACGTCGACTACGCCTACTACCTCAAAGGCCTGTCCTCCTTCGACCAGGACCGCGGCCTGCTGGCGCGCTTCCTGCCGCTGGACATGACCAAGCGCGACCCGGGCGCCGCCCGCGACTCCTTCAACGAGTTCGCCCAGCTCACCAGCCGCTTCCCCAACAGCCGCTACGCCCCGGACGCCAAGGCGCGCATGGTGTACCTGCGCAACCTGCTGGCGGCCTACGAAGTGCACGTCGGCCACTACTACCTGAAGCGCCAGGCCTATGTCGCCGCCGCCAACCGCGGTCGCTACGTGGTGGAGAACTTCCAGGAAACCCCGGCCGTCGGCGATGGCCTGGCGATCATGGTCGAAGCCTACCGTCGCCTGGGTCTCGACGACCTGGCCAGCACCAGCCTGGAAACCCTCAAGCTGAACTATCCGGATAACGCCAGCCTCAAGGATGGCGAGTTCGTCGCCCGCGAAAGCGAGGCCGACACCCGCTCCTGGCTGGCCAAGGCCACCCTGGGCCTGATCGAAGGCGGCGAGCCGCCGCCGCACATGGAAACCCAGGCCGCCAAGGACGTGATCAAGCAGTACGAGGATGCCGAGCGGGAGATCCCCGCCGAACTGAAGCCGGAAAACCAGGATCACAGCGCCGACGACGAGAAGCCGGAGAGCGATGACGACGAGGACTCCGGTCGCTCCTGGTGGAGCTACATGACCTTCGGTCTCTTCGACTGATCGCACGAAACACCGAAGGGAGGCGCAGGCCTCCCTTCTTTTTGCCCGCCGCCATGCCTCTCCCAGCGCCAAACGCCGCACAGCCTGGACCTTCCCGTCTGGGATCGAGCCGGCGGCTTGGCTAAACTGCAGCTTTCTCCAGCCTCCGAGATCACCATGGGCCTTTTCCGCCTCCTGTTCTGGATCGCCCTGATCGCCATCGCGTTCTGGCTCTGGCGTCGCTTTACCCGTCCCACTCCGCGCCAGCAGCAACGTCCGCAGGACGAGCCGAGCGCATCGCCGATGGTCCGCTGCGCCCATTGCGGCGTCCACGTGCCGCAGGCCAACGCCCTCGCCCACGAACAACGCTGGTATTGCAGCCAGGCGCACCTGCGCCAGGACCAGGGCGACCGTGCGCGCTGAACGGCTACGGCTGAGCGAGGAGCAGGGGCAACGCATCCTCCGTCTGTACCACCTGTACCGCCTGACCATCGGCCTGGTACTGGTCCTGCTGATCTCCAGCGAACTGGAAGATCAGGTCCTCAAGCTCGTCCACCCTGAACTGTTCCATGTCGGCAGTTGGTGCTACCTGGTCTTCAACATCCTGGTCGCGCTGTTCCTGCCGCCGTCGCGGCAATTGCTGCCGATCTTCATCCTCGCGCTCACCGACGTGCTGATGCTTTGCGGCCTGTTCTACGCAGGTGGCGGCGTACCCAGCGGCATCGGCAGCCTGCTGGTGGTGGCGGTGGCCATTGCCAACATCCTGCTGCGCGGGCGCATCGGCCTGGTCATCGCGGCGGCGGCCAGCCTCGGCCTGCTCTACCTGACCTTCTTCCTCAGCCTGAGCAGTCCGGACGCCACCAACCACTACGTCCAGGCCGGCGGCCTCGGCACCCTGTGCTTCGCCGCCGCGCTGGTGATCCAGGCTCTGGTGCGGCGCCAGGAGCAGACCGAAACGCTGGCCGAAGAACGCGCCGAGACGGTCGCCAACCTGGAGGAACTCAACGCATTGATCCTGCAGCGCATGCGCACCGGCATCCTCGTGGTCGATAGCCGTCAGGCCATCCTCCTCGCCAACCAGGCCGCCCTCGGCCTGCTCAGGCAGGACGACGTGCAGGGCGCCAGCCTCGGCCGCCACAGCCCGATGCTGATGCACTGCATGAAGCAATGGCGCCTGAATCCCAGCCTCCGTCCGCCGACGCTCAAGGTGGTGCCGGATGGCCCGACGGTGCAACCCAGCTTTATCAGCCTCAACCGCGAAGACGACCAGCACGTGCTGATCTTCCTCGAAGACATTTCGCAGATCGCCCAGCAGGCGCAGCAGATGAAGCTGGCCGGTCTTGGCCGCCTGACCGCCGGCATCGCCCATGAGATCCGCAACCCGCTGGGCGCGATCAGCCACGCCGCCCAACTGCTGCAGGAGTCAGAGGAACTGGATGCCCCGGACCGACGCCTGACGCAGATCATCCAGGACCAGTCGAAGCGGATGAACCTGGTCATCGAGAACGTCCTGCAGCTCTCCCGTCGCCGCCAGGCCGAACCGCAGCAGCTCGACCTGAAGGAGTGGCTTCAGCGGTTCGTCGACGAATACCCCGGCAGGCTGCGCAACGACAGCCAACTGCACCTGCAGCTCGGTGCCGGCGACATCCAGACCCGCATGGACCCACACCAGTTGAACCAGGTGCTGAGCAACCTGGTGCAGAACGGTCTTCGCTACAGCGCCCAGGCGCACGGGCGCGGCCAGGTCTGGCTGAGCCTCGCGCGCGACCCGGAGAGCGACCTGCCGGTGCTGGAAGTCATCGACGACGGTCCCGGCGTACCGGCGGACAAACTGAACAACCTGTTCGAACCCTTCTTTACTACAGAAAGCAAAGGCACCGGCCTGGGCCTCTATCTCTCCCGCGAACTCTGCGAGAGCAACCAGGCACGGATCGACTACCGCAATCGCGAGGAAGGCGGCGGCTGCTTCCGCATCACCTTCGCCCACCCGCGCAAACTCAGCTGACGGAAGCCGCACGCATGAGCCGACAAAAAGCCCTGATCGTCGACGATGAACCGGATATCCGCGAACTGCTGGAAATCACTCTCGGCCGCATGAAGCTGGACACCCGCAGCGCCCGCAACGTCAAGGAAGCCCGCGAGTTGCTGGCCCGCGAGCCGTTCGACCTGTGCCTCACCGACATGCGCCTGCCGGACGGCAGCGGCCTCGATCTGGTCCAGTACATCCAGCAGCGCCATCCACAGACCCCGGTGGCCATGATCACCGCGTACGGCAGCCTGGACACCGCGATCCAGGCGCTCAAGGCCGGTGCCTTCGACTTCCTCACCAAACCGGTCGACCTCGGTCGCTTGCGGGAGCTGGTGGCAACCGCCCTACGCTTGCGCAACCCGGAAGCCGAGGAAGCGCCGGTGGACAACCGCCTGCTCGGCGAGTCGCCGCCGATGCGCGCCCTGCGCAACCAGATCGGCAAGCTGGCGCGCAGCCAGGCGCCGGTCTACATCAGTGGCGAGTCCGGCAGCGGCAAGGAACTGGTGGCGCGCCTGATCCACGAGCAGGGGCCACGTATCGAGCGGCCGTTCGTGCCGGTGAACTGCGGCGCGATTCCCTCCGAGCTGATGGAAAGCGAGTTCTTCGGCCACAAGAAAGGCAGCTTCACTGGCGCTATCGAAGACAAGCAGGGCCTGTTCCAGGCCGCCAGCGGTGGCACCCTGTTCCTCGACGAAGTCGCCGACCTGCCGATGGCCATGCAGGTCAAACTGCTCCGGGCGATCCAGGAAAAGGCCGTGCGCGCGGTCGGCGGCCAGCAGGAGGTCGCCGTCGACGTGCGCATCCTCTGCGCCACCCACAAGGACCTCGCCGCCGAAGTCGGCGCCGGGCGCTTCCGCCAGGACCTCTACTACCGCCTCAACGTCATCGAGCTGCGCGTACCACCGCTGCGCGAACGCCGCGAGGACATCCCGCTGCTCGCCGAACGCATCCTCAAGCGCCTGGCCGGCGACACCGGCCTGCCGGCCGCCAGGCTGACCGGCGACGCACAGGAGAAGCTGAAGAACTACCGCTTCCCGGGCAACGTCCGCGAGCTGGAAAACATGCTGGAGCGCGCCTATACCCTGTGCGAAGACGACCAGATCCAGCCTCACGACCTGCGCCTGGCCGATGCGCCGGGTGCCAGCCAGGAAGGCGCCGCGAGCCTGAGCGAAATCGACAACCTCGAGGACTACCTGGAAGACATCGAGCGCAAGCTGATCATGCAGGCACTCGAGGAGACCCGCTGGAACCGCACCGCCGCGGCCCAGCGCCTGGGCCTGACGTTCCGCTCGATGCGCTACCGCCTGAAAAAGCTGGGCATCGACTGAAAGTGAAAAGGCCTGTCCGAAGACAGGCCTTTTGGTTTTCGCTCCTCAGAGGCGACCAGCCGGGGCGTAGGGGGCCGGGTCGATGATCGGTTCCCGCCCGCTCATGAGATCCGCCAGCAGACGGCACGACGCCGGTGCCAGGACCAGCCCGTTGCGGTAGTGCCCGGTATTCAGCCAGAGCCCGTCGAAGCCAGGCACCGGACCGATATAGGGGATGCCTTCGGGAGAGCCCGGGCGCAACCCTGCCCAGTGGGCCACCGGCTGCATGTCCGCCAGTTCCGGCAACAGTTCTGCCGCAGACGCCCTGAGGCTTTCCAGCGCCTCGTCGGTCGGCGTCTTGTCGAAGCCCGAATGTTCCAAGGTGCTGCCGATCAGGATGTGGCCGTCGCGCCGCGGAATCGCGTAGCGCCCCTTGGCCAGCACCATGCGCGGCAGGAAATCCGCCGCGCACTTGTAGAGGATCATCTGACCTTTCACCGGTACCACGGGCAGTTCCAGGCCAAGCGGCTTCAACAACTCGCCGCTCCAGGCGCCTGCCGCCAGCAGCACCTTGTCGCCACGGATCTCGCCACGCGAGGTCGCCACGCCGACCACTCGATCGCCGTCGCGCAACCAGCCGCGCACCTCCGTCTGTTCATGCAACTCGAGATTGGCGAATTGTTGCAGGGATGCCCGCAATGAGCGCGCCAGGCGAGGATTGCGCACATTGGCCACGCCCGACATGTAGACCGCCCGCTGGAAGCCTGCGCCCAGCCCGGGCACCGCCGCGTAGGCCTCCTCGATCGGCACTTCCTTCAACGGCCGGGTGTGGTTGCGTGCCCACTGCAGTGCCTCGGTCTGGTCGTCCAGGTCCAGCCAGTACAGGCCAACGGTATGGACCTCGGGATCGAGCCCGGTCTCGTCGAGCAAACGCTGCCCCAGGGCCGGGTAGAAGTCCTGCGACCAGTGCGCCAGGGCGGTCACCGCCGGGCTGTAGCGCCACGGATAGAGCGGCGAGACGATCCCGCCTCCCGCCCAGGATGCCTCACGCCCACTCTCGCCCCGCTCCACCAGGGTCACCCGCAGTCCGGCGAGCGCCAGCTCCCGGGCGGTCAACAGGCCGATGACGCCAGCGCCTACCACTACTACATCTCTACTCACCACAGGGCTCCTACCGATTTGCCAGGAACAGAGAAATATCACTCAAAGGGATCAGATGCTGACGAATTGCCTGCTTCAACGAACTCAGTCGAATCTGTCCCGGTGAAAAGCCCATCATACCCGCAGAGGTATTCATCCCATGAAATCGAGCGGCTTCAACTTGGTCGAACTATCGATAGTCCTATTGATCCTTGCGATAGGCCTGACAATTGCGCTGCCCACCCTCCACGACAGAATGAAGCGGGACATTAGCCGTGCTACTCGTGACAGCCTGACTAGTCATCTGATGGCTGCGCGGGCTAGCAGCATACAGAACGGCGTGATCATCGAGGTCTGCGGTAGCGGTGACGGCAGTACCTGCAGCGAGGAATGGCATCTCGGCTGGTTCAGCCGTAACGACAGGAGCCAACAGATACTGGCCCGGCATGAAAATACGAGTCGCACCGATATTCATTGGCGGGGCTTCGACAAGCGACTGCGCTACCTGCCTAATGGCACCAGCCCTACAGGTAACGGGCGTTTCTTCGAATGTAAGGACGATCGCATCGAGTGGCAATTGGTGCTCAATCGGCAAGGCCGCCTCAGGGTGGCGGGAAAGAGCGAAAATAAAAAGCTCTCTTACCTGTGCTCCAGGCGGTGAGAGAACTGTTTCACATACCGTTTGCCAGTCATCCCACTCTCCGCTCCGGCTGTCTCTGCTACAGGGACAATGCGCTCTCCACTAGGCAAGATTATCTGGCCCTTTTCCTTGTGGAGTACTGCATGCGCTCTATTTGTCGCAGCGCCGGCTTTTCCCTGATCGAGTTGATGATGGTGTTGGTTCTGGTCGCCATATTCGCCAGCATTGCCGTACCCAGTTTCAACGCCTTGATCGAGCGCAACCGAATCCAGACTGCCAGCGAGGAACTCTACAGCCTGCTTCAGTACGCTCGCAGCGAAGCTGTAAACCGTCATGCCAATGTGAGCATCAGGGCGACGCAGAACAATGACTGGGCAAAAGGCCTGGAAATCATCAGCGGCGCGACCACCGTGCAAAAGCACCAAGGTTTCCAGCAGGTCTCGCTATCCGCCAGCAGTGCGACTGCGGAGCTGACCTTCAACGCTACCGGCACACTTAGCAACCAGGCTGCAAACATTGACATAAAGGTCTGCTTCGCCGGTGACAAAAGTACAGGACGTCTGCTTACCGTTCAGCCCAGTGGACGCGTGATCCTGTACCCATCTTCAAAGCAACCGGACAGCTGTAACTGAGGAAAGCCCATGTCTCGAGAAACGGGTTTCAGCATGATCGAAGTACTGGTTGCTCTGGTGCTGATCAGCATTGGCGTACTGGGCATGGTTGCCATGCAAGGGCGCACGATCCAGTACACGCAGGAGTCGGTACAACGCAATGCCGCAGCAATGCTTGCTAGCGACCTGATGGAAATAATGCGTGCGGACCCAGATGCCGTACTCAATCTACGCGCCCAACTACGCGAAGACTCGGTCTACTACAAGGCCAAGGGCAGCGACTTTCCCGCAGCCCCAGCGCGCTGCGCGCCATTGCCAGCAGATGCTAAGGAACGTCTCGGCTGCTGGGCCCAACAGGCCTCGAAAGACTTGCCGGGAGCCTCCGCACTCTTGAATAGCCAATTCTACATTTGTCGCAGCCCAACCCCGGGTACCTGCGACAACACCAAAGGCTCGGCCATCGAAATCCAGGTTGCCTGGCGAGCCATGGATGGAGCGTGTTTCAACGCCTCTGACTCCACCTTGTGCACCTACAGCGTCCGCTCCGAATTGTGAGAACAAGCATGCTCTTCAGCAAAATGCAGAAAGGCCTATCGATGGTAGAACTGCTCGTGGCACTCGCTATAAGCAGCTTCCTGATCCTGGGGATCAGCCAGATCTACATCGACAACAAACGCAACTATCTTTTCCAGCAAGGCCAGGCCGGCAACCAGGAAAATAGCCGCTTCGTTCTTATGCTGCTGCAGCAACAACTGGATAAGACAGCCTATCGTCGCCTTCACGACGACAACATGGAGAATGCTTTCAAATCCGCGACATTCAATGGCTGTCGTGCATTTGTGGCTGGCGAGACTATCGCTGCGGCAACTGCCCTCAAGGCGGGTGAGTACGGTGTCTGCTTGCGCTATCAACCCGCCTACAAAGGGGAGCATGATTGCCTCGGTAATGAAATTACCGGAGTTCCGGAAAAGCCCTTCACAAATACTCCCCCTGTCGTCGTTCGCCTGGTCTACCTACCGAGCGCCGGTACCCTGAGTTGCAGTCGTCCCGATATCGCCCAGTCGAAATCGGGAGAATTGGTCAGTGGTCTCACAGACTTCCGCTTGGAAGCGGGGGTCGGGCCAGCAGATCGTAGCGAACGCAAAGTATCCAGCTTCGTCGCACTACAGGATGTCGCCGGTCGTCCTATCCGAGCATTGCGCTTCTCAATCCTGGCAGGCAGCGACAATACAAGCCTGCGCACAGGAGATGATAGCCAGGCACGCGATCGCTGGATCGTCCTTTATCCCGAGAGCAAAAGCGCCATCGAGGCCGCAGACAAAGGCCAGATTTACCAAATAGCGCGTGGTAACCAAACCATCAGGAATCTCATGCCATGACCCTGCGCCATACCTCTCGACAGCAGGGATCCACGTTGTTGATCTCGCTGGTTATCTTGTTGATGATCACGCTCCTCGCCGTTTCCAACATGCGCGAGGTGTCACTGGAAAGCCGTATCACCGGCAATCTCATCGAACAGAAGCGCCTGCGCAATGCGGGCGAAGCTGGGCTACGCGAAGGTGAACGACGCTTTTTCAATACCATCAAGCCCCCAGAGGTCGGCAGCGGATGCGCCGATAGCAATGTCAAACGGCCTTGCATACTGAACCTGAGTGCCCTCTCCGTACCCCGAGATGACGTGCACAACAATCCGGTGGCAGCCCTGAACGGCAAGACAGATAACGCCAATTCACGTGTCTGGATGCCCTACCGAGGCAGCGATCTGAATAACCCTACGCAGATCGACAAAGACCGCGCAGTCACCTGGCAGACCATCACGGTGCCCGCTGGCGAACAGAACAACGAAGCGGAAAATCCCGAGTACGGCAACATGATGCGCGGGGTCGGCACGTTCTACTACGAAACCAACAGCCGCGCCCTCAACAAGGCGGGCGGAGAGACTGTTCTACAGGCCGTTCATGCACGCCTGTATACCAACTGACTGGAGCCAGCGCATGATCCACCAGATTACCCGCGCAGGAAAAAGCCTGCTGGCTGCAGGTTGCACCCTGAGCATCCTGTTCGCCTCTGACAGTTATGCCGCCACGGCCCTGAATGTCAGCCAGCAACCCCTGTTCCTAACCCAGGGCGTTGCTCCCAACCTGCTGTTCACTCTAGATGACTCAGGCAGTATGGCCTGGGCTTACGTGCCCGACGGTATTAGCGGGAATAGCGGCAGAGCGGGACGTTCCAGCGATTACAACGCACTGTACTACAACCCCGATTATGCTTACCAAGTGCCCAAGAAATTGACACTGTCAGGCGATCAGATCATCGTTTCCGACTATCCAGTGCCACGCTTCACAGCAGCCTGGCAGGATGGCTACGCCCAAGGCTCCACCACCAACCTGAGCAATAACTATCGCCCTCAATGGGGAACCGGCTGGCTTGGTTGCATCGATAGCAGCTGCAATACCGGGAGAGCTTATTACTATACTTATAAGGTAAGCGCTAGCTGCCCTGCACAGCCGGTGAGCAGCTCCAACTCCTGTTATACCTACAATGCTCTTCCTACCAGTCAGGAAAGCAACTTTGCGATATGGTACTCCTACTATCGCAACCGCATCCTGGCCACAAAGACCGCTGCCAACCTGGCCTTTTACAGCCTGCCGGAAAACGTGCGTCTCACTTGGGGGGCCCTGAACACCTGTAGCATCGGCGCCAACAGCAGAAGCTGCCAAAACAATGCCCTGCTCCAATTCAACAAGCAGCACAAAATCAATTTCTTCAATTGGCTGGCGAACAGCCCGGCCAGCGGCGGTACTCCTCTGCATGCGGCTCTTGACCGAGCCGGACGCTTCTTGCAAACCAACGGCACAGCTTATACCACCGAAGACGGAAAGACATATTCCTGCCGGGCCAGCTATCACATCATGATGACCGACGGTATCTGGAACGGTCGGAACGTCACCCCTGGCAATCTCGACAACCAGAACCAGACCTTTCCTGATAGCACCCTCTATAGGCCACAGCCCCCTTATGCCGACAGCAATGCCAGCTCATTGGCTGACCTGGCTTTCAAATACTGGACCACAGACTTACGTCCCAGCATCGACAATGACCTGAAGCCTTTCATGGCCTACAAGAGTGGGGACGATTCCAAGGATTACTGGGACCCTCGCAACAACCCAGCCACTTGGCAACACATGGTCAACTTTACCGTTGGCCTAGGTCTTTCCTATTCGCTCACATTGAACTCTGCACCAACTTGGACAGGCAGCACCTTTGGCAACTACGAGGAGTTGATGGCTGGAAGCAAGGCTTGGCCCAGCGTCGATAACGACGCCGCACCCGGTAACGTCTACGACCTCTGGCATGCAGCTATCAACTCTCGTGGAGACTTCTTTAGCGCGGAATCACCGGACTCTCTGGTTCAGGCTTTCAATAAGATCCTGACACGGATTTCCGAGCGCAACACCTCCTCCTCCAAACCAGCAATGACTTCCGCGCTGCAGGATGACGGAACCGGCGACAAGCTGATCCGCTACAGCTACCAGTCCAGCTTTGCCAGTGACAAGAACTGGGCGGGCGACCTTATACGTTACAAGGTGGAGTCGACTTCCACCGGTTCGACCAAAACCCAGGAATGGAGCGCCGGCGCACTGCTGGACAACCGAGCTCCCGCTACCCGTAATATTTACATCGCCAGCAATAGCGGAACCAACCGCCTTAAGCCTTTCACATGGAGCAATATTGAGGGAAGTCAGTTAGCCACTTGGCTGAACCGCAACCCGGACAAGGACAATCAGGCCGACACCAAAGGAGCACAGCGGGTCGACTTCATCCGTGGCCAGCAGAATATGGATGGATTCCGGCAACGACAGGCGGTGTTAGGGGACATCGTGCACTCGTCTCCAGCCGTGGTCGGACCGGCCCAATACCTCACTTATCTGGCCAACCCCATCGAACCCAGCGGCGACTACGGCACATTCAAGACAGAGGCAGACCAGCGCAGCCCTAGAGTTTATGTTGGATCCAACGATGGCATGTTGCATGGTTTCAACATCAAAACCGGCGTGGAAGAGTTCGCTTTCATCCCTACAGCAGTATTCGAAAAGCTTAACAAGCTTACCGGCATCAGCTACCAGGGCGGTGCCCACCAATATTTCGTCGACGCTACACCGGTCGTCAGCGATGCCTTTTTCGATGGAGCTTGGCACACTGTTCTGATCGGAACGCTTGGTGCTGGAGGTCGCGGCCTGTTCGCACTCGATGTAACCAAGCCGGACGATGTCAAGCTGCTTTGGGAATACGATAGCAGTACCGACTCGGACCTTGGTTACACCTTCTCCAAACCTACCGTAGCCAGACTGCACAGCGGACAATGGGCAGTAGTTACCGGCAACGGCTATGGAAGCGATAATGACAAGGCAGCTTTACTGCTGATTGATTTGAAAAAGGGAACGCTGATCAAGAAGCTGGAAGTCCAAAGCGAGCGCGGAATAGCCAATGGCCTATCGACGCCTCGCCTGGCTGATAACAACAGCGATGGCATTGCTGACTACGCCTATGCTGGCGATCTGCAGGGAAATATCTGGCGCTTCGATTTGATCGGCAATACCCGCAACGACGACCCAGACACAAATACCTCTATCAATCCCTTCAAGCCCGGAGATGTAGATCCTTCTGCTTTCAGAGTATCGTTCAGCGGCGCCCCGCTTTTCCGTGCTCGCGCCGACAACAATACTCGTCAGCCCATCACGGCTCCGCCTACCTTGGTACGCCATCCTAGCCGTAAGGGCTACATCGTCATCGTAGGTACAGGAAAATACTTCGAGGACGATGACGCTCAGGCCGATACCAGCCGAGCCATGACGCTCTATGGTATCTGGGATCGCCAGACCAAGGGCGAAAGCGCAAACAGTACCCCAACCATCGACCGCAACGCCCTCACAGCCCAAACCATGACAACAGAGGCGAACTCCACATTCGGTAGCGTGAACAGGAATATTCGGCTTATTAGCCAAAACCCGGTGAAGTGGTACAAAGACGGAGCAACCGGTACCGCGAACTCGGATGTGGCTAGCTATGGCTGGCGACTGAATCTGGAGGTCAATAGCAGCAAGAAAGGCGAAATGATGATCGAAGATATGTTCGCTGCCGGCCAAGTGCTTCTATTGCAGACCTTGACACCGAACGACGACCCTTGTGACAGCGGCTCTACCAGCTGGACCTACGGCCTCAATCCATATACTGGCGGACGTACCAGTTTCACCGTCTTCGATCTCAAACGTGCGGGTATAGTGGACTCTGGCTCGGATTACAACGGCTCGGTCGTATCCGCCTTCCAACAGGATGGACTAGGTGGCTTGGCCATTACCCAGAACGAACAGCGTCAATCCGAGGCTTGCACTGGTGATGAGTGCATCATCTTCAACCCCAGCGACAAGAGTAACGGACGACAAACCTGGCGGGTCGTCGAGGAGAAATGAACATGAACCCCTTACGTCTTCTCGCCACAGCTCTTGCAGCTCTAGCTCTGGCTTGCCCAACCTTTGCCTTGAGTGCCACGAATACGTTCGAGAATGTGGGCGTGGTCGAGGATGTTCATCCTGCCGCCGGTCTGGTAGTAGTCGATGGGCAGACATATCGCTTGCCCAACCGTGTCCAACAACAGGACTCGCCGGTCATATTCTTGGTACGTCAGGGACAGACAGTGTCTTTCTCCGGCAAACTCACCAGCGACCTGCCAGAAATCGAGTCGTTCTACATTATCAAGCAGGCCCCTCTCGTTCCCTTCGGATCGGAGCAGCAACAATGAAGTCGAACAGAGGCTTCACTCTCATCGAGTTGATGATCGTCGTAGTAATCATCGCTATTCTTGCTGGTATCGCCTACCCCAGCTACGACGAATACGTGAAGCGCGGGAATCGCACCGAAGGACAGGCATTACTCAGCGAAGCAGCCGCTACTCAAGAGCGCTATTTTTCACAGAACAATACTTATATCACTACCCAAGCCGACATCGGCAAGCTGCATATGCGCAACACATCGGGCACCACAGTGAAGTCCTCCACAGGCAAATACAGCCTTACCGTCGATACGGTAGCCAACGACGGAGGTTATCGCCTTATCGCTAACCAGGCATTCAACGATCTTGATTGTGGCAACCTGACCTTGACCGCCAACGGCGAGAAAGGCCGGACTGGAAGCAAGAAGAGCGTTGCAGAATGCTGGCGCTAAAGCGCCGAGACAAGAAAAAGGCAAAGCCCGGCATAAGCCGGGCTTTTTCAGGTGCGCAAAAATTCCGATTACAAAGCCTTGACCCGCAGTTCCTTGGGCATCGAGAAGGTAATGTTCTCCTCCCGTCCCTCCAGTTCCTGCTCTTCCGACGCCCCCCACTCACGTAGCTGGGCGATCACTCCGCGCACCAGCACTTCCGGCGCGGAGGCGCCTGCGGTGATTCCGATGCGACGCACACCGTCGAACCAGCCGCGTTGCATGTCCTCGGCGCCGTCGATCAGGTAGGCCGGCGTGCCCATGCGCTCGGCGAGTTCGCGCAGGCGGTTGGAGTTGGAACTGTTGGGGCTGCCCACCACCAGGACCATGTCGCACTGGTCGGCCAGTTCCTTCACGGCATCCTGGCGGTTCTGGGTGGCATAGCAGATGTCGTTCTTGCGCGGCCCCTGGATCTGCGGGAACTTGGCGCGCAGGGCATCGATGACCTTCGAGGTGTCGTCCATCGACAGGGTGGTCTGGGTCACGTAGTGCAGGGCTTCGGGCTTGCGCACCTCCAGCGCGGCGACGTCGGCCTCGTCCTCCACCAGGTAGATGGCACCGCCGTTGCTGGCATCGTACTGGCCCATGGTGCCTTCCACCTCGGGGTGGCCTTCATGCCCGATCAGCACGCATTCGTGGCCGTCGCGGCTGTAGCGCACCACTTCCATGTGCACCTTGGTCACCAGCGGGCAGGTCGCGTCGAAAACCTTCAGGCCGCGCCCCTCGGCTTCCTTGCGGACCGCCTGGGAAACGCCGTGGGCGCTGAAGATGACGATGACGTTGTCCGGCACCTGATCGAGTTCCTCGACGAAGATGGCGCCGCGCTGGCGCAGGTTGTCCACGACGAACTTGTTGTGCACCACCTCGTGACGCACGTAGATCGGCGGGCCGAAGACATCGAGGGCACGGTTGACGATCTCGATGGCGCGATCCACGCCGGCGCAGAAGCCGCGGGGATTGGCGAGTTTGATTTGCATGGCGGTCTCGTGGGCGACGCGGTGATTGGACGAATGAACCTTGCTACCGCCCTCCCCGCTTGGGAAGGGCGCAGCGACCGACGGTTCAGGCCGGCTGGACGTCGATGATCTCGACTTCGAAGGCCAGGGTCTTGCCGGCCAGCGGATGATTGAAGTCGACGGTCACCTGCTGCTCATCGAACGCCTTGACCACGCCCGGCAGTTCGGTCTTGGCCGCGTCGTTGAAGATCACCAGCAGGCCCTCGGCCAGCTCCATGTCCTGGAACTGGTCGCGCGGCATGATCTGCACGTTCTGCGGATTCGGCTGGCCGAAGCCCTGTTCGGGAAGAATGCTCAGGGTGCGCTTGTCGCCAGCCTTCAAGCCGAACAGCGCCTGTTCGAAGCCCGGCAGCAGGTTGCCGTCGCCGACCTTGAACGAGGCCGGCTGCTTGTCGAAGGTGCTGTCGACGACGTTGCCGTCCTCCAGCTTGAGGGCGAAATGCAGGGTGACGCGGCTCTCCTGGCCAATGCGGGTCGACTCAGCCATGGGCGGCTTCTCCGGATTTCTTCGATCTGAACATGTCGAGCGCCAACATGACGGCGCCGACGGTGATGGCGCTATCGGCCAGGTTGAACGCCGGGAAGTACCAGCGGTTCTGCCAGTGCACCAGGATGAAGTCCACCACGTGGCCAAGAACCATGCGGTCGTAGAGGTTGCCCAGGGCGCCACCGAGCACCAGCGCCAGGGCGATGGCCAACCAGGTCTCGCCTTTCTTCAGGCGTTTCAGCCAGACCACCAGGATCGCGCTGACGACGATGGCGATCAGGGCGAACAGCCAGCGCTGCCAGCCCGAGCTGTCGGCCAGGAAGCTGAAGGCGGCACCGGTGTTGTAGGCCAGGGTCCAACTGAACAGATCGGGGATCACCACGATCTGCTGGTACATGCTCAGTTCGGCCTGGAAGAACGCCTTGCTGAGCTGGTCGAGGACGAACACCAGCACGGTGATCCACAGCCAGGGCAAGCGCCCGAAACGATCGACCTCAGGCATAGTGGCGAACCTCGCCGCTGCCTTCGATGTTCTCGATGCAGCGACCACACAGGTCAGGATGCGCAGCATGCTGACCGACGTCCTCGCGATGGTGCCAGCAACGACCGCACTTGGCGTGGGTCGACTTGACCACTTTCAGCTTGAGGCCGGCGACTTCGCTGTCCACCGCGTCGGCCGGAGCCGCCGACAGCGGCGCCAGGGTCGCGGTCGAGGTGATCAGGACGAAGCGTAGCTCGTTGCCCAGCTTGGCCAATTGGGCCTGCAGCGCGTCTTCCGCATACAGGGTGACTTCGGCCTGCAGGTTGCCGCCCACGGCCTTGGCCGCGCGCTGGTTCTCCAGCTCCTTGTTGACCGCGGCCTTCACCGCCATGACCTGCTCCCAGTACTGGCGATTCAGCGTCACGTCGGCCGGCAGTTCGCTGAGGCCGTCGTACCAGGTGGCGAGCATTACCGACTCGGCGCGCTCGCCGGGCAGGAACTTCCAGACTTCCTCGGCGGTGAACGCCAGGATCGGGGCGATCCAGCGTACGAGGGCCTCGGCGATGTGGAACAGTGCGGTCTGGCAGGAGCGCCGGGCGACGCTGTTGGCGCCGGTGGTGTACTGGCGGTCCTTGATGATGTCCAGGTAGAACCCGCCCAGCTCCTGTACGCAGAAGTTGTGCACCTTGGAATAGACGTTCCAGAAGCGGTACTCGCGGTACGCCTCTTCGATCTCGCGCTGCAAGAGCAGGGCACGATCGACCGCCCAGCGATCCAGGGCCAGCATTTCCTGGGGCGGCAGCAGATCAGTGGCCGCATCGAAACCGTTCAGGTTGGACAGCAGGAAGCGCGTGGTATTGCGGATCCGCCGGTAGGCATCGGCGCTGCGCTGGAGAATCTGCTGGGATACCGCGATCTCGCCCGAGTAATCGGTCGAGGCTACCCACAGGCGCAGGATGTCGGCGCCCAGGGTATCGATGACGGTCTGCGGCACCACGGTATTGCCCAGTGACTTGGACATCTTGCGGCCGGACTCGTCGACGGTGAAACCGTGGGTCAGCAACTGGCGGTACGGCGCATGGTTGTCGATCGCGCAGCCGGTCAGCAGCGAGGAGTGGAACCAGCCGCGGTGCTGGTCGGAACCTTCCAGGTAGAGATCGGCGACCGGGCCGCTGGCATGGCCGATCCGGTGGGAGCCACGCAGCACGTGCCAGTGGGTGGTGCCGGAGTCGAACCAGACGTCCAGGGTGTCGTTGATCTTGTCGTACTGCGCGGCCTCCTCGCCGAGCAACTCGGCGGCGTCGAGCTTGAACCAGGCTTCGATGCCTTCCTTCTCGACTCGCTGCGCGACCTCTTCCATCAGCTCGACGGTGCGTGGATGCAGTTCGCCGCTGGCCTTGTGCAAGAAGAACGGGATCGGTACGCCCCAGTTGCGCTGGCGCGAGATGCACCAGTCGGGACGCCCGGCGATCATTCCGTGCAGGCGCGCCTGGCCCCAGCCCGGGACGAATTCGGTCTGGGTGATGGCTTCCAGCGCTCGCTCGCGCAGGGAAGCACCCTGCCTGGGCTGCTTGTCCATGCCGACGAACCACTGCGCGGTGGCGCGATAGATCAGCGGCGTCTTGTGCCGCCAGCAGTGCATGTAGCTGTGATTGATGGTTTCGTGGGCCAGCAGGCTGCCGACCTCTTCCAGCTTGGCCACCACGTTAGGGTTGGCCTTCCAGATGAACTGGCCGCCGAAGAACGGCAACGAGTCGACGTAGACGCCGTTGCTCTGCACCGGGCTGAGGATGTCGTCGTTGCTCATCCCGTAGCGCTTGCAGGTATAGAAGTCGTCTTCGCCGTAGGCCGGCGACGAGTGGACGATACCGGTGCCGGCATCGAGGGCCACGTAGTCGGCCAGGTAGACCGGCGACAGGCGCTCGTAGAACGGATGGCGGAAGTTGATCAGTTCCAGCGCCTCGCCCTTGGCGGTGGCGACCACCTTGCCCTCGCGCTGGTAGCGCGCCAGGCAGGACTCGACCAGGGCCTCGGCCAGCACCAGGTAGCGATCGCCGGCATCGACCAGCGCGTAGTCGATCTCCGGATGCACGTTCAGCGCCTGGTTGGCCGGGATGGTCCAGGGCGTGGTGGTCCAGATGACGATCTGCGCCGGCTTGTCCAGGGCCGCCAGGCCGAAGGCCGCGGCCAGCTTGTCGGCATCCGCCACCGGGAAGCCGACGTCGATGGTCGGCGACTTCTTGTCGGCGTACTCGACCTCGGCCTCGGCCAGCGCCGAACCACAGTCGAAGCACCAGTTGACCGGCTTCAGGCCCTTGAACACGAAGTCCTGCTTGACCATTTCCGCGAGGGCGCGGATTTCGTTCGCCTCGTTGGCGAAATTCATGGTCTTGTAGGGGTTGTCCCACTCGCCGAGCACGCCCAGGCGGATGAAGTCGGCCTTCTGCCCTTCGATCTGCTCGGCTGCGTATTCGCGGCACAGTTCGCGGGTCTTGTCCGCCGGAAGATTCTTGCCGTGGGTGGTCTCGACCTTGTGCTCGATGGGCAGGCCGTGGCAATCCCAGCCCGGCACATAGGGCGCGTCGTAGCCCGCCAGGGTCTTGGAGCGGACAATGATGTCCTTGAGAATCTTGTTGACCGCGTGACCGATGTGAATGCTGCCGTTGGCGTACGGAGGGCCATCGTGCAGGACGAACTTCGGACGGTCGCCGCCAATGGCCCGCAGCTTCTGGTACAGACCGATGTCGTTCCAGAACTTCAGGGTTTCCGGCTCGCGCTGGGGCAGGCCGGCTTTCATTGGGAAGGCGGTTTCCGGAAGGTTTAGCGTCGCTTTGTAGTCGGTCATCTCAGGGCCTGTTCAGGATCTCTTCAATCAAGCGGTTGGCCCAGCCAGTAGGCCCGGGCGGCGGCGATATCCGCGAGAATCGCCGCCTTGAGTGCCTCCAGGGAGGCAAAACGCTGCTCGTCGCGCAGCTTCTGGTGGAAGGTCACCTGCAGATGCCGGCCGTATAGATCGCCGGCGAAATCGAGCAGGTGCACTTCCAGATGGGGACGGCCGTCGCCGTTCACCGAAGGGCGGGTGCCGATGTTCGCCACCCCCTGGCAACGCTGGCCATCGACCAGCGTACTGACCAGGTAGACCCCGTTCAACGGCGCCTTGCGCCGTTTCAGTTGAATGTTGGCCGTGGGCGAGCCCAGTTGCCGGCCGAGTTTCTGTCCATGCAGGACCCGTCCGCTCAGGCTGAAGGGACGCCCCAGAAGGCGCTCGGCGAGATGCAGGTCGCCCTCGGCCAGGGCCTGGCGGACCCGCGTGCTGCTCACCCGCACGCCGTCCAGTTCGACGGTGGCGGCCGCCTCGACGGTGAACCCCTGCTCGCGACTGGCGTTCACCAGGAAGGCGAAGTCACCGGAGCGGTCGCAGCCGAAACGGAAATCGTCGCCCACTTCAAGGTGCCGCACCGCCAGTCCATCGACCAGGACCTGGCGGACGAACTCGGCTGCCGACAGCTCGCGCAAGCGGCGGTTGAAGGCCAGGCAGAGCACCACGTCGACGCCCTGCCCACGCAGCAACTCGAGTTTCTCGCGCAGGCGGGTCAGACGCACCGGCGCCGAATCGGGGGAGAAGAACTCGCGCGGCTGCGGCTCGAAAATCACCACGCAGCTGGGTACGCCCAGCTCCAGCGAGCGCTCGCGCAGACGCGCCAGGATAGCCTGGTGCCCGAGGTGGACGCCGTCGAAGTTACCGATGGTGGCGACGCAGCCCCCGGCCAGGGGCTGCAGGTTGTGTAGTCCGCGAAGCAGCTGCATAGCACGCTTATTGCTCAGAAAGTGGTCGATTATACGCGTACCGGGCGCCGGACAACAGGCAAAACGGCATGATCCCGCCGCCAGCCCGGACGCGCTTCACAGCACCGCCCGACGGGAAAAGTCGCGCAGGCGGAAACCCAGCAGCGCGAGCATACCGAAATAGGCCAGGAGACCGGCAACCACCAGCAGGCCGAGGCGCAGGAATCGCTCCAGCATGGCGCCCTGCTCCCAGGCCGGCAGCCAGTGCATCGTGGCCAGCAGCACCGCCGACATCGCCAGCACCGCGACCACCAGCTTGACCAGGAACTTCGCCCAGCCCGGTTGCGGCAGGTACAGACGCTGCTTGCGCAGTTGCCAGTAGAGCAGCCCGGCATTCAGGCAGGCCGCCAGGCCGATGGACAGGGCCAGGCCGGCATGCTGAAGCGGGCCGATGAAGGCCAGGTTCATCAGCTGGGTGGAAACCAGGGTGAAGAGCGCGATCTTCACTGGCGTACGGATGTTCTGCTGGGCATAGAAGCCCGGCGCAAGAACCTTGACCAGGATGATGCCGAGCAGGCCGACGGAGTAGGCGACCAGCGCGCGCTGGGTCATCGCCGCGTCCACCGTGGTGAACTTGCCGTACTGGAACAGCGAGACGGTCAGAGGTTCGGCGAGGATCGCCAGGGCCAGCGAACACGGCAGCACCAGCAGGAAGCACAGGCGCAGGCCCCAGTCGAGCAGGCGCGAGTACTCATGGCGATCCTTGTTCGAATAGGTCTTCGCCAGCATCGGCAGGAGGATCGTCCCCAGCGCCACGCCCAATACGCCGGAAGGCAGCTCCATCAGGCGGTCGGCGTAGTACATCCAGGAAACCGAACCGGCTGCCAGGAACGAAGCGAAGATGGTGTTGATGATCAGCGAGATCTGGCTCACCGAGACCCCCAGGATGGCCGGCAGCATCAGCTTCATCACCCGCCAGACGCCGCTGTCCCTGAGGTTCAGGCGCGGCAGCACGAGCATGCCGATCTTCCTCAGGTGCGGCAGCTGATAGAGGAGCTGCAACAGGCCGCCGGCCAGCACCGCCCAGCCCAGCACCATGACCGGCGGATCGAAATAAGGCGTGAGGAACAGCGCGAAGCCGATCATTGCGACGTTCAGCAGGGTCGGCACGAAGGCCGGCACCGAGAAGCGGTTCCAGGTGTTGAGGATCGCGCCGGCCAGGGACGACAGCGAGATCAGCAATATATAAGGAAAGGTCACCCGCAGCAGGTCGGTGGTCAGGGCGAACTTTTCCGGGGTATCGGCGAAGCCCGGCGCGGTGACCCAGATAACCCAGGGCGCGGCGAGGATGCCGAGCGCCGTGACCAGCGCCAGCACCAGCGTGAGCAAGCCGGAAACGTAGGCGATGAAGGTCCGCGTCGCCTCCTCGCCCTGCTGGTTCTTGTACTCTGCCAGGATCGGCACGAAAGCCTGGGAAAACGCCCCCTCGGCGAAGATCCGCCGCAACAGGTTGGGCAGCTTGAAGGCGACGAAAAAGGCGTCGGTGGCGAGGCCGGCACCGAAGATCCGCGCCAGGATGGTATCGCGGACGAAGCCGAGGACCCGCGACAGCATGGTGATGGAACTCACCGCCGCCAATGATTTGAGAAGATTCATGGATGTCGGGCTGCCGGCATGTCGAAATTGATCCTGTCCAAGACCGCGACCGGCCGGGCCGGTTCATCGCGCGAGTGCGCCCTCGCCGCCGAACGGCGGTCCGCAAGGGCGCGCCGAGTGTAGAATGCGCGCCGGAATAAATCACCCGCAAGAAAGCAGGCGACATCCGTCGCCGATCTTTCCGGCCGCATGCGCAGCCCCTTGACAACCCCTGGAGGCGACGGCATTATTCGCGGCCTTAATTTGTTCGCTATTTACCCAGTTTTTTTCGAGGAGCTCGACGGTGGCCAACACACCTTCCGCCAAAAAACGCGCCAAACAGGCTGAGAAGCGTCGCAGCCACAACGCCAGCCTGCGCTCCATGGTGCGCACCTACATCAAGAACGTCGTGAAAGCCATCGACGCCAAGGACCTGGAAAAAGCCCAGGCCGCCTTCACCGCCGCTGTACCGGTGATCGACCGCATGGCTGACAAAGGCATCATCCACAAGAACAAGGCTGCTCGTCACAAGAGCCGTCTGAGCGGCCACATCAAGGCCCTCAGCACCGCTGCCGCCTAAGGCACGCCTTGCTCGAATAAAAAACCGGCCAATGGCCGGTTTTTTATTGCCCACGATTCGCTCGCCTCAGCGAGCGGTCGGCCAGGGCATGAGGGGAATCGCCGTCACCGCGTTCTGCGGACTGCCCTCGATCACCCGGTCGCTGTAGACCAGATAGACCAAGGCATTGCGCTTGCGATCGAAGAAGCGCACCACCTGCATGCTTTTGAACACCAGCGAAGTGCGCTGCTTGAACACCTCTTCGCCATCCTTGAGTTCGCCACTGAACTGGATCGGCCCCACCTGGCGACAGGCGATCGACGCCTCGGCGCGATCCTCCGCCAGCCCCAGACCGCCCTTGACCCCACCGGTCTTGGCGCGCGACAGATAGCAGGTCACGCCTTGCACCTTAGGATCGTCGAAAGCCTCGACGACAATCTTGTCGTTCGGCCCGACCCACTTGAACACCGTGGAAACCTCGCCGATCTCCTCCGCCCCGGCAAGCGCCGGCAACAGCAGCAGACCACCCAGCAACCCCGCGAGCTTGCGCATTCGCCCTCTCCTCAGACCAGAACCAGATTGTCGCGATGCACCAGCTCCGGCCCATCCACGTAACCGAGCAAGGCCTCGATGGCATCCGTCGGCTGACCGAGGATCTTCTGCGCCTCCAGCGCACTGTAGTTGACCAGGCCGCGCGCCACTTCGCGCCCGCCCTGGTCCACACAGACCACCATCTCGCCGCGACGGAAGCTGCCCTGGACCGCCTTGACCCCAACCGGCAACAGGCTCTTGTGATCCTGGCTCACCGCCTTCACCGCCCCATCGTCCAGCACCAGGGTGCCGCGCATCTGCAAGTGGCCGGCCAGCCACTGCTTGCGCGCCGCCTTGCGACTGCGATCAGGGGTCAACAGGGTGCCGAGGCGTTCGCCGGCGCGCAGGCGGTCGAGGACACGCTCGATACGCCCGCCGACGATCACCGTATGCCCGCCGGAACGCGCCGCCAGGCGCGCCGCCCGCAGCTTGGTCTGCATTCCGCCGCGCCCCAGGGCGCCGGCACTGCCGCCGGCCACCGCATCGAGCTGCGGATCATCGGCACGCGCCTCGTAGATCAGTTGGGCATCGGGATTGTTGCGCGGATCGGCGTCGAACATACCGTCGCGATCGGTAAGGATCACCAGCAGGTCGGCCTCGACCAGGTTGGCCACCAGTGCCGCCAGGGTGTCGTTGTCGCCGAAGCGGATCTCGTCGGTGACCACCGTGTCGTTCTCGTTGATCACCGGGACCACGCCCAGCTCGACCAGGGTCCGCAGGGTGCTGCGGGCGTTCAGGTAGCGCTTGCGGTCGGAGAGGTCGTCATGGGTCAGCAACACCTGGGCGGTCTGCAGGCCATGCAGGGCGAAGCTGGACTCCCAGGCCTGCACCAACCCCATCTGTCCCACCGAGGCGGCGGCCTGGAGTTCGTGCATCGCGCTAGGTCGGGACACCCAGCCCAGGCGGCTCATACCGGCGGCGACGGCGCCGGACGACACCAGCACCAGCTCGATGCCGGCGCAATGCAGCGCCACCATCTGCTCGACCCAAACGGCCATGGCATTGCGATCCAGCCCACGGCCATCGGCCGTCAGCAGGGCGCTACCGATCTTCACCACCCAGCGCCGCGCGCCAGTCACCTTGTCCCGCATACCCTCAACCTTAGAAGCCCAGGCTTCGACTCTTCAGCCCCGCCGGCCCGCCCGGCGGGGTATCACGCCATCAGGGAACGTAGAAGATCTCCGGACCGTCGCCGTCGTCTTCCTCATCATCGAAATCATCGTCATCCACCGCACCAGCGTTCTTCAGCCCCGAACGCCGCAGCGCGCGCGCATCGTCCAGGGCCTGCAGACGGGCCCGCGCCTCGTCCTCGATACGCCGGTCGAGTTCGGCCAGCTCCTCGGCATACTGCGGATCTTCTTCCAGGCGCAGGGTACGCTCGTCGAGATAGCGCATGATGTCCTGGCTGAGCGCCTCGGTGCCATCGCGCTCCAGGGCGGAGATCACATAGACCGGGCCTTCCCAGCCCAACCGCTCGATCACCGCCTGCTTGCGCGCCTCGCGCTCGGCCGGATCGAGGATCTGGTCCATCTTGTTCAGCACCAGCCAGCGCTCGCGCTCGGTCAGCGCCGGACTGAAGCGACCCAGCTCGCGAACGATGACCTCGGCGGCATCGGCCGGATCGCTTTCGTCCAGCGGCGCCATGTCCACCAGATGCAGGAGGATACGGGTCCGCGCCAGATGCTTGAGGAAGCGGATGCCCAGCCCGGCGCCTTCGGCGGCACCTTCGATCAGGCCGGGAATGTCGGCGACCACGAAGCTCTTGTAGCGACCGACGCTGACCACGCCGAGGTTCGGCACCAGTGTGGTGAACGGATAGTCGGCCACCTTCGGCTTGGCCGCGGACACTGCGCGGATGAAAGTGCTCTTGCCGGCATTCGGCAGTCCCAGCAGGCCGACGTCGGCCAGCACCTTCAGTTCCAGCTTGAGGTCGCGCGCCTCGCCCGGCTTGCCCGGGGTGGTCTGGCGCGGCGCCCGATTGGTACTGGATTTGAAACGGGTGTTACCGAGGCCATGCCAGCCGCCCTGCGCGACCATCAGCCGCTGACCGGGCTCGGTCAGGTCGCCGATGATCTCCTGGGTATTGGCGTCGATCACGGTAGTACCGACCGGCACCGGCAGGATCAGGTCGTCGCCCTTGGCCCCGGTGCAGTCCTTGCTGCCGCCGTTCTCGCCGCGCTGGGCATCGAAACGGCGGGTGTAGCGATAGTCGACCAGGGTGTTCAGGTTGACGTCGGCTTCCAGGTAGATGGAACCGCCATCGCCACCGTCGCCGCCGTTGGGACCGCCCTTTTCGATGAACTTCTCGCGACGAAAGCTCATGAGGCCATTGCCGCCGTCACCGGCTTTCACGTGGATTGATACTTCATCGACGAATTTCATGGATATGCCTCCCACCACGAGGGCGGGTTAACAGAAAAAAAACATAGGATACAGGATGCCCCGAAAGCAGGGCATGGCCGGAAGCCGGCGCAGAAACAAAAAAGCCCCGTCGCGAGACAGGGCTTTTTCAGCGAGCTATTGCTTAGGCAGCAACGATGCTCACGTATTTGCGACCAAAGGCGCCTTTGGTCTCAAACTTGACCACGCCGTCCACTTTCGCGAACAGGGTGTGGTCCTTGCCCAGGCCAACGCCGTAACCGGCGTGGAATTTGGTGCCGCGCTGACGAACCAGGATGTTGCCAGCCTTTACAGCCTGGCCGCCGAACAGTTTCACGCCAAGGCGTTTACTTTCTGAGTCGCGGCCGTTGCGGGTAGAACCGCCAGCTTTTTTGTGTGCCATGAGTCATATCCTCCAGAAAGGAATTAGGCCTGAATGCCGGTGATCTTGATTTCAGTGAACCACTGGCGGTGGCCCTGACGCTTCATGTGGTGCTTACGACGGCGGAACTTGATGATGCGGACCTTGTCGTGACGGCCGTGGGAAACCACTTCAGCGGTAACCTTCGCACCTTCGACGACCGGCAGGCCGATTTTCACGTCTTCGCCATTGGCAACCAGCAGGACGCGGTCGAAATCGATCGCTTCGCCGGTAGCGACGTCGAGTTTCTCGACCTTGAGGAATTCGCCTTCGGTGACTTTGTGCTGCTTGCCACCGGTAACAATCACTGCGTACATGTGTATCTCCGTTAAACCTGCTCACCCGACGCTTTATAGAAGTAGGAATCGGCCGGCATGGCTGCATGGGGTCGGATCGGACGCCCGTGCAATTGCGTAAGGCAGGGTATGCCAAGGAAGTTCAGGGCCCGCGATTGTACGGAAAGGTCCAGGCCGAGGCAAGTGCCACGGGCCTTTCCTTGACAGTCCCCCCCCTGCCACCTAGCATGCCGCGCAATCTTTGTGGAGCTATTGTCACTGATGCAACCCCAGGCCTTCTACCGCGTGGTGGCGGAAGATTTCACCGCC
Organism: Pseudomonas sp. HMSC057H01; assembly: GCF_001836405.1. Classification (NCBI taxonomy): domain Bacteria; kingdom Pseudomonadati; phylum Pseudomonadota; class Gammaproteobacteria; order Pseudomonadales; family Pseudomonadaceae; genus Pseudomonas; species Pseudomonas sp. HMSC057H01. The sequence continues at coordinate 70,254 of NZ_KV828524.1, read as the reverse complement.
GTCGACGGGATCATCCGTCGCCAACTCACCTCCCGCGTTCCCCTGGTGGAAAAGATCGGCGACTACATCATCTCCGCCGGCGGCAAGCGCCTGCGTCCGCTGCTGGTCCTGCTCGCCGGCAAGACCCTGGGCTACAAGGGCGACGACCTCTGCCTGCTGGCCGCCACCATCGAATTCCTGCACACCTCCACTCTGCTGCACGACGACGTCGTCGACGCCTCCGGCCTGCGCCGCGGCCGCTCCACCGCCAATGCCCTGTGGGGCAACGCGCCGAGCGTGCTGGTAGGCGACTTCCTTTATGCCCGCTCCTTCGAAATGATGGTCGAGCTGGGTTCCATGCCGGTCATGCGCATCATATCCCAGGCCACCCGGGTGATCGCCGAGGGCGAAGTGCTGCAATTGTCCAAGGTACGCGACGCCAGCACTACCGAAGAGACCTACATGGAAGTGATCCGCGGCAAGACCGCGATGCTTTTCGAGGCCTCGACCCACAGCGCCGCCGCGCTGTGCCAGGCCGGCGAGGAACAGTCCGAGGCACTGCGCCGCTTCGGCGACTACCTGGGAATCGCCTTCCAACTGGTGGACGACCTGCTCGACTACCGCGGCGACGCCGCGACCCTCGGCAAGAACGTCGGCGACGACCTCGCCGAAGGCAAGCCCACCCTGCCGCTGATCGTCACCATGCGCGACGGCACCGAGGAGCAGGCCGCGCTGGTACGCAAGGCCATCCAGCAAGGCGGCAGCCAGGACCTGGAGAGCGTCTGTGCCGCCGTCGAGGCTGCCGGCGCCCTGGACTATACCGCCAACCTCGCCCGCGACTACGCCGCCCGCGCCATCGCCTGCCTGGATACGCTGCCGGACAACGAATACCGCTCCGCCCTGGTCGAACTCAGCGAATTCGCTGTCGCCCGTACCCACTGAATCGGGCTCGACTTGTGACGAACGCCGCCGTTTTCACGGCGGCGTTTTCGTTTTGCGACGAAAGGCACGATCAAGACTTGCTATTACGATAATAAGAATTATTCTCATCTCACAGTCTTGTCACGGAGATGAGCGCCATGACTTATTTGATCGATGCCTGGCTTGATCGGCCACACCCCTACCTGCGGATCCTGCACCGGGAAACCGGGGAAATCTGCGCAGTCCTGGAAGAAGACGCGCTGGACGAACTGCGTGACCAGGGCGGCCTGGACCTGCACGAGTTGAACTCGAGCGAACCGCTGATCCTCAAGGAGCTGGTACGCAACCTGTTCCTCTTCTGCTACGCCCGCGCCCTGCGCTGAGCCTTTGCGATGACGCCAGGACGCGTCATCCGTGCGCCGCTGCCCGGGAGGCGGATCGCACGAACGGAGGCAAAGGCGCCTCCGGCCGGTTCCGGGAAGGTCACGGACGACCTTCCCGGAGTCACTTTCCTCATGTCCCGGTCTTTCCGCTACGCCTCGCCCGAGCACGCCGGCAGCCCCTCGCCGCGATAGGGATTCCTGCCTGATCCACATCAAGCCGACCTCGCCTGAAAGCCGTTACAACAGCGGCGTGACCGTCGTCCTGTCGACGGCCGCATAACGAAAAAAAGAATGGACCGTGGCCGAGGGGACCGCCCCAGGCCTACGCCTAAGGATGAGGAAATGCCTGCTTCTTTCCCGCGCCTCGGCTTGCTCGGCGCGCTGTGCTCCATCGTTCCCCTGCTCCATGCCAGCGAACCGACCACGGACGCTGCGCTCATCGAAAAAGGCCGCTACGTGGCCCAGCTCGGCGACTGCATCGCCTGCCATACCGGCCCGCAGGGCGCGCCGATGGCCGGCGGCCTGGAGCTGAAGACGCCAATGGGTACCATCTACTCGACCAACATCACTCCCGACCGGGAGACCGGCATCGGCCGCTACAGCTTCGAAGAGTTCGACCGCGCCATGCGCAAGGGGGTGACCGCCGAGGGAGTGAATCTCTATCCGGCGATGCCCTACCCGTCCTACGCCAAGATCAGCGAAGAAGACATGCGTGCGCTGTACGCCTACCTGATGCACGGCGTGCAACCCGTCACCCAGGCGAATACGCCGAGCGCGATGAGCTGGCCGTTCAACCAGCGCTGGGGCCTGTCGCTGTGGAACTGGGCGTTCCTCGACGACGCGCCGTTCACCCCCTCCAGCGACGCGGACCCGGTGATCAACCGCGGCGCCTACCTGGTACAGGGGCTCGGCCACTGCGGCGCCTGCCATACTCCGCGCGGCATCGCCTTCCAGGAAAAAGCCATGAGCGAAGCCGGTCGTTCCGGGCAGTTCTACCTCGCCGGAGAAACCGTCGAACAATGGCAAGCCCTGAGCCTGCGCAACCTGTGGACGGTGGAGGACACCGTGCAGTTGCTGAAGACCGGGCAGAACCGCTTCGCCACGGTGTCCGGCAGCATGACCGATGTCATCCACCACAGCACCCAGCACTTCAGCGACGACGATCTGCTGGCCATCGCCAGCTACCTGAAGTCCCTGCCGGCCGGCAAGGACGACCTGCCCATGCCCGACAGCGAACGCCCACTGGCAGCACCGGTCGACCTGTACAGCTCGCGGGGCGGTCTCGGCTACGCGCAGTTCTGCTCCGACTGCCACCGCAAGGACGGCAGCGGCGTCCCGGGCATGTTCCCGCCGCTGGCCGGCAACCCCACGGTCGCTTCGGCCAACCCGAGCACGCTACTGCATATCACCCTTACCGGTTGGAAAACCGCGCAGACCGCAACCCACTCGCGGGTCTACACCATGCCCGGCTTCGCCCAGCTGGAAGACCGCGAAATCGCCGAGATCCTCAGCTTCGTCCGCAGCAGTTGGGGCAACCAGGGTTCGTCGATCGATGCCGGCCAGGTGAAGAAACTGCGCCAGCGGATCGAGGCCGGCAACGGCCCGGCCACGACCTTCGTCTCTCCACGCCTGGCGGACATGCTCGCGGCGCCGAACGCCGAACAGGTGGTACGCGGCATGCGCCTGCACCTGGAGACCCGCGAGCTGCTGCCGGCGAACGTCGGCAACCAGTTGAACTGCACCAGTTGCCACCTGAACGCCGGAACCGTAGCCGACGGCTCGCCCTTCGTCGGCGTCTCGGCGTTCTTCCCCAGCTACGCGCCCCGGGCGGGCAAGGTCATCGGCCTGGAGGAACGCATCAACGGCTGCTTCCGGCGCTCGATGAACGGTAAGCCTCTGCCGCCGGACTCTGCCGACATGCAGGCGATGGTGGCCTACTTCGACTGGATGAAGAACAACACCCGGCCGCAGGACAAGGTCGCCGGCCGCGGCGTCGGCAAGGTCGACCCGGCGCTGAAGCCCGACCCGGAGAACGGCCGCAAGGTCTACGCCCGACAATGCGCGGTGTGTCATGGCGAGAATGGCGAGGGGCTGAGGAACAGTGCCGGCGAGATGCTCTTCCCACCGCTGTGGGGCGACGAGTCGTTCAATATCGGCGCCGGCATGGCGCGGACCTTCACCGCTGCCGCCTTCGTCAAGCACAACATGCCGATCGGCTTCCAGGAACGCTTCCCGCTCGGCCAGGGCGGCCTCAGCGACCAGGACGCAGTGGACGTCGCGGAGTACTTTTCGCACCAGCCGCGCCCGGACTTCCCGGACAAGATCAAGGACTGGCCGAAGGACAAGCGTCCGCTGGATGCCCGCTACTGATGCCGCCATGAAAAACGCCCCGTCGATGCGTCGACGGGGCGTTTCGCTCCTTCCTGGGGCCGATGCGCCTCAGAGGATTTCCAGCAGTTCGACGTCGAACACCAGCACGCTGTGCGGGGGAATGCTGCCGACCGCCTGGCCGCCATAGGCCAGTTCGCTCGGTACGTGCAGGCGCCACTTGGAGCCGGCGTTCATCAGTTGCAGCGCTTCGACCCAGCCGGCGATCACGCCGCCCACCGGGAACTCGGCCGGCTGGCCGCGCTGGTAGGAGCTGTCGAATACGGTGCCGTCGATCAGGGTGCCGTGGTAGTGGGTGCGCACGGTATCCTCGCGGGAAGGCTTGGCGCCCTCGCCAGTACTCAGCACTTCGAATTGCAGGCCCGACGGCAGCACGGTCACGCCTTCGCGCTTGGCGTTCTCGGCCAGGTAGGCGCGGCCTTCGCCAGCGGCGGCTTCGGCCTTGGCCTGGGCTTCGGCCTGCATGCGTTCGCGGATCACCTGGAAGCTGGCCGACAGCGCCTCGCCGGAAACCCGGCTGTCGATACCTGCGAACGCATCGGACAGGCCGGCCAGGACTGCGTCCAGGGTCATGCCTGGAACCGGATTCTCGCGCAGTTGGTCGCCCAGTTGACGGCCGATGCCGTAGCTGACACGGGCTTCGTCAGTGGTCAGGTTGAGTTCGCTCATGGCGGTGCTCCGCTGTGGGGTCGAAAAAGGGCGGCCAGCCTAGCACAGAAGGCCCTTCCCCCCTACCGGCGCAGCCGCTTGTGCTCAACCCTGGCGGATCGACAGCGGCAGCCCGCCGATAAACGAACCCGACTCGGCCAGGAGTCCACACATCTCGTCATCGACATCGGCGCACACCAACTCCACCGGAACCCTGTCCAGCCCGCGCAGTACCTGGCGCGCATGCTCCACGGAGCGCAGGCTGACCGGCTGGCCGAGATCGTCCTCCACCGGATAGGCGCGGTCGCCCATCTGCGCCTCCAGGACATAGATGCCGCCCTCCAGCGACACCAGGTGCAAGGCGTCGATATGTCCAGCCTGGACCCGGCCGGCGAGATCCTGCATGTTCATCGCGAACCTCTCGAGGTTGCGCAGGCAGCGGAAGCCTCCAGGTTTCCGCCAACCGCCTCGGTCCCGACAGCGCCGGCCCGATTCCCGGCATCGTCCGGCCGCCAGGCCCCGACGATGCGAAGGACGCCCGCTCCCGGCGTCCGCCCGATATCACAGGAAAGTCTTGCCCAGGCACCAGGCAACGCAAGCCGGAAACGCCGCCGCCCGTCCGTTTTACAACGGCCGGGCGGCGCGAGCGAAACACTGGAGAGGGTCGTCAGTGACGGGTCTGCTTATCCAGGTAGCCCATGGCGAACGCCGAGAGCACGAAGGTCATGTGGATGATCACGTACCACATCAGCTTGTTGTCCGGCACATTCTTCGCGTCCATGAAGATGCGCAACAAGTGGATCGAAGAGATCGCCACGATGGAGGCGGCCACCTTGTTCTTCAGCGAGCCGGAATCCATCTTGCCCAGCCAGTTGAGCTTTTCCTTGCCTTCGTCGATGTCCAGCTGCGAAACGAAGTTCTCGTAGCCGGAGATCATCACCATGACCAGCAGGCCGCCGACCAGAGCCATGTCGATCAGCGAGAGCAGGACCAGGATCAGGTCGGCCTCGGCCATCGCGAAGATGTTCGGGATGACGTGGAATATTTCCTGGAAGAACTTGATGGTCAACGCCAGCAGCGCCAGCGACAGGCCCATGTAGATGGGAGCCAGCAGCCAACGCGAGGCGTACATGGCGTTTTCGAAAAAGCGTTCCATGGTCTCTTGTGTGTATGTGCAGGGGGAAATGGGGCGGCGAGTATAACGCAGCGGCCGGCGGTTTTTATCCAGAAAATCTGTGGATAAATATGTGCACCGAGCCGGGATGGATCCCGCCAGCGATGATGGCACGGGGCCTTGGCCGGATTGCTCAGGCTTTGCCCAGGCGCCGCTCAGGATTCCGGGCGAAACAGGTAGTCGCCGACATGCGGCCGTCGTTCGCCATTGAGTCGGCGCAGTTCGCCCTGCAGGTGCAGGCGCCAGATCGGCGGGTCGACGGCTTCGATATAGCCTTGCTGGGCCAGGCAGTCTGCAATCGCCTGCAACACCCCTTCGGCCACCAGCGGTCCGTGGAAGGGGCCCTGGGCCTTGATCGCCGAAGGCTGGGAGCCGGACATGCCGGCGGCGCAAAGCAGGGTCCAGAGTCCGTTCTCTCCGGCCAGCGGCCTGACCACGCATTCGATTCGCGTGGTCAGCCCCAGACAAGGGCGGATGAGGCAGAGGTTACGCGGCATGGCGGCATCCTCACGGGGGTTCCCAGTTTTGAGCCTACACCTGCCGCCAGGTTCCGCATAGCGCCGGCGGGAACTTGTCCACAGGGCTGAAACGCACGAGGGCGGGGCTTTCCAGCCCCGCCCTCGGCAGGTTCCGGCAACGCGCCGGACTCAGTCCTTCTTCGCCGCGGCCTTGTCCTTCGCCGCGACGGTCTCTTTCTCCGCCGGCTTGTCCTTTTCCTTGTCGTCCTCTTCCATGCCGAGTTCGGATATCTCCTGCAAGCGCGCCACGACCAGATCGTTCACGCTGCCTTTCGGGAAGCGTCCCCTCTCGTCCTGGGCACCGACCGGCTTGCCCACCAGCAGCGCCAGCGCCTCGTCCACCTCACGCACCGCGTAGACGTGGAACTGCCCGGCGCGCACCGCCTGCAATACGCGCTCGTCCAGCATCAGGGTGGTGACGTTGGCGCGCGGGATGATCACGCCCTGCTCGCCGGTCAGGCCGCGCGCTTCGCAGAGGCGGAAGAAGCCCTCGATCTTCTCGTTGACGCCGCCGACCGCCTGCACCTCGCCGAACTGGTTGATCGAGCCGGTAATGGCGAAGCACTGCTTCAAGGGCGTCCGCGACAGTGCTGAGATCAGCGTGCAGACCTCGCCGAGCGAGGCGCTGTCGCCGTCCACGTAGCCGTAGGATTGTTCCAGGGCGATGCTGGCGGAGATTTCCAGGGGGAACTCCTGGGCGTAGCGGCTACCCAGGTAGCCGGTGAGGATCATCACGCCCTTGGAGTGGATCGGCTGGCCGAGGTTGACCTCGCGCTCGATGTCGACGATGCCGCTGCTGCCCGGATAGACGGTCGCGGAAATCCGCGCCGGCACGCCGAACACCGAGTCGCCCACCTCCAGCACGGTCAGTCCGTTGCACTTGCCGACCGCGGCGCCAGCGGTGTCGATCAGGATGATCCCCGCCAGCATGTCGTCGAGGATCCGCGCCGACACTCGTCCGGTGCGGGTCTGCTTGGCCTTGAGGGCACGCTCGATGTGGCCGAGCTGGATCACCTCCTCGTTCGCCAGCTGACGGATGAAATCGGCTTCGCTGACCAACTGGAACAGGTCGCCGATCCGTGCCGAAAGCCGCCCCTGGTGCTCGGCCAGGCGCGCGCTGTAGGTCGCCAGTCGCGCCACCGCCGCGCCGCTGAGGGGCGCCATGCCCTCTTCCGAGGTGCGCGTCTTGAGCAACTGGGCGAACTGTTCGAGGCTGTCCTCGCCCAGCGGGATGTCCTCGTCGAAGTCCACCAGCACCCGGAACATCTCCTGGAAGTCCGGATCGAGGTCCTGCAGGGTGTAGTAGATCTGCCGCGAGCCGATGATGATCACCTTCAGTTGCAGCGGGATCACCTGGGGGGTCAGGGAAACCGCAGCCAGGCGGCCGAGTTCGGCCAGCGGCGACTCCATCTTCAACTGGCGCGACTGCAGGGCACGCTTGAGCGCGTCCCAGACGAACGGCTCGCCCAGCATCTTTTCCGCTTCCAGGATCAGGAAGCCGCCGTTGGCCCGGTGCAGCGCCCCCGGACGCAACTGCCGGTAGCTGGTGTAGAGCGCCCCCTGGTCCGAGCTGTACTCGATGCGGCCGAACAGGTTGTCGTAGGTCGGGTGCGACTCGAACACCACCGGCGCGCCGCTGGTCGCGTGGTGGACGATGGCCTGGTTCGGCGCGTACTGCTCGATCAGCCCTTGCTTGCGCTGGGCGTCGGTGCGGCTGTCGTCGACCAGTTGGTCGACCACGGTCTTCAGCAGGTTCAGTTGCATCGCCTGCAGGTAGGCGCAGACGCCCGGGTTGTTGTTGTACTTCTCCACCAGAGGCGCCAGCAGGGGCTGCAGGGCCAGGGTGATGGTTTCCTCGTTGAGCTCGCGCAACTGGTTGCTCGACTCGCGCTTCCACTGCGGCAGGCTCGCCAGTTCCTCGTTGAGGTACTCCTCGAGGGCGGCGATATCCTTGTGGAAACGCTCGCGCTCGGCTTCGGGCAACTGGGCGAATTCGGCCTCATCGAGGGCCTTGCCGTCCTTCATCGGGGTGAAGGCGACGTTGGCGCTGTCGCGGTACAGCGCCACGTCCTTCTCCAGGGCGCGCCGCTCCACCGAGTCCAGGGCGCGGTCGTAGCGCTGGTTGAAAGCGCGGTCGACGGCGTTCTTCTTCTGCTGGTAGGCCGGATGCTCGAAGACCGCCGGGAAGGTCGACATCAGGTTGTCGATCAGACGGTCGATGTCGGCGCTGAACTCGGTCGCGCTGCCCGGCGGCAGCTCGATCACCCGAGGTTCGCGCGGCTCGTCGAAATTGTTCAGGTAGACCCAGTCGGAGGGCGTGGCGACGCGCTTGCCCTCGGCTTGCAGATAGCGTTTGACGAAGGAGAAGCGTCCGGTCCCCGGCTCGCCCATGACGAATACGTTGTAACCCGGACGCGGCATCGCCACACCGAACTGCAGCGCCTCGACCGCACGCTCCTGGCCCAGCACGCCGCGGAAGGGCTCCAGGTCATCGGTGGTGTCGAAGGCGAATTGCTCGGGAGCGAACGGGCGGGTCAGTTCTTCTGGCGCCAGGCGCAGGCCGGCAGCGACGGAATCGGGCATCGGGAATCCTTGCATCGGGCGGCAGATCGCCGCGGGGTGTCGTCGCCCGCATTCTCCCCCCAGCCTCGCGCCACTGACAAGGCGCGGATGGCGCTATCTCACCGATGTACCAGGTCGGCGCAGCGCAGGCAGTATTCCGCCGCAGGCAGGGCGGCCAGGCGCGCCGGTTCGATAGCCTCGCCACAGCGCTCGCACTGGCCGTAGCGACCTTCCGCCAGGCGCAGGCGGGCCAGGCCGACCTGGCGCATCCCCGCCTCCGCCTCGGCGAGCAGGCCTTCGAGCACTTCGTCGTTCTGGCGCTGCACCGCCTGCTCGGCAAAGTCCGGCGAATGGCTGCGCGCCAGGTCCCGGCGGATCGCCGCGGCGCGTGCCGCGTACTCGGTCGCCAGGGTTTCCAGGGCGGTAGCGGGGTCGAAAGCGCTCATATCCACCTCCTGCATGAGGAACGGCTGACCAAGGCCGGTTTCGCTCAGACCGACCAGAACTTTCCCAAGTCTGGACGGTTCCAAGCGGATTGCCGCTGACGCCGGTCAATTTTCGCCCGGCATTGCGCGCTGCCACCCATTCGGTGCCTTGACACCCCGGTGGCATTCCGAAAAGCTCACGGCGTCGCTGGCCCGCTCCAGATGGCTCCGATCCACCTCAAGAGAGAACAAACGATGAAACGGATTCTGCTCGGTACCCTGTTCGCCGCCGCCTCCTTCAACGCTTTCGCCGACGCTCCCGGCGGCGCCGGCTGCGGCTGGGGCAACATGCTCTTCAAAGGCCAGCGCGGCGTGGCCACCCACGTGGTCGCGGCGACCACCAACGGCACTTCCGGCAACAACACCTTCGGCATGACCACCGGCACCAACGGCTGCCATACCAACGGCGCGCTGTCCTATGGCGGCAAGCCCCTGCTGGTGCTCGGCAGCATGATGGACGAGCTGTCCGAAGACATGGCCAAGGGCAATGGCGAAGCGCTGACCACCTATGCCGTGGTGCTGGGCGTGCAACCGCAGGACCGCGAGCACTTCGCCGCCGTCACCCACGAGCATTTCTCCGAGATCTTCAACAAGTCCGACGCCACCGCCGCCGACGTCTATGCCAACACCCAGGCGATCCTGAAACAGGACGCCCGCCTGGCCAAGTACGCCGAGCAGGCCTGAGCCTCGCCGCCTGCCCGTTCGCGGGCAGGCCCCTTTCCCCAAGCATTAAGCCTTGCCGATGCCGAAACGCCTGTTGCCCTGGATGGCGCTGTGCGCCTGCTCCCCCCTTCTGGCTGCGCCCACGGTTCCCGAGGCCCGCCTCCAGCAACTGGCCGCCGATCCCTACTGGATCGCCCTCGGCCACTACGAACGCGGCAAGCTCGGCGGTTGGCGCAGCTACGTCGACGACGAGCGGTTCTTCCTCGCCGACAACGGCGAGAGCCACCCGGACGCCGAACTGGCGGCCACGCTAAAGGCGCTCTATGCCTCGCCCAGCCTTGGCGACAAGCATGCCCAGTGCGTCTACCCGGCGCGCACCCGCTGGCTGCGCCAGCAACTGCAACTCGACGACCTCCCGCAGCCGCAGTGCGGCGAATACGACAACTGGTACCGCGACATCAACCCGCACAGCGCGGTGCTGGTGTTCCCCGCGGCCTACCTGAACAGCCCGTCGTCGATGTTCGGCCACACCCTGCTGCGCATCGACCAGGCCGACGTCACCAGCAACAACACTGCCCTGCTCAGCTACGCGCTGAACTTCGGCGCCTACATCGAAGGCATGGACAACAGCATCCTCTATGCCTGGAAAGGCCTGATGGGCGGCTATCCCGGCCTGTTCGCGCTGGTCCCGTACCGGGAGAAGCTGGCCGAATACAGTCGCCTGGAGAACCGCGACCTCTGGGAATACAAGCTGAACCTCACGCCCGAGGAGACCGGGCGAATGGTCGAACACGTCTGGGAACTCAAGCAGGTCCGCTTCGACTACTACTTCTTCGACGAGAACTGTTCGTTCCGCCTGCTCGAACTGATGGAGATCGCCCGCCCGGGCATCGAGCTGACTGAGCAGTTCCCGCTTACCGCGATCCCCACCGACACCGTGCGCGCGGTGAAGAACGCCGGGCTGATCGAGCGCATCGACTACCGGCCGTCGCGCGAGAAGGAACTGCTCGCCCGCGCCGAACCGCTCGACCATGCCGAGCGCGACTGGGCCAAGCGCCTGGCGGACGACGACAGCCTGCTCGACGCTCCCGACTTCAAGGCCCTGCCGATGCCGCGCCAGGCGCTGATCCAGGACGCCGCCTTCCGTCTGGTGCGCTACCGCGCCACCGGTCAGGCGCGTGACAGCGGCATCGCCTCGCGCAGCTACAACCTGTTGCGTGCGATCAACCGCAACCCACCGCCGGACCTCCAGGTCGAGCGCCCCGGCCAGCCGGAAGACGGCCACGAGTCACGGACCTGGCAGTTCGGCGTCGGCAGCCGCGATGACCGCGCCTTCGCCGAGTACGGCCTGCGCATGGCCTACCATGACCTCGCCGATAACGCCTATGGCTTCCCCCTCGGCGCGCAGATCGAGATCGGCCAGCTCAAGCTGCGCCAGTACGAAGGCAACCGCTGGCAGTTGCAGAATCTCGACCTGGTCACCATCCGCTCGCTGACCCCGCGCAACCAGTTGCTCAAGCCGCTGTCCTGGCAGGTCGCCGGCGGCCTGGAGCGGGTGCCGGGCGAGGACGGCGACGAAAATCTGGTCAGCCACCTCAACGGCGGCGCCGGCGGCAGCTGGATGTTCGGCGACGACCTGCTGCTCTACGCCATGGGCACCGCGCGGATCGAGAACAACAGGGACTTCGCCGCCGCCATCGCCCCGGCGGTGGGCTTCGACAGCGGCTTGCTGTGGCGCAACCCGTTGGGCAACCTGACCCTGGAGGCCAAGGGCGACTACTTCCACAACGGCGAAGTGCGCCGCAGCCTGGGCTTCGTCCAGCAGGTGGAGCTGGGCCGCGACCTCGGCCTGCGCCTGAGCGCCGAACGCGAGTTCAGCCATGTCGGCAAGCCGATCAACGAGGTCAAGCTGGAGCTACGCTGGTACTACTACTGAGCCAGCCTCCGGCGCACCTCCATCAGGGCGAAGCCGAGCAGGTTGAGGCCTTGCCAGGTCGCCGGCTCGGCTGCCAGGGGATCGCTCGCGGCCAGGCCGATGCCCCAGATCGCGTCCACCGGGCTGGCCTCGACCAGCACCCGGTCGGCGGTGCCCAGAAGGTATTTCTTCAGCGAAGCGTTCTGGCCGAACTTGCCGAGGTTGCCTTCGATCACGATTCCCACCCGCTCGGCGTTCCAGCGTGCCTCGTCGAAGCCGGCGACTTCGCGGCCGAGGGCCTTCGCCTCGCCTGGGCTGCGCGCCGCCAGGATGCGCTCGAGCAGCCTGGAGTCGTCGAACAAGCGTGCCTTGGCCGCCATCATGTAATGCTCGGCGCTGGCGTAGCGCACCCCGTCGAGCTTGAACGAAGCCTCGTACCACTGGCTGAAACAGCTCTTGCCGACCTTGTCATCCGTCGCCGGACGATGTCCCCAGAAATACAGGTACTTGAAGCTTTCGCCGGCCGCGCAGCGCTGGCGCAGCCGCTCGACGTCCATTATCTCGCTCATCGGCATTCGTCCCTGGAGCCCGTGAAAAGACGCCAAGGATATCCCGAAGTGGTGCTCAGGCGCGTATCTGCGCCCAGTCCAGGCCGAAACGCGCCAGGTACTTGCGCAGCCGGTCGGCGTCGTTGGGGTTGCGCTTGTCCTGGCGCGAAACGGCGAACAGCCGGCGTCCCGCCTCGGAAAGGGTCTTAGCCCCGCGGCACACCTCCAGCACCGACTGCAGTTGCAGGCGGTCGAACAGATCCAGGGCCTCCACCCGCTGCCCCAGCAGATCAGCCAGTGGCTCCCGGCCCGCATCGAGCCCCCAGGCCTGGCGCAGGCGAAGGATCTCCTCCTCGACCAGCGCCTCGTCGATCCGCCCGCTGTCGGCCAGGGTCGCCATCCGTGTGATGGAAGCCGACAGCTCGCGGAAGTTGCCGGCCCAGCGCGCTTCGCTGGAACCGGCGAAGGCCAGGTAGCGACGCTTGGCCTCCAGGTTGAAACGCACCTGCCGCCCTTGCTCGCGGGCGTGCCGCTCCAGTTCGAAGTCGATGTTCGGCTCGATGTCCTCGCGGCGTCCAGCCAGGCCCGGCAGCTCGAAGGTCCACAGGTTGATGCGGGCGAACAGGTCCTCGCGGAACAGGCCTTCGGCCACTCGTCCGCGCAAGTCGCGGTGGGTCCCGGCGATAAGCTGGAAGTCGCTCTCCACCTCACGGTCCGAACCCAGCGGGAAGAAGCGCTTCTCTTCGATCGCCTTGAGCAGCATCGCCTGTTCGTCGGCACCCAGCTCGCCGATCTCGTCGAGGAACAGCATGCCACCGTCGGCTGCGCGCAGCAGGCCTTCGCGCGCATTCTGCGCGCCGGTGAAGGCGCCCTTGACGTGGCCGAACAGTGCCGACATCGCGCCGTCGCCGCGCAAGGTGGCGCAGTTGACCTCGACGAAACGCCCGTCGAGCTGGTGCCGGCTGCGCTTGAGTTCATAGATGCGCCGGGCGAGGAACGATTTGCCGGCACCGGTCGGCCCCACCAGCAGCATGGGTGCCCGCGAACGCACGGCGACCCGCTCGATCTGCTCGATGGAGCGGTTGAAAGCGGCATTGCGCGTGGCGATTCCCGACTTGAGAAAAGCCAGGCTTTCCTCCTGTTCGCGGCGGAACCGCGAGGCGATGCGGTCGTAGCGGGACAGGTCGAGGTCGATCAGCGTCGCCGAGCCCTCGGGATGGCGCGCCTCGTCCTTGCGCCGCGACGGCGAGGTCTGCACCAGCCGGGCCGGCAGGTAGCGCGCCTCGGTAAGGAGGAACCAGCAGATCTGCGCGACATGGGTCCCGGTGGTGATATGCACCAGGTAGTCCTCGCGCTCGGTGTCGAAGGGGTAGGCGCTGACGAAATCGTGCAGGGCGCCATAGACCTCCTCGAAGTCCCAGGGGTTGCGCAGTTCCATCTGCTGCAGGCGGACCTCGGTATGCGGCGACACCGCGGCGATGTCGGCGCGAATCCGCTCGGCCAGGCCGAGGTCGCGGGCGTCGTTGCCGTGGATCAGTTCGAGGCGGTCGATCAGCAGGTCCGGCTGCTGGCACAGGCCGATGCTCGGCCGCCACTTTTGCCAGCGCGCCGCGCCCTTGCCGAGACGGTCGAGGGTGGCGCCGATGAAGCCGATGGCGACCGTGCGTTTCATCACTGCTTATCCTTCAAGATAAAGATCGATATGAAAATATATAGAAATAGTCGGGCATCTCTCCATCGAATTCGCCGACGAATCGCAATAAAAAATTTATTCACCTTTAAAATCAAATAGTTAATCAAGAAACAGTCTCATCGATAAAAACCTGGCACGCCGCTCGCTATATCCATTTCGACCGCATCGTCCATGCAGGCCGACGGGTCGGGACTCCAGTCCCGCCGGTGCCCGAGCCCACCCCTGGTGTCGGCGTCGTGCATGCCGCCCGCAACAACGACGGTCATTCGCGAATGACGGCAATGCCGCTTCGCGGTTCGATAGCTCAGCCTGGTAGAGCAACCATCCACGAAATGGTCTGTCGCGGGTTCGACTCCCGCTCGAACGTTGCCTTAACGGCAATCACTCAATGGCAACACCCGCCGGTGTGGCCGAGGCGAACTGCGCAAGCGGCCAGGAAGGCCGGACAACGCAAGGGAGCCGAAGCCGCCGCCGGCCCGTCCGGCCCGCGGTTCGGGCACGGGGCAAGGCAGGCCGGGGATCGAGGGAATCGATCGCATGGACAGGACGTCCGCCAGGCCAACCTCCTCCGCGCTCCACCCGCGACGCTCGACGGGCCGGCAACACCGGCACCACGGAAGAATGAAAGGAATGAAGAGATGAAAATGCTGAAGCGCTTTATCGTGAAGAAGAACGAACGCGGCCTGCTGTACTCCGAAGGCGACTTCCTCGCCGTGCTCGAACCGGGCACCTACCGCCGCTTCGATCCGTACGACCGCCTGAGCCTGGAAAGCTTCAGCCTGAACACCCCGCAGTTCGAACACCGCCTGGCCGGCTACCTGCGGCAGAGCGAACCGCAACTGGTGGAGCGCTATTTCACCCGGATGGACCTGGGCGACAACGAGGCCGGCCTGCGCTACGAGGACGGCGTGCTGGTGGAGCTGCTCGCACCGGGCAGCCGCCGACTGTACTGGAAAGGCCAGACCGAGCAGCGCCTGGAGCGCATCGACCTGACCCAGGACTATCGATTGTCCGCCGCGCTGGTCGCCCAGTTGCACCAGCCGAACCTGCGCGGCCGGGCCCTGGCGGGCCTGGACGCAGTGTTGCTGGTCCAGGTGCCGGCGTTCCAGGTCGGCGTGCTCAAGGTCGACGGCGCCCTTGCCGGCCTGCTGCAAGCCGGACAATACGGTTTCTGGCGCTACAACCGGCAAGTCAGCGTGGAACTGGTCGACACCCGTATCCAGGCGCTGGAGGTCAGCGGCCAGGAGATCCTCACCCGCGACAAGGTCAGCCTGCGCCTGAACCTCGCCGCCAACTGGCGCTACAACGACGTACTCACCGCCTTCTCGCGGCTGAGCAAGCCGCTGGAGTACCTGTACCGCGAGCTGCAGTTCGGCCTGCGAGCGGCAGTGGGCACCCGCACCCTCGACGAACTGCTGGAGAACAAGCAGTCGATCGACGAAGCGGTCAGCGCCCACCTGGCCGCCAAGCTGGAAGACAGCGGCCTGGAAGTGAGCGGCCTGGGCGTGCGCGACATCATCCTCCCGGGCGAAATGAAGACCCTGCTGGCGCAGGTGGTGGAGGCGGAGAAGGCGGCCCAGGCCAATGTGATCCGCCGCCGCGAGGAAACCTCGGCGACCCGCTCGCTGCTGAATACCGCGAAGGTCATGGAGGAAAACCCGACCGCGCTGCGTCTGAAGGAACTGGAAACCCTGGAGCGGGTGGCCGAGCGCATCGACCGGATTTCGGTATTCGGTGGCCTGGACCAGGTATTGAACGGACTGGTCACGCTGAAGCAGGCCTGATCACGAACGATAGCCGCGCCGTCGACAAGACGGCGCGGAGCACAAGGAAAGCACGATGAAAGACATGAATATCCTCGAAGTGGCCGGCGGCAAGCCGATCAAGCTCTGGACCCAGGGCGTCCCGGTGGAGGAGGAAGCGCGCCAGCAGTTGCTGAACACGGCGAAGATGCCCTTCATCTTCAAGCACCTGGCGGTGATGCCTGACGTACACCTGGGCAAGGGCTCGACCATCGGTAGCGTGATCCCTACCCTCGGCGCGATCATCCCGGCCGCGGTGGGCGTGGATATCGGCTGCGGAATGATCGCCGCGCGCACCTCGCTGGTCGCCGCCGACCTGCCGGACAACCTGCACGGCCTGCGCAGCGCCATCGAGCAGGCGGTACCCCACGGCAAGACCTTCGGCCGCCGCGACCGCGGCGCCTGGCACGAGGTACCGGAGGCCGCCGACCAGGCCTGGAAGGCGCTCGCCGATCGCTTCAAGGCGATCACCGACAAGCACCCGAGGCTGGAGAAGACCAACAACCGCCAGCACCTGGGAACCCTCGGCACCGGCAACCACTTCATCGAGGTCTGCCTGGACGAGGCCGACCGCGTCTGGTTCATGCTGCACAGCGGTTCGCGCGGGGTCGGCAACGCCATCGGCAACCTGTTCATCGAACTGGCCAAGGCGGACATGCGCCAGCACATCGCCAACCTGCCGGACAAGGACCTGGCCTACTTCGAGGAAGGCAGCCGGCACTTCGACGACTATGTGGAAGCGGTCGGCTGGGCCCAGGATTTCGCCCGGCAGAACCGCGCGCTGATGATGCACGCGGTGATCGAGGCGGCGCGCCAGGTGATCCGCAAGCCGTTCGAAGCCAACCTGGAGGCGGTCGATTGCCACCATAACTACGTGCAGAAGGAGCGCCACTTCGGCCAGGAGGTACTGGTCACCCGCAAAGGCGCGGTGTCCGCGCAGAAGGGCCAGCTCGGCATCATTCCCGGCTCGATGGGGGCGAAGAGCTTCATTGTCCGCGGCCTCGGCAACCAGGAAGCGTTCTGCTCGTGCAGCCACGGCGCCGGGCGGACCATGAGCCGGACCAAGGCGAAGAAGGTCTTCAGCGTCGCCGACCAGGCCCGCGCCACCGCCCACGTCGAATGCCGCAAGGACGCCGACGTGATCGACGAGATCCCGATGGCCTACAAGGACATCGACCGGGTCATGGAAGCCCAGCGCGAGCTGGTGGAAGTGCTGCACACCCTGCGTCAGGTGGTGTGCGTGAAAGGATGACGGGCGCCCTGTGGCGCCCGCTGGGGAAGAATCGAAATGAACAGGGAAGAACGCCATCCGCTCCCCGCCGCCATGCGCGAGCGGGTACTGGATGAGCTGGAACGGATCGAACGCGAGCACGACGTAGTCGTGCTCTACGCCTGCGAGTCGGGCAGCCGGGCCTGGGGCTTCGCTTCGCCGGACAGCGACTATGACGTACGCTTCGTCTATGTGCATCAGCCCGAGTGGTATCAGCGCGTCGAGGAACCTCGCGACGTGATAGAACGCCCGCTGAGCGACGAGCTGGACATCAGCGGCTGGGAGCTGCGCAAGGCGTTGCGCCTGATGCGCAAATCCAACCCGGCCCTGCTGGAGTGGCTCGGCTCGCCGCTGGTGTATCGGGAAGAGCCTGGCGTGCGCGAGGAACTGCTCTGGCTGGGCAACGCCTTTCACTCCGTACCTGGCAGCCGCCATCACTACCTGTCGATGGCACGCAAGAACTACCGCGGCTACCTGAAGGGCGACAGCGTCCGGCTGAAGAAATACCTCTACGTCCTGCGCCCGTTGTTTGCGGTGCGTTGGCTGGATGCAGGCCTGGGCTTGCCGCCGGTGGCGCTCGAGAGGCTAGTGGAAGCCACACTGGACGACCCGTCGCTGCGCGAAGAGCTGGATGCCCTGCTGAGCCTCAAGCGTCAGCGCGACGAATCGGCCTACGGCCCTCCGCGCCTGGCGCTGCAACGCTTCATCGAAGCGGAGTTGCTCCAGGCCGAACGAGGGGCCGCCCAACCAACCGGCGCGCGCCAGGACAGCCGACTGCTGGATCGCTACCTCCACGACAAGATATGGCAATACACAAGGGAAACCTCATGAGAAAGGACCTCATCGAACTCGACGGCAGCGAAGGCGGCGGGCAGATCCTGCGTAGCGCCCTGAGCCTGTCGATGACCAGCGGCCAGCCGCTGCGCATCCGCAACATCCGTGGCCGGCGCAGCCGTCCGGGGCTGCTGCGCCAGCACCTCACCGCGGTGCGCGCGGCGGCGGAAATCTGCGCGGCCGAGGTCGAGGGTGCCGAGCTCGGCTCACGCGAGCTGGCGTTCCGGCCCGGTGCGATCCGCGCCGGCGACTACGCCTTCGCCATCGGCTCCGCCGGCAGTTGCTCGCTGGTACTGCAAACCTTGCTGCCGGCGCTGCTCGCGGCCAACGGCGAAAGCCGGGTGAGGATCAGCGGCGGCACCCACAATCCACTGGCGCCGCCGGCGGACTTTCTCCGCGACAGCTGGCTGCCGCTGTTGCAGCGGATGGGCGCGGAAGTCGACCTGGAACTGCTGCGCCACGGCTTCGTACCCGCCGGCGGTGGCGAGCTGCTGGCGCGGGTACGCCCGGCGCGCTGGCGGCCGCTGCAACTGGAGCATCCCGGCGCGGCGCTGCGGCGCCAGGCGCGGGCGCTGCTCGCAGGGATTCCCGGGCACGTCGGCGAGCGCGAGCTGGAGAGGGTCCGCCAGCGCCTCGGTTGGAGCGACGAAGAACGCCAGCTGGAGTTCCTCGCGGAGGACCAGGGGCCGGGCAACGCCCTGCTGCTGCGGATCGACTGCGAGCACATCTGCGCGACCTTCTGCGCCTTCGGCCAGGCCGGCGTCAGCGCCGAACGGGTGGCGGAACAGGTCGCGACGCAAGCCATCGGCTGGATGGAAAGCGGCTGCGCGGCGGACGAGCACCTCGCCGACCAATTGCTGCTGCCCATGGCCCTGGCCGGCGCCGGCAGCTTCACCACGCCACGGCTGAGCGCCCATCTGCAAAGCAACCGCCGGGTTATCGAACGCTTCCTGCCGGTGAGGATCGGCGACCAGGCACTGGACGGCGGCGGTCATCGCATCGTCATCACATCGGCTTGACGAATTCCTCACCAATGCCGACCTAGACTCGCGCCGGACCTGCCAGCGGGCCCGGCGCGAACCTCCGGGAGCCCCGTCCCGGCGGTCGAGGAGTCCCAGCCATGTCTTCTTCGCGTCTCGGCGTGCTTGTCCTCGCCCTGCTCCTGCTCACCGCCACCCTGCTCGGCGGCTGCGAAAACACCCACCAGCACCTGCTCGCCCAGGGCTACCCACCCGCCTATGCCGACGGTTTCGACGACGGCTGCGGCAGCGGCCGCCAGGCGGCCGGCTCGATCAGCGGCGAATTCCGCAAGGACGTCCCCCGCTACCTGCGCGAGGCGATCTACGCCAGCGGCTGGGGCGACGGCTTCGAGCAATGCCGGTCGATGGCGCGGAGCGAGGAGCGGCGGCGTTTCGAGGAACGCCAGTGGGACGACCGCGACGACGATTGGCAGCGCGACCGCGACCGCGCGCTGGCCCGGGCCTTGCGCGAGCGCTGAAGCACGCTGCGACAACCATCCGCAGCACCGATCCCGGTGCGCTTGATCCACGTCAAGCCGGGCAGCGCGCCGCTGGCCTCTCCTCACAGGACCGGTTGTAACGCCTGATAAGGAGAAAAAAAGATGCAGTCCTCGCAACTGCTCCCGCTTGGCAGCCTGTTGCTGTCGTTCGCCACGCCCCTCGCCCAGGCCGATGCCCTGCACGACCAGGCCAGCGCGCTGTTCAAACCCATCCCCGAGCAGGTCACCGAGCTGCGCGGCCAGCCCATCAGCGAGCAACAGCGCGAACTCGGCAAGAAACTGTTCTTCGACCCGCGCCTGTCGCGCAGCCATGTGCTCAGCTGCAACACCTGCCACAACGTCGGCACCGGCGGCGCCGACAACGTACCGACGTCGGTCGGTCACGGCTGGCAGAAGGGGCCACGCAATTCGCCGACGGTCTTCAACGCCGTGTTCAATGCCGCGCAGTTCTGGGATGGCCGCGCCAAGGACCTGGGGGAGCAGGCCAAGGGTCCGATCCAGAACAGCGTCGAGATGCACAGTACCCCGCAGTTGGTCGAACAGACCCTGGGCAGCATCCCGGAATACGTGGACGCCTTCCGCAAGGCCTTCCCCAAGGCCGGCAAGCCGGTCAGCTTCGACAACATGGCGCTGGCCATCGAGGCCTACGAGGCGACCCTGGTGACTCCGGACTCGCCCTTCGACCTGTATCTCAAGGGCGACGACAAGGCCCTCGACGCGCAGCAGAAGAAAGGCCTCAAGGCGTTCATGGACAGTGGCTGCAGCGCCTGCCACAACGGCATCAATCTGGGCGGCCAGGCCTACTTCCCGTTCGGCCTGGTGAAGAAGCCCGACGCTAGCGTCCTGCCCAGCGGCGACAAGGGCCGCTTCGCCGTGACCAAGACCCAGAGCGACGAGTACGTATTCCGCGCCGCGCCCCTGCGCAATGTCGCCCTCACCGCGCCGTACTTCCACAGCGGCCAGGTCTGGGAACTCAAGGACGCGGTGGCGATCATGGGCAACGCCCAGCTCGGCAAGCAGTTGGCGCCGGACGACGTGGAGAACATCGTCGCCTTCCTGCACAGCCTGAGCGGCAAGCAGCCGCGCGTCGAATATCCGCTGCTGCCGGCCAGCACGGAGACCACGCCGCGTCCCGCGGAATAACCGCCACAAGGAAAAACGGGGCTCCCTTGGAGCCCCGTTTTTTTCCTCTATGGGACGACCTCAGACCACGCCCTGCGCCAGCATCGCATCGGCGACCTTGACGAAGCCGGCGATGTTCGCCCCCTTCACGTAGTTGACCCGCCCCTGCTCCTCGCCGTACAGCAGGCAGGCATGGTGGATCGACTGCATGATGCCGTGCAGCTTGGTATCCACCTCGCCCTCGCTCCAACGCAGGCGCATGGCGTTCTGCGACATCTCCAGACCGCTCACCGCCACCCCGCCGGCGTTCGACGCCTTGCCCGGCGCGTAGAGGATGCCGGCCTCGAGGAACAGGTCGACGGCTTCCAGGGTCGAGGGCATGTTGGCGCCTTCGGCGACACAGACGCAGCCGTTGGCCAGCAGGCGCCGCGCATCCTCGGCATCCAGTTCGTTCTGGGTCGCGCAGGGCAGCGCGATATCGCAGGCCAGGCCCCAGGGCCGGCGCCCTTCGAGGAACTGCAGGGAAAACTGCTCCGCCATCTCGCGGATGCGCCCGCGGCGCACGTTCTTCAGCTCCATCAGGTATTCCCACTGCTCGTCGGAGAGCCCCGCCTCGGCATACAGGGTGCCTTCGGAGTCGGACAGCGAGATCACCTTGCCGCCCATTTCCATGACCTTGCGCGCCGCGTACTGGGCGACGTTGCCCGAGCCGGAGATCGCCACCCGCTGGCCGTCGAAGCCGCGGCCACGATCCTTGAGCATTTCCTGGGCGAAGTAGACGCAGCCGAAGCCGGTCGCCTCCGGGCGGATCAGGCTGCCGCCGTAGCTCAGGCCCTTGCCGGTCAGCACCGAGGTGAACTGGTTGGACAGGCGCTTGTACTGGCCGAACAGGTAGCCGATCTCACGCGCGCCGACGCCGATGTCGCCGGCCGGCACGTCCAGGTCGGCGCCGACGTGGCGGTACAGCTCGCTCATGAACGACTGGCAGAAACGCATCACCTCGGCGTCGCTCTTGCCCTTCGGATCGAAGTCGGAGCCGCCCTTGCCGCCGCCCATGGGCAGAGTGGTCAGGGAGTTCTTGAAGACCTGCTCGAAGGCGAGGAACTTCAGCACCCCGAGGTTGACCGAGGGATGGAAGCGCAGGCCGCCCTTGTAGGGGCCGATGGCGCTGCTCATCTGCACCCGGTAGCCACGGTTGACCCGTACCCGGCCCTGGTCGTCGACCCAGGGTACGCGGAACAGGATCGCCCGCTCGGGTTCGACGATGCGTTCGATGATGCCGGCTTCCAGGTAGTGCGGGTTGGCCTCGAGGAACGGCCAGAGGGAACGCAGCACCTCTTCCACCGCCTGGTGGAATTCGGGCTGATCGGGATCGCGCCGCTTCAGGCGCTCGAGGAAAGCGTCGACGGATTGCGTCATTTTTCTCACCGGTTTCTAGTTTTGTGAACAATTTTTTGCGCGTGACTCTAACAAGCCAGGCGGCACCTAGAAAGTGCGAAATGACGCATTGATGAATCTTTATGGTGCAAAACTGAAACTTTCCGGGTCCGCCAGAACGGCTAGGGCCAGAGCGCGCGCCTGGAACCAGGCTGGCTTCCGGGCAGGCCACGCACTGTTGAAGGGCGACGAAAGCACCGTTCGCGTGCATCCCGGCGCCAGATGTGAAAGGGCCTCCCCCTGACGGGGGAGGCCCTTTCTCTGCCTACGGCCGGGTCTAGAAGTCGTAGGTCGCGGACAGGCTGAACACCTGTCCCTTGCTGGTTGCCCTGCCATCCAGGCGTCCGCCGCCCAGGCGATCCTGGTTGACCGTCTTCAACGGCACCTCCTTGACGAACTGCCGCGAGTAGGCCGCGTCGATCGACAACTCCGGCATCGACTGGAAGCGATAGCCGGCGCCCAGGGAGGCGAAGTAGCGATCGCCGTCGGGAATCCGCGGGTCGCGGGTGGCATTGTGGGTCGGCGTCTGGTCGTAGGCGACCCCGGCGCGCATGGTCCACTGTTCGGTCACCTTGTAGTCGCCGCCCACCGCCAGGGTCCAGGTGTTCCGGTAGGTGTAGGGGATGGAGACGATCGTGTTGCCGTGGGACTTGAGGGTCAGGTCCTGGAACGACGACCACTCGGTCCAGGTGGCGCTGGCGCCCAGGCTCAGACGGTCGTTGAACTGGTGTACCCAATCCAGCGAGGCGTAGGCGGGGATATCCAGGCGCGCCGAGGCGGAAGCGCCCATGCGCAGGTCCAGGCCCGGATAGGCCAGGCCCGGGGTGCCGCCCTCGATGGCGCCCTCGGTCAGCCCACCGTCGTGGTCGTAGAGGTTGTAGTGACCCTTCAGCTTGTTGCGGATCTTCGCGTGGTAGGCAAAGCCCAGGGTGTCGCGGTCGGTCGGCTTCCACACCGCGCCGGCGAAGAAGCCGGGCGAGGTGTTGTCCACCTTGACCCGCATCAGCGCGGACGAGTTCGAGGCCGGGAACGGAATCCCGCCCATGCCCGGGGAGTTGGCGGCCGAGGCATAGAGATCGAGGTTCTGGCTGACGAAGCCGGAGGTGCGCTGGATGATCACCCCGGCGCCCAGGGAGAAGTTGTCGTTGACCTTGAACGACAGGGAGCCGGTCAGGCCGATCGTCTCGATCTTGGTGTCCACCGCGAAATCGCGGCCTTTCCAGTTCGGGTCCCAGGTGCTGCGCATTCCCA
The DNA here is from genome assembly GCF_001836405.1 of Pseudomonas sp. HMSC057H01. Taxonomy (NCBI): domain Bacteria; kingdom Pseudomonadati; phylum Pseudomonadota; class Gammaproteobacteria; order Pseudomonadales; family Pseudomonadaceae; genus Pseudomonas; species Pseudomonas sp. HMSC057H01. The sequence goes on along the minus strand of NZ_KV828524.1, from coordinate 47,142 downwards.
TCGGAACGACCTGGCTCAGACCGAAGGCGAAGCGGTCGTTGATCGGTACGACCAGGAAGCCGGTCGGCAGCCACGCGCCGAATCCGGCCTGGCCGCCATCGTTGGTACCCAGCTCGGGGGTGCCCGGCCCGTCCTGGTAGCCGCCGGTCATGGGATTACCCTGGTAGTCGTAGGCATCGCCGTTGTACTTGATGTCGATATCGGCGTAGTTGACCGTCAACTGGGCGATCCGCTTGTCGATGAAAGCCATGGCCGCCGGGTTGTTGAACGCGGCGCTCGGATCGTTGGGAAACAGCGAGCCGCCTGCCATCGCACGGCCCCAGCCCGCCGTGTTGGTGGTCGGCACCATGAAGCCGCCGGCTTGCGCCTGGGACGTGCCGAAGAGTCCGCCGACGATCAGGGCGCAGAGCAATGGCAATGGTTTTCTGGCAAACAGGCAGGAAATATCGTTTTTGTTGTTCAAGGTTTCACCCCTGGTGGACTGCTAATGCACGGGGCACGATGGTCGGCCTGCTTGAGCGTCCTGGCGGACACCCTCCCCCAGACCGTTTTCCATGTGCGAACGAGGTTCTGCGCCGCTTCCGGCGGAAACTCCCTCGGACCTGCCGGCCCGCGAAGGACGCCTGGCAGCGGGAGCGCGAAACCGCTGGCGCCGAGGGCGCCAGCGGCAGCCCGGATTACGGGTTGACTACGAAGGCCGGGGTCGGCTTCACGCTCAGGCTGTTGATCTTGCAGTTGCCTGCCAGCGACTGATTGCTGGCGCTGAGGGTGTTGGTGGCGTTGCTCCAGGAACCGTTGACGGTGCTCGGGCCACAGGTAGAGGAGAGAATCTTGAAGCCGACGCCATCGACCTTGCCGGCAGTGGTGCTGGAAACGGTCAGCTTCCACGGCAGGCCGGTCATCTGCGGCACGCTGCACAGGGTGTTGCTGCCGCTGACGGTGACGCTGTCGATCGAGGCATAGGAGCCATCGGCGGCGGTCTTGCCCTTGAAGGTGATGTTGCAGGTCACTGGCAGATTGAGCGACGCCGGCGAGCTCACGCTGATGGTGCCAGGTGCGGTGAAGGCCGAGTTGACCGGGGTGATGGTGGCCGCGCTGGCCATGGACGAAACGCTCAGGCAGAGAGCAAGAGCAGCAAAGGACGGCAGGGACTTGATGGATTTCATTGTTTTGTATCCTTCCAGTGAGTTGGCAACGCTCGCGGTTGCCGAGCCTTGATCATGCGGCAGGATCGTCGCCGACCCGCCCCCACGACCACCTTGTGCCTTCCCGTCCGATCCACCTGCCAGGCGAACCACACCACCCGCCTTGGCCGTGCGTACCGGGATTCGGGAGAGGCTTTACCTCATGAGTCCTATCCGGTGCCGACGCTGACGGTCCCCACGACGAGCCGGGACAGACCGGATATCGGAAAGATCCGATAGGGTTTGCCAACCCGCCGCGCCTCGGAATGCCCACCTGGCCGACCTCCGCGAACGCAGGCCTGACAGGGCTGGCAATCACCACGAAGGGGCAGTGGACCAGTCAACGACGGGGGCCAGAGTACGGTCAGCACGGCTCTGGAAAAGCCTAGCGAAAGAAGGGGGTTGACCCTCCGAAGGAAGGTCGGTGAATGCCGTGGAGGGCGGACGAAGCGTCGTCGCGAAGGAATCCTGATACCTCTGTCAACATCCGCGTCGGGAAGAAACGCACCATGACGGGGCGTACCTACCAGAATTGGCAGCTCGCGAAGCGACCCAGCCAACCCAAAGTTAGGTTGCCAACTATCGGTCGGACGATGACGGCACGCGAACGAGACCCGGCTGCAACTCGAACACCTCCACGCCCTCCGGCGTGGAGCGTCCGATCTTGACCTGTTGCGCCATCACGCTGGCGCCGGGAGCCTGGCGAAAGTCCACGAACAGCCGGTCACCCTCGTGGCGTATCGCCTCCGGCGGCACGACGATGGCCTGTTCGTTGCGATAGGTGGTGACCGTCAGCTTTGCGCTCATTCCCAGACGAATCTTCTGCAACTGGCGGGGATCGAGCGGCGCTACCGATACCGTCACCTCGAACTGCGGGCTACCTCCCTGGGCCATGCCGGGCAGAGCCTGACCACCGAGGGCGGCGATGACGCCCGCCAGCGTGGTGCCCTCGAAGCCGTCGCCACTGATTTCCACCGCCTGCCCTTCGCGTAACTGGTTGATATCCAGTTCGGAAACCTTCGCAGATACCTTCAGCCGCTCGACGCTGGCCAGGCCGAACAACGCCTGGCCCTGCCCCAGCTTGCTACCGGCCTGCACCGGTTCGCGGCTGCCCTGCTCGCCAGCCAGGCCGGGCGCCGCGACGACGATACCGGCAAAGGGCGCGCGCACCGTACGGCCATCCAGCTGGGCCTGCAGCGTCTCGTATTTCACGCTGGCGTTGGCCAGGTCCATTTCGGCGATCTGGCGATTCTCGCCCTGCCCCTTGGCGCGGGTCGACTCCACTTCCCGCCGGGCCGCCTCCAGGTCCATGCGCTGCTGGCTGGCCTGTTGTTCGAGATCGTCGAGTTCGTTGCGCGGGACGATCCCGCGCTGGAACAGCTCGCGGGTCTCGCGCAACTTGCGCTCGGTGCTGCTCTGCGCCAGCTGCGCGCTGCGCAGGGCACGACGGACCCGCGCCATGTCCTCGCCACGCTCCCAGTCGCGCAGGTCCTGCAGGGTGCGACGGGCCTTGAGCAACGCCGACTGTGCCTCGCGCACCTGCACGGCGATCTCGCGGGTGTCCATGCGCAGCAGCTCCTGTCCTTCCGCGACCCGCTGTCCCGGCTCCACCAGCAGCGCCTCGACATTGCCGGCGAAGGGCGCCGCCAGGGTCACCACGCGCCCCGGTTCCAGGCGTCCGACCAGGCCGATCTGATGCACCAGCGGGGCCGCCCGTACGGCGACCCAGCGCTCCCCTTCCGTGCGTTTCGCGGTGCCGCCGGCGAGGACCAGCCAGGCCAGCGCCGCGACAACCGCCAGGCCGGCGGCGAGCGGCAATGCGGGCCGGCGCAGGAAGGAAAACCGGTCAGTGGTCATTGAGCGAAATCTCCCAGCTATCCAGGGTCATGCCGACGATCAGGTCGAGCTGCGTCTGCGCATTGAGAAACGAGATCAGGGCATTCAATTGGGTGTTCTCGACGTTGCGCAGGTCGGTCTCGAAGCTCAGCACCTGGAAGTTGCTCGAACGCCCGACGCGCAGCTTTTCCCGCTCGATCTCCAGCTTGCGCCGCGACAAGGCGGTGGCGCGCTGGGCGATCTGGTACTGGCGCCAGCGCGTGCCGAGGTCGCGCACCGCATCGATGACGTTCTGCTCCAGGGTCTGCCGGGCATCCTCGATCAGGATCTTCTGGTTCTCCACGTCGACCTGGGCGCGCACCTCGGCCTGCCGGCGGCTGAGGTCGCCGATGGGAATTTCCACCTGTACCCCGGCGTAGCTGTCCCAGCTGCGTGAATTGTCGCCACCGCCCTCGCTGTAGCGGTCGCGGATCTGGCTGGCGCCGCCCACCAGCGAGACATCCCACAGGCGCTGGTTCTTCGCCAGCACCAGGTTGAGGTCGGCCTGGCGACTGCCGATCAGGCGTTGCAGGTATTCCGGTTGCTGCTGCAGGGCGGTCCTGATCGCCTGCTGGCGGTCGACCTCGATCGGCGTGGCGGCCAGCGCATCGCTGGCGCGGATCTGCGTCGACAGGTCCAGCGCCAGCAGTTGCAGCAGGGCCAGGCGTGCGCTGTCGACCTGGTTGGCGGACTCCTCGACGTTGAGCTCCTGGCTGGCGACGTCGGCCTCGGTCTGCACGATCTCGAATTCGGCCATTCGCCCGGCGCGGATCATCGCCCGGTTGACCTCGAGCAGCTCCTGGGTCCGCGCCAGGGCTTCGCGAGCGATGCGCGCCTGCTCCTGGGCGCGCAGCAGCTCCCGGTAGGCACCGATGACCTGGCTGATGGTCTGCGACACGCTGGCCTTGAGTTGCAGGCGATTGGCGTCTTCGGAGAGACGTGCCAGGCGCAGCGGCGCGGTGGTGACGTCCCAGCCCGCATCGCGCAGCAACGGCTGGACGACGGTCAGGTCGAGGCCATCGCTGCGGTAGCGCCCGGCCTCGTCGGCGGTGCGGAACTGCTTCACCCAGGCCAGGCTGAAACGAGTGCCATATTCGCCAAGCAGGGTCGCGGTGGGCGAGACATTGCTGGTCCTCGTGCGGTCTTCGGTGGCGCGGTTGGCGCGATAGTCGCCGCGCACCACCAGCTTCGGGTTGAAGGCGTCGGCGGCGACCCGCAGGTCGAACTTCTGCGCGATCCGTTGCAGGTAGGCGCTACGGATTCCACGGTTGTTGCGCAGGCCAAGATAGACCGCGTCGCTCAGGCTGAGGTCGATCACCTGCTCGCTGAGCAGCACCGACCTGCCCTGCTCGCGGGCCATGCTCGGTACGTCCGGACTCAGCGCCGGGTTGACGCTGGCCGCCACCGGAAGAGCGGCGACCAGCCACAGCACGCCCAGGCCCCACCTATTCATCGCGCAGCGCCTCGACCGGTTGCAGGCGAGCCGCCGAGACCGCCGGATAGAGCCCGAAGAACAGCCCCACCAGCAGGGTACTGCCCATCCCCAGCGGCAGGGCCGCGTAGGCCAGGGAGAAGGTCCAGCCGGAGAACCTGGCGTAGAGATACGCAGCCGCCACGCCGAGCACCGCGCCCGACAGCGCGCCCGCGGCGGTCAGGGTCACCGCCTCGATCAGGAACAGGTTGCGGATGTCCCGCTGGCGCGCGCCCAGCGCCATGCGCACGCCGATTTCCCGGCGGCGTTCGGCGACACTCATCAGCATCACGTTCATCACTCCGACGCCGCCGCCGAGCAGGGAGATGATCCCCAGTCCGGCCAGCAGGTAAGTGAAGGTCCGGGTCTGCCGCTTGAGTCCATCGAGCACCTGCTGCGAGACCTGGACCTGCGCCTCGTGGCCGGGCAACCGCGCCGTCAGGGCCGCGCCCAGGGCCGCGCCGACGCTATAGACGTCCGCTCCCGGCGAGACCCGCGCCACCACATGGCTGACCTCGGCGGCCGGCTGCAGGCGCGGCATGCCCGGCGCCGGCACGAACAGCGAGTCGTTGGCGGCGAACGGCAAGAGAGCGGCGCTGGCCTGCGGCTGGAGAATGCCGATCACGCGAAACAGATAGTCGTTGACCGTCAGTTGCTCGCCGAGGCGCAGCGGATCGCCGGGCGCCCCCAGGGCCTCGGCGATTGTCGCGCCCACCACCACGTAGGTGTCGTGATCGTCGAAGTGCGAGAGGAAACGTCCTTCGCGCAGCCGTAGCCTGGCGGCGGCTGCGAGCCCGGCGCTGGCGCCGACGATACTGGCGTTGCTGGTGCGTCCGTGAAAGGTCACCGGGGCCGAGTACAGGCCCAGCGCCGCCAGGTGCTCCAGACCGGCCACGTCGCGGAGCAGCGGTTCGGTGTCGAGCGACGCCGGCATCGGCATCGGCGCCTGCGGGGCGAACGGGAACTGCACCACCAGGGTGTCGGTGCCCATGTCCTTGAAGATGCTCATCGCTTCGTCGGTCGCGTTGCTGCCGATGTTCAGCATCGCGATCACCGATGAACAGCCCATGACGATACCCAGCAACGCCAGCAGCGAGCGGCGCCCCAGCCCGCGAAGACTGGCGAGGGCCTCGTGAAGCAATTGCCGGGGCGACGGGCTGGCGCTCACCGGCAGGCCTCCGCCAGGTCCTCGTGCACCTCGCCATGCCGCACTGTCAGTTGGCGCCCGAGACGGGCGGCCAGGCTGGGATCATGGGTGACCACCACCAGGGTCACCTGGCGCTCGCGGTTGAGGGTGAGGAGCAGCTCCAGCACTTCTTTCGCGGTGCTCGCGTCGAGGTTGCCGGTTGGTTCGTCGGCGAGGATCAGCGCCGGCTCGCCGACCAGCGCGCGAGCGATGGCGACGCGCTGCCGCTGGCCGCCGGAGAGGTCCGCCGGACGATGGCCGGCGCGCTCGGCCAGGCCGACCCGGGCGAGCATCGCCTCGGCCCGCTCCAGTGCCTCGCGGCGCGGCATCCCTCGATAGCTCAGGGGCAGCGCGACGTTGTCCAGCGCGTTCAGCCGCGGCAACAGGTTGAAGCTCTGGAAGACGAAGCCGATCAGGCGGTTGCGGATCGCCGCCAGTCGGTCCCCGTCGACGCTGAAGATGTCGTGCTCGGCGAAGCGGTAGGCGCCGCTGTCCGGGCGGTCGAGCAGGCCGAGAATATTCAGCAGGGTGCTCTTGCCCGAGCCCGACGCGCCGACGATCGCGCAGCTTTCTCCGGGAAAGATGTCCAGGCAGACGTCTTTCAGTATCTGCAGCGGCTGCCCCCCCAGGAGGTAGCCCTTGCCGATCCCCTGCAGGGAGATCAATGATTCGTGCTTGTTTGTTGTTGGCATTCGCACCCGACCGCTCGCATCCCTTCAAGGCCCGCCCGGTCGTACCGCCGCAAGGCCGGCGATACAGGCCGAACGGCCATACTGCTGATGATGGAGACAGCGCACAAGCCGCCACCACCGGCAACGCTACCCCGAGGCGCCAGCGCCGAGCGAAGGTAGCGGCTGGTCCGCCCGGCCAATGCCGGTACTCGATTCCGCCGGGCTTCGCCATATGGCGCGGCCTCTCCGGGCAGGCGGTATTGAGCGCACGGATCGGCTGCGCAGACCACTAGCAGAGCTGACACCATCGCGGCCGTCGATGCACCCCCATCTTTAGTTAGGTGAAGGCTCAGGCATGCTGCTTGAGAGCCCCCCGGGTACCGCCGATGGAGGTGTCCTGCGCAGTTCCCATGTTCCCCTGCGCATGGCTCGTTGAATTCCAGGCATGAAAAAACCGCCGGCCGGCAACGCCGGCGGGCGGTTTCTCGAGGGCGCGCTTACGCCAGTTTCTTGTAGCGCACGCGGTGCGGCTGGGCCGCGGCGTCGCCCAGGCGCTTCTTGCGGTCGGCCTCGAACTCGGTGTAGTTGCCTTCGAAGAAGGTCACCTTGCCATCGTCCTCGTAGGAGAGGATGTGGGTGGCGATCCGGTCGAGGAACCAGCGGTCGTGGGAGATCACGATGGCGGAGCCGGGGAAGTCCAGCAGCGCCTCTTCCAGCGCACGCAGGGTTTCCACGTCGAGGTCGTTGGACGGTTCGTCGAGCAGCAACACGTTGCCACCCTGCTTCAGGGTCAGGGCCAGGTGCAGACGGCCACGCTCACCGCCGGAGAGGTCCTTGACGAACTTCTGCTGGTCGGCGCCCTTGAAGTTGAAGCGACCGACATAGCTGCGCGACGGGACTTCGTAGTTGCCGATCTTGATCTGCTCGAAACCGTCGGAAACCTGCTCCCACACGGTCTTGTTGCCTTCCAGGCTGTCACGGCTCTGGTCGACGCTGGCGATCTGCACGGTCTCGCCGATCTCGATGGTGCCGGAGTCCGGCTGCTCCTTGCCGGTGAGCATGCGGAACAGGGTCGACTTGCCCGCGCCGTTGCCGCCGATCACACCGACGATAGCGCCCTTGGGAATGCTCAGGGACAGGTTGTCGATCAGCACGCGGTCGCCGTAGCCCTTGGTCACGTTGTGCAGTTCGATGACCTTGTCGCCCAGGCGCGGACCGGCCGGGATGTAGATCTCGTTGGTCTCGCTGCGCTTCTGGAATTCCTGCGACTGCAGTTCCTCGAAGCGCTGCAGGCGCGCCTTGGACTTGGCCTGGCGGCCCTTGGCGCCCTGGCGTACCCACTCCAGCTCGGCCTTCATGGCCTTGGCGTGGGAGGCTTCCTGCTTGGCTTCCTGGGCCAGGCGGGCGGCCTTGGATTCCAGCCAGCCGGAGTAGTTGCCTTCGAACGGGATGCCATGGCCACGGTCGAGTTCGAGGATCCAGCCGGCGACGTTGTCGAGGAAGTAGCGGTCGTGGGTGATCGCCACCACGGTGCCGGGGAAGTCGTGCAGGAAATGCTCCAGCCAGGCCACCGAGTCGGCGTCCAGGTGGTTGGTCGGTTCGTCCAGCAGCAGCATGTCGGGAGCCGACAGCAGCAGGCGGCACAGCGCTACGCGGCGCTTTTCGCCGCCGGACAGGTGCTCGACCTTGGCATCCCACGGCGGCAGGCGCAGGGCGTCGGCGGCGACTTCCAGTTGGCGTTCCAGGTTGTGTCCGTCGGATGCCTGGAGGATCGCCTCCAGCTTGGCCTGCTCGGCGGCCAGGGCGTCGAAGTCGGCATCCGGCTCGGCATAGGCGGCATAGACCTCGTCCAGCCGCGCCTGGGCCTGCTTGATCTGGCCGACGGCCTCTTCGACGATGTCGCGCACGGTGGCCTGCGGGTCCAGCTTGGGCTCCTGCGGCAGGTAGCCGACGTTGATCCCCGGCATCGGCCGGGCCTCGCCTTCGATCTCGGTGTCGACGCCGGCCATGATCCGCAGCAGGGTGGACTTGCCCGCGCCGTTCAGGCCGAGCACGCCGATCTTGGCGCCGGGGAAGAACGACAGGGAGATGTCCTTGAGGATTTCACGCTTGGGCGGAACGATCTTGCCGACCCGATGCATGGTGTAGACGTACTGAGCCAAAACGAGCACCTCATGAAGAAAAGGAAAAAAACTCGGCCAAGTATATGACAGACCGAGAGAAAGCTGGCCAGCCACCCCGGTTTTCGTGGGGCGAGGCGCTTTGCCGGCGAATGTTCGCCGTCCGATTCCAGGCCGCTACGGTGACGCTGAGCAGCGTACTGGCCGCCCTTACTGTCTCCGCTACCCTCGTCCTGTCAAAGGCGTTCTGCCTGAGCGAGGCGGCGACCATCGCCCCGTGCGAGGTCTGGGTGGGCCTGACACTGCTCGCGGCCATGGTGCTGCCTCTCAAGACCTGACGCGAAGCAAGGCGTGGGGAGATCCAGCCTGCTACAATTGATCCAAATCAGTCTCAAAAGAACAAAAAAAACCTCAAAAATGACACTCGCTCCCAGATCCGCCCAGCTACCCGACTCCCCGCACAGGGACAGTCTCGACCCAGCGCCAACCCCGTCGTCTCAGGACCAGCGTCTGCTCAAGGCCCTGGCCACCGCGATGGTCAATCATCCGCGCGCCACCATGGGAGAACTGGCGGAACTGGCAGGAGTGAGCAGGGCAACCCTGAACCGTCATTGCGGTACCCGCGAAGGTCTCAAGCAGCGCCTGGAAAGCCATGCCAGGAGTACCCTCGAACGCCTCACCCACAGCGCCGCCCTGCAGCGCCTGGAGCCGCGGGAAGCGCTACGCGAGCTGATCCGGGAACACCTCGCCCAGCGCGACCTGCTGGCGCTGCTGATGTTCGAGCAGAACCCGGGACGCCAGGCCGGGCATGGGGACGCCAGTTGGCAGTCCTATGTCGAAGCCCTGGACGCCTTCTTCCTGCGCGGCCAACAGAAGCGTGTGTTCCGTATCGATATCAGCGCGGCGACCTTCAGCGAACTCTTCATCGTCCTGATCTACGGCATGGTCGATGCCGAGCGCCGCGGTCGCGCGGCCAGCGCCGGGTTGTCCGCCACGCTGGAGGAGCTGTTCCTGCGTGGCGCGTCGAACCCCGCACAACCTGCCAGCCCTTGAGCGGGCGGCAGTTGCCACCCGCTAGCACCGTTTCCCACACGTTTACCCGCTCAACTCCTGCCGCCTCGATGTACCACCAGGCTCCGTCCCTCGTCCCAGCCTCCGCCGAGCGCGCGGAACAGGTCGACCAGGGCGATCTGCCGCTGGGTGCTGCCGTCGATGAAGGCGATCTCGTTGAGGAAGCTGCTGCGCTGCGCATCGAGGTAGCGCAGGTGGTTGTCGACGCCACTCTCGTAGCGTGCCTTGGCCAGCTTCAGGGCTTCGTTGCTGCTGTTCGCCAGGGCGCGCAGGGCCTTCTCTTCGCGACGCAGGGTATCACTGGCCGCCAGGGCGTCGGCGACCTCGCGGAAAGCGGTCTGGATGGTCCCCTCGTAGGCGGCCACCGCCGAATCTTTGCGCGCCTCGGCCAGGCTCAGGTTGGCACGGTTGCGCCCGCCATCGAAGATCGGCAGCGTCAGCGTCGGCAGGAAGCTCCAGGAGCGCGAGCCGCCATCGAACAGGCCGGACATTTCCGCGCTGGAGGTGCCGAAGCTGCCGGTCAGGCTGATGCGTGGGAAGAACGCCGCGCGCGCCGCGCCGATATCCGCGTTGCGCGCCCGCAAACGATGTTCGGCGGCAAGGATGTCGGGGCGTCGCTCGATCAGCTCGGACGGCGTGCCGGGAGCGATGTCCTGCAACAGCTTCGGCCGCTGCCCCGGACTCCGCGGAATCGCCTGCGCGGCATCGTCGCTGCCCAGCAGCAACACCAGCGCGTTGAATGCCTGCTGTTTCTGCCGCAGGTTGCGCTCCTGCTCGGCGCGCGCCTGCTCCACCAGGCCAAGGGCTTCCTGGTAGTCCAGCGCGGTGGCGGCGCCGGCCGCGCGGCGCTGGTCGATCAGGGCGAAGGAATACTCGCGGCTGACCAGGGTCTGACGGGTCAGCGCCAGGCGCCGCAGGGCGCCGTCGTAGCTCAGGTAGGCCTGGCTGACCTCGGCGACCAGGGCGATCCGTGCCGCGCGCGCTGCCTCCTCGCTGGCCAGGTACTGTTGCAGGGCTGCGTCGGTCAGGCTCTTGACCCGACCGAAGAGGTCCAGTTCGTACTCCGGCAGGGCCAGCCCGACCTGGTAGCTGCTGGCCACTTCCGAGCGATTGCCGGCGGACAGGTCGGCCGGCTGCCGCTGGCGGTTGCCGGTGGCAGCGGCATTCAGGCCCGGAACCCGGTCGGCGCGCTGGATGCGGTACTGCGCGCGGGCCGCCTCGATATCCAGGAGGGTCTGGCGCAGCGAGCGGTTGTTATCCAGGGCCACGCCCACCAGGCGGCGTAGTTCGGCATCGACGATGAAACTCTTCCAGTCCAGCGTGTCGATCGCCGCGCCCTGGCGCTGGGCGGCGGCGCCGCTCCAGCTGTCGGCCACCGGCGCGGCGGGACGTTCGTAGGTCGGCGCCATGGAGCAGGCGCCGAGGGTCAGGGCGATCAGCAACGCCGATACGCCGAATGCAGGTTTGCGCATCTCGCTCACTCCCCGGCCGTAGCGGCCTGTTCGATGGGCGCCGGCCTGCTGCGCAGCAGCGACAGCAGCCAGACGAAACAGATGGGTACGAACAGCACGCCGAGGAACGTGGCGCTGAGCATCCCGCCGATCACTCCGGTGCCGATGGCGCGCTGGCTCGCCGCGCCGGCGCCGCTGGCCAGGGCCAGGGGTACCACGCCGAGGATGAACGCCATGGAAGTCATGATGATCGGTCGGAAGCGCAGGCGCGCGGCCTCGATGGCGGCGTCGCGCAGGCTGTGCCCCTGCTCCCAGAGTTCCTTGGCGAACTCGACGATGAGGATCGCGTTCTTCGCCGAAAGACCGATGATGGTGATCAGGCCGACCTTGAAATACACGTCGTTGGACATACCCGCGACCATTACCGCGAGCACCGCGCCGATGGCGCCGATCGGCACGATCAGCATCACCGACAGCGGGATCGACCAGCTCTCGTAGAGCGCCACCAGCAACAGGAAGACCACCAGGATGGCGAGGGCGAACAGGCTGGTGGCCTGCCCGGCGGAGACCTTCTCCTGATAGGACAGGCCGGTCCACTCGTAGCCGATGCCGGCCGGCAGTTGCGCGGCCAGGCGCTCCATTTCCGCCATGGCTTCGCCGGTGCTGAAGCCGGGCGCGGCGTCACCGACGATGCGGATCGACGGGTAGCCGTTGTAGCGCACCAATTGCACCGGTCCCTCTTCCCATTTCACGCTGACGAAGGCGCTGAGCGGTACCAGGTTGCCAGCAGCGTTAGGCACGTATAGCTCGAGCACGCTTTCCGGGGTCATCCGGTTGCCCTGTTCGGCCTGGATCACCACCCGCTGTTGGCGCCCCGCATTGGTGAAGTCATTGATCACCTCCGAGCCGAAGGCGGCGGACAGCGTGCCGCTGATGGTCTCGAAGCTCACCCCCAGGGCGCGGGCCTTCTCCCGGTCGATCAACAGGCGCAGTTGCGGCGCTTCGGCCAGGCCTTCCATCATCGCGTAGAGGAATTTCGGGTTGGTCTGGACCTCGCCGAGCAAGGTATCGCGGGCCTGCAACAAGGCCTCGCGGCCGACGCCACCGCGGTCCATCAGGCGTAGGGCGAAACCGCCGGAGTTGCCCAGGCCGTCGATCGGTGGCGGCGACACGGCCATGATGGTGCCGTCGTCGGGCAGCGCGAAATGCTCGTTCAGCGCGGCGATCTCGGCGGCGGCCGACTGCTCGGCGCCTCGCTCGGACCAGTCCTTGAAGGTCGGGAAGGCCAGCGCGGCATTGTCGCCCTGGCCGGAGAAGCTGAAGCCCGAGATCAGGAACACCGAAGCCACCGCCTCGCGGGACTTGAGGAAGCGCTCGAGTTCCTCGCCGGTGGCATCGGTGCGCACGCGCGAAGCGCCAGGCGGCAGTTGCACGTCGACCACCATGTAGCCGAGGTCTTCCGCCGGCACGAAGGCTTCCGGCAGGCGCAGGTAGAAGTAGCCAAGCATGGCCACCAGGCCGGCGTACACCAGCATGAAGCGTCCGGCGCGCGCCACCAGCTTCGAGTTGAGCAGCGAATAGCGCTCGGTGACGCGGGCGAAGCCACGGTTGAAGGCGCCGAAGAAGCCGCGCTTCTCGTGGTGCCCTTCGGGAATGGGCTTGAGCAGCGTGGCGCACAGCGCCGGGGTGAAGGTCAGGGCGAGGAAGCCGGAGAACAGGATCGAGACCGCCAGCGACACCGAGAACTGCTGGTAGATCACCCCCACCGAACCGGCCATGAAAGCCAGCGGCAGGAACACCGCCGAGAGCACCAGGGTGATGCCGACGATGGCGCCGGACACCTGCTTCATCGCCTTGACCGTGGCCTCGGCCGGGGAAATCCCCTCCTCCGCCATGATCCGCTCGACGTTCTCCACCACCACGATGGCGTCGTCCACCAGGATGCCGATCGCCAGGACCATGCCGAACATGGTCATCATGTTCACCGAGAACCCCAGCAGGTACATCACCATCAGCGTACCCAGCAGGCACACCGGCACCACGATGGACGGGATCAGGGTGTAGCGGACGTTCTGCAGGAACAGGAACATCACCAGGAACACCAGGACCATCGCTTCGATCAGGGTGTGGATCACCTTCTCGATGGCCACGTCGACGAAGCGCGAAGTGTCGTAGGGCACGCTGTACTGCATGTCCTCGGGGAAGAACGCCGACAGTTCGGCGAGACGCTGTTTCACCAGGGTAGCGGTCTGGATCGCGTTGGCCCCGGGCGACAGCTGGATCGCCCCGCCCACGGTGGGCGTGCCGTTCAGCCGCGAGGAGATGTTGTAGCTCTCCTTGCCGAGTTCCAGGCGCGCGACATCGGCGAGCCGGACCAGCGAGCCGTCCTGGTTGGCGCGCAGCACCACCTGGCCGAACTCCTGCGGATCGTCCAGGGTGCCCTTCACCGCCAGGGTCGCCGTCAGCTCCTGCGCGGAACTGCCCGGCGCGCTGCCGAAGGCGCCGGCCGGCACCTGCACGTTCTGCCCGCGGATGGCATTGCTCACGTCGTCGATGGAGAGGCCGAAGCCCACCAGCTTCTGCGGATCGATCCAGACCCGCATGGCCGCCTCGGAAGAGAAGAATTGCAGCTTGCCGACGCCCGGCAGGCGCCGCAGCTCGTTGTTGATATTGCGCGCGGCATAGTCGCCGAGGGTGGTGGTGTCGCTGCGCTGAGCGCCTTCCTTGTAGCTGAGCGCATAGATCAGCAGGAAACCGGCGCTGGTCTGCTCGACCTGCAGGCCCTGGGTCAGCACCGCCTGCGGCATGCGCGCCTCGGCTTTCTTCAGGCGGTTCTGCACGTCCACCTGGGCCAGGTCCGGATCGGTGCCCGGCTCGAAGGTGACGACGATCTCGGCGCTGCCGTTGGAGTTGTTGGTCGACTCGAAGTAGAGCAGGCCCTTGGCGCCGTTCAGCGACTCCTCGAGCACACTGGTGACGGAGTCCACCAGCACCTTCGCCGAGGCGCCGGGATAGGTGGCGGTGATGGTGATCTGTGGCGGCGCGACATTGGGGTACTGCGCTACCGGCAATTTGGAAATGACCAGCAGGCCGGCCAGGGAGATGAACAGGGCCACCACCCAGGCGAAGTTCGGCCGCTTGATGAAGAATTCGGACATCGGAAAATCCTCGGGGCGAACCCGCCCTTACTGTTGCGGCACGGACGACTGGGCTTGCGTCTGGGCACCATCCGGCTTCGGCACGATCTTCACCCCCGGCTGCACCGCAGCCAGGCCGCCGACTATGACCCGGTCACCCGGCTCCAGGCCCTCGGTGATCTGCCAGCGCGACCCCTGCATGACGCCGGTACCGACGCTGCGCGCCTCGGCGCGCTCGTCGGCGCCCACCACCATCACCTGGGCGCTGCCGTCGCTGGAGCGGCGCACGGCCCGTTGCGGCACCAGGATCGCCTGGTTGTCGATGCCCTGGGGCGTACGTACGCGCACGTACATGCCCGGCAGCAGGACCCCGTCGGGGTTGGCGAACTTGCCGCGCAGGGCGATCTGGCCGGTGCCGCGATCCACCGCCACGTCGGCGAACTGCAACGCGCCCTGGCGCTCGTAGGGCGTCCCTTCGACGCGCAGGGTCAGCGCCTGGCTGTCGCCGGCGGCCAAGGTGCCTTTCTTCAGGGCGTCGCGCAGGCGCAGGGCCTCGGCCGCGGTCTGGGTGAAATCCGCATAGATCGGATCGAGCTGCTGGATGCGCGCCATCAGCGTCGCCTCGCCCTGCCCGACCAGCGCGCCCTCGGTCACCAGCGCGCGGCCGATGCGCCCGGAGATCGGCGCAGTGACCGAGGCGTAGCCGAGGTTCAGGCGCGCGGTCTCCAGGTCGGCCTGGGCCGAGCGGGTCGCCGCCTCGGCGCTGCGCAGGTCGGCGGTGGCGGTATCGAAGTCCTGCTGACTGACCGCCTGGATCTTCACCAGCGGCTCGTAGCGGCGCACCCGCGCCTGCGCCTCGAACAGCACCGCGCGGTTCCGCGCCAGCTCACCCTCGGCGCGCGACACCGCAGCCTTCAGCGGTGCCGGATCGATCTGGAACAGCAGGTCGCCAGCCTTGACGTCGGCGCCCTCCTCGAAGCGCTTCTGCACGACGATGCCGGCCACCCGCGCGCGCACCTCGGCGACCCGCACCGGTTCGATCCGCCCAGGCAGTTCCGAACTCAGCGCCAGGGACTCGGCCTGCACCGTCAGGACCTCCACCGGCAACACCATTTCGGCGGCCTCCTGTCGCTCTTCCGCCGGCCCACAACCTGCCAACGCGATGGCCATAGCCAACGCCCCGATCCTTCCTATTGCACGCAAATCAGCCATGACACACCCGACCGTTGATTGAAAACGGATCGAATGGTACTTTTTCGAGCTAATTGAGTCAATATTGTCTCAAATGATCTTTTGACAGCTAATTCCTTTGGACGCGAGGCCAGTTTTCTGCACAATGCGCACAATCAGAAAAACCAACCGGGACCCATCGATGACCCTGATTTCCCATGACGAGCGACTCATCAAGGCGCTGGCAGTCGCCATCGTCGACCACCCGCGAGCGACGCTGAAAGAACTGGCCGAGGCGGCCGGCGTAAGCAAGGCCACCCTGCACCGCTTCTGCGGCACGCGGGACAACCTGGTGCAGATGCTCGAGGGCCACGGAGAGACCGTACTGAACCAGATCATCCAGGCCTGCGACCTGGAGCATGCCGAGCCTCTGGAGGCGTTGCAGCGCCTGATCAAGGAACACCTCACCCACCGCGAGCTGCTGGTATTCCTGGTATTCCAGTACCGCCCGGACTTCCTCGACCCGCACGGCGAAGGCGCACGCTGGCAGTCCTACCTGGAAGCGCTGGACGCCTTCTTCCTGCGCGGACAGCAGAAAGGCGTGTTTCGCATCGACATCACGGCAGCCGTGTTCACCGAACTGTTCATCACCCTGGTCTACGGCATGGTCGATGCGGAACGTCGCGGACGGGCGGCCAGCTCCAATTCCGCGCATACCCTGGAGCAGATGTTCCTCCACGGCGCCTCCAATCCGGCGCGCTCCTGACCCTCACGCCCGCGGCGGCGCCCCTCTCGTCGCCGCATGGCACGGTCCGATCCGCATGCCGTCGACTTCGGCCGCCCGGAGGCCTGCTCGACACACGGGAAGATCAGTCGTCACGGGCCCTGCGACAAAGTGCCTCGACAGCCGGAAAGGACCGTGACGCTCGTCGGCGATACTGGCACTTGGCCTTGCTTCCGGGCATCCTAACTGTCTACCGAATCACACCTCCCCCAGGAATTCCGGTCAGTGTCGACCCCCTCGCTAACCCCGTCGCCGCCTCCCGCCGGCGACCCACTGACCGTACCCGACCGACCGGCAGCCAAGGCTGGCCTGCTGTTGCTGGTCCTGTTGATGCTCGGCCTGCTGCTCTGGCAGATGAGCCAGGAGCTGCGCCAGCAGGAACGCTTCGAACACGAGCGGGCCGCGGCCCAGCTCGATCGTCTCAACGACCGCCTGTCCCTGACCCTCGAACTCAAGGCGCGCACCGCCCTCGCCCTGCTCCCGGGCATGCCCCCCAGCGAGCGTGGCGAGATCCAGGGCAGGCTGTTGCCGCGCATCAGCGATGCGCTGCCGCAGGTTCGCCAGTTGCAATGGGTGGACAGCGCCCCGCAGACGGGCAGCCCGTCGCCGGAAACGACGCTGCCCGAGCAGTTGCGCCAGCACGCCGGCTCCGGCCTCTACCACTATTGCCTCGACCCGCGCGACGGCGAATCCCTCTACCTGACCCTGCGCGAACCCGGCAGCCGCCGCGACAGCGGCTTCTGGCTGTTGCACCTGGCCAGCGACAGCCTCGCCCAGTGGAGTCCCGACCTGCCCACCGGCAACCTGCTCTGGCGCCTGGAAGACCAATACGCCGGACGGGTGCTCTGGCATACCCCAGGGAGTACGGCGCTGCTCGACGACATGCAGACCCTCGGCGTGGAACCGCTGCGCAACAGCGACTGGCAGCTTCGCGGGCTCTACGACAGCACCCGGGTGCGGCTCGGCCTGCTGCCGGGAATCGGCGGCGAGCTGGCGATCTTCCTCCTGCTGGTCGGCGTCACCGTGTACATGCTGCTGCGCCTGCACCGCGAGCAGCAAGGCCTGCGCGCCATGACCCTGGCCTCGCAGCGCAGCCTGCGCCAGGCGGCCACGGCACTGGCGGCGATCGACGAGCGAGTGCTGGTGACCCGCGCCGACGGCCGCCTCAGCTACCTCAATCCCCAGGCCGAACGCCTCTTCGGCATCAGTTCGGCCCAGGCCCGCCAGCATCACCTGCTGGGCCTGCTGCCGGACCTCGAGCCAGGCTGGCTGACGGACGCCGGTGGCGACGGCGAGACCCGTAGCGAGCTGCTGCCGCTGCGGGTGCGCGGCGAGCCGCGGACGTTCACCCTCAGCCGCCATCCGCTGGCCAGCTATCCGGCGCTCGCCGACCAGGCCTGGACCCTCCGCGAGCAGATCCTCCAGGGCGGGCAGGTCTGGGTGTTGCGCGACGTCACCGAGGAACAGCACGCCCTCGGCGTCCTGGAGGAAACCCGGCGGCGCTACCAGGACATCTTCGAAGGGGTCGGCGTGGCCCTCTGCGTGCTCGACCTCTCCGCCCTGCGCCAGGCTCTGGTGGAACAAGGCCTGGACAGCTGCGCCGCACTGCGCGCCTGGCTCGCCGGCGAACCCGGGCGGCAGCAGGCGCTGCTGGAGCGGATCCGCATCACCGAGATCAACGATGTCAGTCGCCGCCTGCTGCAGATCGAGTCCACCGAACAGGCCTGGCAGCGCTTGCTCGACCACGGCCCGCTACAACCGGACAGCCTGCGCCTGCAGGTGATCGAGGCGCTCATCGAACGCCGGCCGGTACTCGAACTGGAAGCCACGCTGCGCTGCGGCAAGAGCACGCCGCGGCACCTGTGGTTGCAACTGCGCCTGCCGGAAAACCCCGGCGAATGGCATGCGGTGACCCTCAGCCTGTCCGACGTCACCAGTCGCAAGGAAGTCGAACTGTCGCTGATCGAGCGCGAGAAGTTCTGGTCGGACGCGGTCCAGGCGGTGCCCGATACCCTCTACATCCACGACCTGCACGCGCGCCGGGTGATCTTCAGCAACCATCACCTGGGCCAGCAACTGGGCTACAACCAGGAAGAACTGGCGCGGATGGGCGAGAACTTCTGGGAAACCCTGCTGCACCCCGACGACCAGGAATACTACTGGCGCATCCGCAACCTGCAGCACGTGGTCGGCGACGGCCTGCTGCTCGACAGCCAGCTGCGCTGGCGCCACCGCGACGGCCGCTGGCACTGGTTCGACATCCGCGAGCAGGCCTTCAGCCGCGACCGCAGCGGTCGCGTGGCGCGCCTGATCGGCGTGGCCAAGGACATCACCTTCACCGTCGAGGCGAACAACGCGCTGCGCGAGAACGGCCGACGCTACCGCATGCTGGCGGAAAACATCAGCGACGTGATCTTCTCCACCGACGCCGAACTCAACGCCAGCTACGTCAGCCCCTCGGTACAGCACGTGTTCGGCTACAGCCCGGAATGGGCGCTGCTCAACGGCCTCCACCAGACCGCCACCAACCCGCGCCAGCTCGGCCGCCTGAACGGCCTGCTGCGCCGCGTGCGGCACGCCATCGGCGACCGCCAGAAGCTCGCCGAGCTGCGGGAAAACCCTGGCCAGCATCTGTTCGCCCTCGACTGCCTGCGCGCCGACGGACGCAAGATTCCCATCGAACTGCGGATCGTCCTGATGTGGGACGAGCACGACCGCTTCGAAGGCCTGCTCGGCATCGCCCGCGACATCAGCCAGCAGCGCCGCGCCGAACGCGAGCTGCGGATGGCGGCGACGGTATTCGAACACTCCACGGCGGCGATCATGGTCACCGACCCGGCCGGCTACATCGTCCAGGTCAACGATTCCTTCTCGCGCCTGACCGGCTACAGCCCGGCCGACGTGCTCGACCAGCAGCCGCGCCTGCTCACCGCCGACCGCCAGGAAGCCAACCAGCTCAAGCACGTGCTCGCCAGCCTGCAGCACAGCGGCAGCTGGGAAGGCGAGATCCTGCAGAAGCGCAAGACCGGCGAACTCTATCCGTCCTGGGTCGGCATCACCGCGGTGCGCGACGAGGAAGGCGACCTGGTCAGCTTCGTCTGCTTCTTCAGCGACATCAGCGAGCGCAAGGCCAGCGAGCGGCGCATCCACCGCCTGGCCTACTACGACGCCCTCACCCACCTGCCCAACCGCACGCTGTTCCAGGACCGTCTGCATACCGCCCTGCAGCAGGCCGAACGCAACGGCCAGTGGGTGGTGCTGATGTTCCTCGACCTCGACCGCTTCAAGCCGATCAACGACTCCCTCGGCCACGCCGCCGGCGACCGCATGCTGCAGGAAGTGGCGACCCGCCTGAGCGCCTGCGTCAGCCAGGACGATACCGTGGCGCGCATGGGTGGCGACGAATTCACCCTGCTGCTGCCTTCCCAGGGCGACCGCGAGATCGCCCTGAAGCGGGCGATCCAGGTCGCCGAACTGATCCTCGGCCGTCTGGCCCGGCCGTTCACCCTGGAAGGCCGTGAATTCTTCGTCACCGCCAGCATCGGCGTGGCCTTGTCGCCTCAGGACGGCGCCGAACTGAGCCTGCTGATGAAGAACGCCGACACGGCGATGTACCACGCCAAGGAGATGGGCAAGAACAACTTCCAGTTCTACCAGGCCGAGATGAACGCCCGCGCCCTGGAGCGCCTGGAACTGGAAAGCGACCTGCGCCGCGCCCTGGAACTGGGCGAGTTCGTCCTCCACTACCAGCCGCAGTTCACCGGCGACGGCCGCCGCCTGACCGGCGCCGAGGCCCTGCTGCGCTGGCAGCATCCGCGCCGCGGACTGGTTCCGCCGAGCGAGTTCATTCCGGTGCTGGAGGAGATCGGCCTGGTGGCCCAGGTCGGCGACTGGCTGCTGGCGGAAGCCTGCAAGCAGTTGCGCAGCTGGCACAAGGCCAAGGTGCGGGTGCCGAAGGTCTCGGTGAACCTCTCGGCGCGGCAATTCGCCGATGGCCAGTTGGGCGAGCGGATCGCCGCGATCCTCTACGAGACAGGCATCCCGCCGGCCTGCCTGGAGCTGGAACTGACCGAAAGCATCCTGATGAGCGACGTCGCCGAGGCCATGCAGATCCTCTCCGGGCTCAAGCGCCTCGGCCTGGCCATCGCGGTGGACGACTTCGGTACCGGCTACTCCTCGCTGAACTACCTCAAGCAGTTCCCCATCGACGTGCTGAAGATCGACCGCAGCTTCGTCGACGGCCTGCCCCACGGCGAACAGGACGCGCAGATCGCCCGGGCGATCATTGCCATGGCCCACAGCCTGAATCTGATGGTGATCGCCGAGGGCGTGGAGAGCCAGGCCCAGCTGGACTTCCTTCGCGAGCACGGCTGCGACGAGGTGCAAGGCTACCTGTTCGGCCGGCCGATGCCCGCCGAGCAGTTCGGCATGCTCTACGCCAGCGACGTGCTGTTCATGTTCAACGAGGGCTGAGCCGCCGTGCGGCGCGCTTGAGCGCCGCTTGTCCGCGACATGATGGCCTTTCATGTGCCAGCACCCGCCGCATGGGTTAGAATGCGCGCCTTTTCCCAGCACCGATCCTTATGAGGACCGCCATGTTCAGCCGTGATTTGACCCTCGCCCGCTACGATGCCGAACTCTTTGCCGCGATGGAGCAGGAAGCCCAGCGCCAGGAAGAGCACATCGAGCTGATCGCCTCCGAGAACTACACCAGCCCGGCGGTGATGGAAGCCCAGGGTTCGGTGCTGACCAACAAGTACGCCGAAGGTTATCCGCACAAGCGCTACTACGGCGGCTGCGAGTACGTCGATATCGTCGAGCAACTGGCCATCGACCGCGCCAAGCAACTGTTCGGCGCCGATTACGCCAACGTCCAGCCGCACGCCGGCTCCCAGGCCAACGCCGCGGTCTACCTGGCCCTGCTGTCGGCCGGCGACACCATCCTCGGCATGAGCCTGGCCCACGGCGGCCACCTGACCCACGGCGCCAGCGTCTCCTCCTCCGGCAAGCTGTACAACGCCGTGCAGTACGGCATCGACGCCAATGGCCTGATCGACTACGACGAAGTCGAGCGCCTGGCCGTGGAGCATAAGCCGAAGATGATCGTCGCCGGCTTCTCCGCCTATTCCCAGGTCCTCGATTTCGCCCGCTTCCGCGCCATCGCCGACAAGGTCGGCGCCTACCTGTTCGTCGACATGGCCCACGTCGCCGGCCTGGTCGCCGCTGGCGTCTACCCGAACCCGGTGCCGTTCGCCGACGTGGTCACCACCACCACCCACAAGACCCTGCGCGGTCCGCGCGGTGGCCTGATCCTGGCGCGCGCCAACGAGGAGATCGAGAAGAAGCTCAACTCCGCGGTATTCCCCGGCGCCCAGGGCGGTCCGCTGGAGCACGTGATCGCGGCCAAGGCGGTGTGCTTCAAGGAAGCCCTGCAGCCGGAGTTCAAGACCTACCAGCAGCAGGTCCTGAAGAACGCCCAGACCATGGCCCAGGTCTTCCTCGACCGCGGTTTCGACGTGGTTTCCGGCGGCACCCAGAACCACCTGTTCCTGCTCTCCCTGATCAAGCAGGACATCACCGGCAAAGACGCCGACGCCGCCCTCGGCCGCGCGTTCATCACCGTGAACAAGAACTCGGTCCCGAACGACCCGCGCTCGCCGTTCGTCACCTCCGGCCTGCGCATCGGTACCCCGGCCGTGACCACCCGCGGCTTCAAGGAAGCCGAGTGCCGCGAGCTGGCCGGCTGGATCTGCGACATCCTCGAGAACATGGGCGACGAGTCCGTGGTCAACGGCGTACGCGAGAAGGTCAAGGCGATCTGCGCCAAGTTCCCGGTCTACGGCAACTAAGCGACAAGGCAAGACGAAAGAGCCCGGCAAATGCCGGGCTTTTTCATTTCCTCCGAGGAAGGAGGCGCCGGGTAGCGTTATCGCCGGTCCTCGACATGGATCACCGCCAAGGCCTCGGCATCCTCGCCCCGCCGGGAGCGGCCGTGCATGCCGACGAGCAGCTCGCCGGCGTCCTCCTCCAGTTCCTCGCGAGGGACGAAGGTAAGGATGTCCGGGTGATGCCCGGTCACCACCCAGCCGCGGCCGTTGTCCAGGGTGATCACGCCGAAGTCGCCCGCCGGCGTGCCGACCTGTACCGCTCCCCACTCGGCCAGCAATGCCCGCGCCTGGGCCGCGAGGTCCGGCTCCGGCTGCGTGAGGATCACGCAAGTGCCCTGGGCGAACAGCACCCAGGATTTGTCCGCGCCACGGATGCACTCCCGCCAGGCGCCGATCAATGCGTCCCTGTCCATTTCCACGCTCCTCGCCTCAGCGGCCTTCGACGATGCGCTCGAAGCCCTCGCGGATACTGTCCTCCGGCAGGTTGTCGCCGATGAACACGATCACACTCTCGCGCGCCTCGTCGTCCCGCCACTCGCTATCCCAGTCGAAGCCGTAGAGTCGCAGCACGCCCTGGAACACCAGGCGACGCGGCTCGTCGGCGATGTTCAGCACGCCCTTGTAGCGCAGCAGGGAATTGCCATGCCACTGCAACAGGTCATCCATGAACTCGCTCAGCCTTTCGAGATCGAGCGGCGTGTCGCTGCGCAGTACCAGGGTGCCGATGCGATCGCTGCTGTCCTTGGCTGCCACCGCTCGCAGCGGGCGCAGGCCGATGCCAGGACCGAGGTCGGCGTTGAGGTTGAAGCCACGTACGTCGAGCAGGTGCGCCAGGTCGATGCGACCGTGCTCGACCACATGCACCAGCGCCCTCCGGTTGATCCGTTGCAGGCGCTGGCCCAGGGCCTCGAAGGTGGCGGCGTCGACCAGGTCGGTCTTGCTCACCAGGATGCGGTCGGCAAAGCCGACCTGGGCCTGGGCGATGGTTTCCTGCAGGTGACGCTCGGCGTTGGCGGCGTCCACCAGGGTGATGATGCCGTCCAGCACGTAGCGCTGGCAGAGTTCCTCGTCGGCGAAGAAGGTCTGCGCCACCGGCGCCGGATCGGCCAGGCCGGTGCACTCGATCACCAGGCGGTCGAAGTCGATTTCGCCGTTGTCGCGGCGCTCCAGCAGGAGGAACAGGGCCTTTTCCAGGTCGGTGTTGATCGAGCAGCAGACGCAGCCGTTGGACAACGTCATCACCTGCACCGGCTCGACGCCGAGCAACTGGCCGTCGATCGGTGTCTCGCTGTACTCGTTCTCGATCACCGCGATCTTCATGCCGTGCTCGGCCTGCAGCAGGTACTTGAGCAGGGTGGTCTTGCCGGCGCCGAGGAAGCCGGTGAGCACGGTGACGGGGATCGGGGCGTGGTTGTCGTTGGCTACTTCGGACATGCGCAACTTCCAGAAAAGACGCGGGCCACGTCAGACGTGGCCCGCGGAAGGATGGGGATTCAGCAGCAGCGGATCGGCCGACCCTTGCCGCCACCGTAGCGCGCCTCCTGGCGCTCGCGGAAGAACTCCTCGTAGGTCATCACCGGCTTGTCCGGGTGCTTGTTGCGCATGTGCTCGACATAGGTGTCGTAGTCGGGCATGCCGACCAGCATCCGGGCGGCCTGGCCCAGGTATTTGCCCATGCGGCTGAGGTCGTTGAACATGGCGAGTTCCTCGTTAAGGCTCCCCGGCGAACCGGGGAGCGCGGCCGGTCAGGCGTCGGGAATGGGCTCGAACGGGGTTTCCTTGTCGGTCCGCTCGCTCTTGCCCCAGGCCGCGATGCCGACCTTGATGGCGTAGAACAGTACGCTGAACACCACCAGCAGGAACAGCACGGTCAGACCGGCGTTGATGTAGGCGTTCAGCACCACGTGCTGCATCTGGCCGATATCCTTGGCCGGCGCCAGCACCTGGCCAGCATCCAGCGCGGTGGCGTACTTCTCGCCAAGGGCGACGAAGCCGACCGCCGGGTTGCTGTCGAAGATCTTGATCAGGCCCGCGGTGGTGGTGCAGATCAGCAGCCAGGCCGCCGGCAGGATGGTGACCCAGACATACTGCTGGCGCTTCATCTTGATCAGGACCACGGTGGCGAGCATCAGCGCGATGCCGGCGAGCATCTGGTTGGAAATGCCGAACAGCGGCCACAGGGTATTGATCCCACCCAGCGGGTCGACCACGCCCTGGTACAGCAGCCAGCCCCACAGCGCCACGCAGCCGCCGGTGCCGATGATGTTGGCGGTCCACGACTCGGTCTTCTTCAGCGCCGGCACGAAGTTGCCCAGCAGGTCCTGCAGCATGAAGCGCCCGGCACGGGTGCCGGCGTCCACCGCGGTGAGGATGAACAAGGCCTCGAAGAGGATCGCGAAGTGGTACCAGAAGGCCATGGTGTTCTCGCCCGGCAGCACCTGGTGGAGGATGTGCGCGATCCCCACCGCCAGGGTCGGCGCGCCGCCGGCACGGGCCAGGATGGTGGTCTCGCCGATGTCCTGGGCGGTCTGGGTGAGTTGCTCCGGCGTGATGGCGAAGCCCCAGCTGCTGACGGTCGCGGCCACCGCGTTGACGTCGGCGCCGACCACCGCCGGCGGGCTGTTCATGGCGAAGTAGATGCCCGGCTCGATCACCGAGGCGGCGACCATCGCCATGATCGCCACGAAGGACTCCATCAGCATGCCGCCGTAGCCGATGTAGCGGGCGTCGGGCTCGCGGTTGAGCAGCTTCGGCGTGGTCCCCGAGGAGATCAGCGCGTGGAAGCCGGACACCGCGCCGCAGGCGATGGTGATGAACAGGAACGGGAACAGGCTGCCTTTCCAGACCGGGCCGGTGCCGTCGGTGAACTGGGTCAGGGCCGGCATCTTCAGATCCGGCATGACGATCAGGATGCCGATCGCCAGGCCGATGATGGTGCCGATCTTGAGGAAGGTCGACAGGTAGTCGCGCGGCGCCAGCAGCAGCCACACCGGCAGTACCGAGGCGACGGCGCCGTAGCCGATCAGCATCCAGGTGATCTGGATTCCACTGAAGGTGAAATGCGGCGCCCATTCCGGACTGGCCGCGACCTGCCCGCCGAGCCAGATCGAACCGAGCAGGAGGAACACCCCGATGATCGAGATCTCGCCGATCCGGCCGGGGCGGATGAAGCGCATGTAGACGCCCATGAACAGCGCG
Organism: Pseudomonas sp. HMSC057H01; assembly: GCF_001836405.1. Taxonomy (NCBI): domain Bacteria; kingdom Pseudomonadati; phylum Pseudomonadota; class Gammaproteobacteria; order Pseudomonadales; family Pseudomonadaceae; genus Pseudomonas; species Pseudomonas sp. HMSC057H01. The sequence continues at coordinate 21,936 of NZ_KV828524.1, read as the reverse complement.
ATGGGAATGGTCGCGAGGACGGTGAACATGCCCCAGGGGCTGTCGGCCAGAGCCTTCACCACGATCAGCGCGAGCACCGCGAGGATGATGATCATGATCAGGAAGGCGCCGAACAGCGCGATGGTCCCGGCCACCTGGCCCATTTCCTCGCGCACCAGCTCGCCCAGCGAGCGGCCGTTGCGGCGGCTGGAGATGAACAGGACCATGAAGTCCTGCACCGCGCCGGCGAGGACTACGCCGGCGATCAGCCAGAGGGTGCCGGGCAGGTAGCCCATCTGCGCGGCAAGGACCGGACCGACCAGCGGACCGGCGCCGGCGATGGCGGCGAAGTGGTGGCCGAAGAGGATGTGCTTGTTGGTCGGGACGTAGTCCAGGCCATCGTTGTTGAGTACCGCGGGAGTGGCGCGGTTGGGGTCCAGTTGCATCACCTTGCTGGCGATGAACAGGCTGTAGTAACGGTAGGCGACCAGGTAGATGGCCACCGCCGCCACCACGATCCACAAGGCGTTGATCGCTTCGCCACGACGCAGGGCGACGACGCCCAGGGCCGCGGCGCCCACGATCGCCACCACCAGCCAGGCGAGGTGACGTAGCAGGCTATTGTTATTGTTCATAGTGTTTGGCTTCCGACAGATGGAGGGCGCAGTTCTGCAGCGAAAATTCTAGCCGCGAACCGACCAGGGGTCATACGACCTTAGTCTAGAGCGGTTACCGCACGATGGCGGTAGGCGCAATGTCGCAGGAATCCGCCGGAAAAGTCCATGGCCGACAAGGGCCGGCCAGGCGAAAACACTTCGGCGCGGCCTTGCCCTCTCCGTAGGAAGCGCCCTGGGAAAACGCCGTATGCCCAAGCCGCTCGTCTGCCGTGGCAACGGAGGCGGCAACCTCCGGCGGGCAGGCCGCGCACACGAAAAAGCCCGCCGTAGCGGGCTCTTTCCTGGGCCTGAAATCTCAGGCCGGTTGCTTGGCGTAGCGCGCCAGGGTGCCGTCGCGACTCATCACCGCCAGGGTGTTGCTCAGGACCTGCTCGCCCGTCGCATCCTTGCTCGCGAAGATCTCGCCGAAATGCTGCTGGGTGACCTGGGCGAAGTGCGCCCGGTCCTTGGCTTCCACGCCGAGCAGCACGGCATAGGCGTCGAGCGCTTCGCCCTGGCCCTTGGCCATGTCCTCGGCGATGTTGTCGAGCATCCCGTTCATGGCGAAGATCGAGCGGCCGCCGTAGCCCAGGCGTGCATTGGTGTTGCAACCGTTGGTCCCGGAGGTCATGCCGAAGGTGGCGTTGCCCGAGGTACCGTTGGTGGTGGTGGCCAGCAGGTGCGGGAACAGGCCGCGCTGGCCCTCGAACACCATGTTGCCCCAACCACAGCCATTACCGCCTGCCGCGTCGGCGTGTGCCGTCATGCTGCCCAGGCTCAGCAGCCCCAGAACCAACCCCTTGCTCAAAAGTCGCTTGTCCATGTCTGCGCTCCGCAGTTGTATTTTGGAGAAAAACGCTTTAGCAGCTTTGGCGAGACTTGACGAACTGTCAAACTCGGACACATGCCGCCGATCCAGCCGCACAGGCGGGGACGGACGGCACCGCCGATCGAATTCCGCCACTTCCCCGCCGGCATGGCTTGGCTATAGTGGTATCCAGCAGCGCGCACCGAGGGATCGCGACATGAGTGACCAGCACGACGAACGTCGACGTTTCCACCGGATCGCCTTCGACGCCGACAGCGAGATCCTCCAGGGCGAACGGCGCTGGGAGGTCTTGCTCCACGACGTCTCCCTGCACGGCATCCTGGTCGGCCAGCCGCAGGACTGGAACGGCGACCCGCAACGGCCCTTCGAGGCCCGCCTGTACCTGGGCCTGGATGTACTGATCCGCATGGAGATCAGCCTGGCCTGGGCTCGCGACGGCCTGCTCGGCTTCGAATGCCAGCACATCGACCTCGACTCCATCAGCCACCTGCGCCGCCTGGTGGAACTGAACCTGGGCGACGAGGAACTCCTCGAGCGCGAGCTGGCCCTGCTGGTCAGCGCCCACGACGACTGAGGCGGGTCACTCGAAGAGGGCGTCCAGGGCCTGCTCGAGGCGCGTCACGGCGATCACCTGCAATCCCGCCGGCGCCTCCTTCGGCGCGTTGCCGAGGGGTACGATGGCACGCTTGAAACCATGCTTGCCGGCTTCCTTCAGGCGCTCCTGGCCGCTCGGCACCGGACGCACCTCGCCGGACAGCCCGACCTCGCCGAACACCAGCAGGTCGTGCGGCAGCGGGCGGTTGCGCAAGCTGGACATCACCGCCGCCATCAACGCCAGGTCGGAGGCGGTTTCCAGCACCTTGACCCCACCCACCACGTTGAGGAACACGTCCTGGTCGTAGGTCGGGATACCGCCGTGCCGGTGCAGCACCGCCAGCAGCATCGCCAGGCGGTTCTGGTCGAGGCCCAGGGTCACCCGCCGCGGATTCGCCAGGTGACTGGTGTCGACCAGCGCCTGGACCTCCACCAGCATCGGCCGCGAGCCTTCCCAGGTGGCCATCACCACGCTGCCGGGCACCGCTTCCTGGGCCCGCGTGAGGAAGATCGCCGAAGGGTTGCTCACTTCCTTCAGGCCTTTGTCGGTCATGCCGAACACTCCCAGTTCGTTGACCGCGCCGAAGCGGTTCTTCACTGCCCGCAGCAGGCGCAGGCGGCCGTCTGACTCGCCTTCGAAATACAGTACGGTGTCGACCATGTGTTCGAGCACCCGCGGGCCGGCCAGGGCGCCTTCCTTGGTCACGTGGCCGACCAGGAAGATCGCCGTGCCGCTCTGCTTGGCATAGCGCACCAGCATCGCGGCGCTCTCGCGGACCTGGGCGACGCCGCCCGGCGCCGATTGCAACTGCTCGGTGAAGATGGTCTGGATCGAGTCGATCACCATCACCCGCGGCTGCTCCTGGCGCGCGGTGGCGATGATGGTCTCGATGCTGGTCTCGGTCATCACCTTGAGCTTGTCTTCCGGCAACGACAGGCGCCGCGCGCGCATCGCCACCTGCTGCTGGGATTCCTCGCCGGTGACGTACAGCGCCGGGACGCGGCTGGCCAGGTTGCAAAGGGTCTGCAGGAGAATGGTCGACTTGCCGATGCCGGGATCGCCGCCGATCAGCACCACCGAACCGTCCACCAGGCCGCCGCCGAGAACCCGGTCCAGTTCGGTGGAACCGGTCGTGAAGCGCGGCATCTCCTCGACGCTGACCTCCGCCAGGGTCTTCAGGTTGGCCTGCTGGCCGGCCCAGCCGCCGCGCCCGGAGCCGCTCGGCGCGGCCTCGACGACGGTCTCCACCAGGGTGTTCCAGGCCCCGCAATCCGCACACTGGCCGGCCCATTTCGGGAAGGTCGCGCCACACTCGGTGCAGCCGTACATGCGCTTGGCCTTGGCCATGGGAACTCCTCTCGCGGGCAAAGCGCAGATGATAGCCGCTGGCTTGATTCCGATCAGCCTCGATCGACCGCGCTTCGCGCGACACTGATGGCCGGACAAGGAGACTTCCATGCGCACACTGCTGTTCCTGCACCTGCTGGGTGCCGCGATCTGGGTCGGCGGCCACCTGGTCCTGGCCCTCGGCATCCTCCCCGGCGCCCTGCGCCGCCGCGATCCCCAGGCGATCCGCGCCTTCGAGCAGGTCTACGAGCGGATCGGCATCCCCGCCCTGCTGCTGCAGGTGGTCAGCGGCCTGTGGCTGGCCAGCCTGTGGCTGCCGTTCCACCACTGGTTCGGCGCCACGCCGGTGGCCCGTGCCCTGCAGCTCAAGCTGCTGCTCCTGGCGGCGACCGCCGCCCTGGGCGTGCATGCGCGCCTGCGCCTGATCCCGAACCTGGACGCCGAGAGCCTGCCGAAGCTGGGCTGGCACATCGCCGCGATCACCCTGGTGGGCCTGTGTTTCGTCGCGGTCGGACAGAGTTTCCGTTTCGGCGGCGCCTTCTGAGCATGCCCACATGAAAAAGGGCGCCGGAGGCGCCCTTTTTCATACCGTTGTCGTCAATGAATCAATGGCCTTTTCCGTTGGCCTTCCTCAGCCTCTCGGCGATTTCGTCCTTGAGTTGCACCCGTTGCTGCTTCAACCCCTGCAGCGCCAGGTCGTCGAGGGGTTCGCGACCGCCCTCGACCTCGTAGATGCGCTTGTCGAGGCTCTCATAGTCCGTCGCCAGGCGAGTGAAGTGGGCGTCGTTGCCATGAAGTTGCTTCAGTTCGGCATGAAAATCCGGAAACTCCCGGGAAAGCGGATGTTGCTCGAGCGGCATGACGGACCTCCTCTGACGTTGTATACGACACCTCCAGACTAGCCCAGCAGGCCTCCTCCGAACATTGCCCCCGATCACTTCGCCGCCGCAGTGCCGTTCAGTTCGCCGCGTCGCAGGCTTTCCACGCTGTTGCCCAGCGCATCGCGGGCGCCAAGGTCGGCACCGCGCGCCGACAGCGCCTGGAGCAGCTCCTCGCGCTTGAACAGCGCCGCGTACATGGCCGCGGTCTGCCCTGCGCCGTTGCGCTGGTCGGGGCTGCATTGCGCGCCGATCAGGCGCCGGGCGATGCGGACCTCGCCCTTGAAGATGGCGCCCATCAGGGCGGTGTTGCCGCGCGCATCCTGGACGCAGGGGTCGGCACCGGCCTCCAGCAATTGTTCCACCGCTCCGCCATGGCCGTGGTAGGCGGCCAGGATCAGCGCGGTATAGCCCTTGGCATCCTGCACATCGAGGTCGAAGCCGGCCTCGACGAATTCCTTCAGCATGGCCTGGTCACCGCGTCGGGCGGCATCGAAGAAGTAGTCGCGCAACCGCGCTTCGACCTCGACCCCATGCACCTCGCCAGCCTGCGCGGCCAGCGCCGCGAGCAGCAAGCCTGCCAGAATCCAACCTCGCATCGTCGTCATCTCCCGCCAAACCGATAGAGGAAGGGCGGCCTGGATGGCCGCCCCGGTTGCGATCAATCCTGGAGCTTCGCCGCCAGTTGCCGGACGCGCTGCAGATCGGCTCCAGCCACCTTGGCCAGGCCCGTACCGTAGTCGCTGTCAGCCTTGTAGAAGTAGGAAAGCATGATGTACTTGCTCTCGTCGTCGGTGATCGCCAACGCCCCGCCGAGACTGGCGATCAGGTCGGCCTGGTCCTTCTTGCCGTAGGAGCGGAACAGCTCGCCGGTCTGCTTGAAGTTCTGCTCGCGCTGGATCTTCGCCTGCTGGGTGGTGCCGCTCAGCGGGGTCCGCACGTAGCGGGCGCTGGCCTGCTCCTCGCGCGGATCGAGCCGGCTCGGCTGGTAGTTCACCCCGCTGGTACTGTGTCCGGCGTTCAGCGCGCCGTCCTGGTTGACGGTATTGACCTCGCTGCGCGGGCGGTTGACCGGCAGGCCCAGGCCGTTGGCGCCGACCCGGTACATCTGGGTGTCGGCGTAGGCGAACAGCCGTCCCTGGAGCAGGCGATCCTCGGAGGGCTCGATGCCCGGCACCAGGTTCGACGGCGCCATGGCGACCTGTTCGGTTTCCTGGAAGAAGTTGTCGACGTTGCGGTTCAGCACCATCTGGCCGATCTTGCGCTCGGGAATGCCCGGCCAGATCTTGGTCGCGTCCAGCGGATCGAAGTCGAATTTCGCCAGGTCCTCGGGCTTGAGCACCTGGATGTACAGGTCCCATTTCGGGAAGTCGCCCTTCCGGATCGCGCTCACCAGGTCATTGGTCATGTGGCTGTAGTCGCGACCCTGGACTTCCGCCACCTGCTTCGGATCGAGGTTCTTCTGGCCCTGCAGGCTCTTCCAGTGGAACTTCACGTAGTGCACTTCGCCCCTGGCGTTGACCAGCTTGTAGGCATGCACGCTGTTGCCGTCCATTTCCCGGTAGCTGGCCGGGGTGCCCTCGTTGGAATACAGCAGGGTCAGGGTGCGGGTCGCCTCCGGCACGTGGGAGAAGAAATCGAAGCGTCGCGAGTCGTCGTCGAGGTTGCTGCGCGGGTCCGGCTTGAAGGCATGGACCATGTCCGGGAACTTGATCGCATCGCGGATGAAGAAGGTCGGGAAGTTGTTGCCCACCAGGTCCCAATTGCCGTCTGCGGTATAGAACTTGGTGGCGAAACCGCGCGGATCGCGCAGGGTTTCCGGGGAGTGGTTGCCGTGCACCACAGCGGAGAAGCGCACGAATACCGGGGTCTTCTCGCCCTTGCGGAAGACCTTGGCCATGCTCAGGTCGCTGATATCGGCGCTGGCGACGAACTCGCCATGGGCGCCGGTGCCGCGGGCATGCACCACGCGTTCGGGAATGCGCTCGCGGTCGAAACGTTGCAACTTCTGCAGCAGTTGCACGTCCTGCAGCAGCACCGAACCGTTGGGCCCGGCGGTCTGCGAGTTCTGGTTGTCGCCCACTGGCGCACCGTTGTCACGGGTCAGGGTCGCGGCCTGTACGGACAGCGACAGGAGGCTGGCGGTCAGGCTTGCCGCCACCAGCAGGCGGCCGGGACGGAAGGCGTTCAGGGAAGGGTTCATGGAAGAGCTCCTAATGGCTTGTCAGGCGTCTTGTTGCGCCCGACCAAGGTAAGGAGCGCCGCCGGCGACGCTAAATTGAAAAACCTCACCGCGCCGATTAGGAATATCAATGCGCCCATAAATCGCAAAAAGAAATAAAAAAGACCGCCAGCCGAAGAACGCCCGCGCTGGTGCACCAGGTACTCCCAGTCCGCTCGCCGGTAAACGAGTTCACCTTCGTTATTTGCTTGCGAAGTTAGGTCGGAGAACCTCGCCACTCCAACTTCAACTTCCGGCATCTGCATGGCGCAGTTCAAAGTTGCCGAAGTTGCTTTGTCTTCTTTCTTGGCGAATTCCTGAAAATCGACATGAGTGTAATGTTTTTCCTCTAAACTTCGTTTCTCCCCACAAGACCCGACGCAAACGTATGCCTTGCGAATTTTCGCGTTGCCGGGGGGAACCAAAACACCAATCTTCCAGCCTGAGCAACTTGCCGAAGGCTGCATTAGACTGCCTTTACCTATTAGCGAAATACAGGGAGTGAACCCATGGGTCTTCTGAGTGAATTCAAAGCCTTTGCCGTCAAGGGCAATGTCGTGGATATGGCTGTCGGTATCATCATCGGCGCGGCCTTCGGCAAGATCGTCTCGTCCTTCGTGGGCGATGTGATCATGCCGCCGATCGGACTGCTGATCGGCGGAGTCGACTTCTCCGACCTGGCGATAACATTGAAGGCCGCCGAAGGCGACGTGCCGGCGGTGGTGCTGGCCTATGGCAAGTTCATTCAGACCATACTCGACTTCGTCATCGTGGCCTTCGCCATCTTCATGGGGGTCAAGGCGATCAACCGCCTCAAGCGCGAAGAAGCCGTCGCGCCGTCCGAACCGCCAGTGCCGAGTGCCGAGGAAACCCTGCTGACCGAGATCCGCGACCTGCTGAAAGCCCAGCAGAACAAGTCATGATCGCGTCGGCGGAACAATGAAAAAGGGCCCGAACGGGCCCTTTTTCATTGCCGGACAACAGGCCGGGCGGCGGCGCTATCCGCCGCTACTGCGCGGGCACGCACCTACCAGTAGTTCTCCACCGCCACCTGCCCCGGGCGCCGGGTCAGACTGAGGTTCATGCCGCGAGCCTTCAGCACGGCGCGGGTGTCCTCGATCATCTGCGGGTTGCCGCAGAGCATCACCCGCGAATGCTCCGGGGTCAGTTCCAGGTCGGCGGCACGCTCCAGATCGCCGTTCTCGATCAGCGTGGTGATACGTCCGTTCAGGCAACCGGGTACCTGCTCGCGGGTCACCACCGGGATGAACTGCAGCTTGTGGGCATGCTCGGCCAGGTATTCGCGCTCGGCGAGGCCGGCGATCAGCTCGCGGTAGGCCAGCTCCTTGCTCTCGCGCACGCTGTAGACCAGCTTGATGCTTTCGAAGCGCTCCCAGACCTCGAAGTCCTGCAGGATCGAGACGAACGGCGCCACACCGGTACCGGTGGCCAGCAGCCAAAGGTCACGACCATCCACGAAGCGGTCGAGGGTGAGGAAGCCGAAGGCCTGGCGATCGACCAGCAACTGGTCGCCCTCGCGCAGGCGGCTGAGTTCGCTGGTGAACTCGCCGTCCGGGACGACGATGGAAAAGAAGTCGAGGAATTCGTCATGAGGCGCCGAAACCATCGAGTAGGCGCGCCAGACGATACTGCCGCTGGGCTTGTACACGCCGAGCCGGGCGAATTGCCCGGCGCGGAACCGGAATCCCGCGTCGCGGCTGGTACGCAGGGTGAACAGGTTGGGAGTCAGAGGCTGCACGTCGAGCAGCGTCTGGCGGGTGAATTTCTCTTCGCTGGCGGTCATGGTCCGCTCCGGATACCGATACTCCCCTAGTGTCCCGCAAAGCACCCGGCAGAAACACCCGCAAGGCTTGTGGCTATCCCCGCTGACGGGGATAGCCAGCGGCCGATCAGCGCTTGCGGTTGACCACCTGGGCCGCGCGCAGCACGTCGCTGCCGATCTGCGCCTCGTAGTTCTTCCACAGCGGCTTCATGGCGTTGCGCCAGGCCTCGTGCTCTTCCGCGCTGAGGCTGACCAGGCGGCTCTTGCCGGCGGCCAGCAGGTGCTCGCGCTCCTTCTGGTTCAGCGCTTCGGCTTCCTTGTTCACCACCAGGGTGACCTCGTCGACGATGCTCTCCAGTTCAGTGCGGGTCTGGTAGGGGATGCTGGTCCAGAATGCCGAGCTGGTGATCAGCATGTAGCTGAGCGCGCCGTGATTGGTCTCGGTGATGTACGGCTGCACGCTGTCGATCTTCTGTCCGGCGAGGTTCGACCAGGTGTTCTCGGTGCCCTGCACGCTGCCGGCCTGCATGGCCTTGAGGGTCTCGGCGTAGGACAACTGCTTGGCGGTGGCGCCGAGCATGGCGAACTGCGCTTCCAGCACCGACGACGGCTGGATACGGAAGACCAGGCCCTTGGCATCGTCCGGCCGGTGCAGCTCGCGAGTGGCGGAAAGCTGCTTCATGCCGTTGTTCCAGTAGGCCAGGCCATAGATACCGTGCTTGGCCATGGAGCGCAGCAGTTCGCGGCTCTTGTCGCGCTTCTGGAAACGCTTCAGGGCCTCCAGGTCATCGAACAGGAACGGCAGGTCGAACACCTGGAGTTGCTTGGTATAGGGCTCGAACTTGGACAGCGAGGTGGCCAGCATCTGCACCTTGTTGGCGCGCAGGGCCTCGATCTCGTCGGCGTCGCCGAACAGCGTCGAGTTGGGGTAGACCTCGACCTTGACCTTGCCCGGCAGACGCTCCTCGGCAAGCTTCTTGAACAACAGCGCCCCCTTGCCCTTGGGCGTGTCGTCGGAGACCACATGGGAGAACTTGATCACGATCGGGCCGGCGTCCTCGGCATGGGCGACGGCGGAAACGGCGAACAGTGCGGCGAGCGCCACACCGACAAACGGCTTGAACATCGATGTACCTGTGCGATGGCAACGACGAGCCCCGCGACGGCTCGCACGGGTCTCGTTCGGAAAACGGGTTGGGAGACGGTCGCCGCTCGAAGTGGCGAAGGCGCCCGTCCAGGCGCTACCGGGTCATGACAGGCGCTATCGAAGCCCTAGCCCGGTTATTATTGGCGTGCCCGGCTGGATGACTCGTCGGTAAGGAAACGACTAATCAGAGCCGGGTAAAGAATTTTTCGGCATATCCGTGTGCCGCACAAGCTGGAGAACTCCAACCAGCTCTCAGTTTCGACAGATTGTTAATTGACGAGCGGGATTCGCCCCGCCGGGAACCCGATGCCTCTATTCGCCACCCCCTTCGCCCAGCTCGATCTGGTCCGCCAGCCCGAGCAGGACGGCGAGCCCCTCCAGGCGTTCGACGCCGCCGACGAATACCTGCTCAACCAGTTGCACGAACGGGGCGTGACGGCGCAATGCCGGGTGCTGGTCCTCAACGACGCCTTCGGCGCCCTCGCCGCGAGCCTGGCGCCGCACGTCCAGGTCACCAGCAGCGGCGATTCGCACCTGGGCTTCCTTGCCCTGCGCAAGAACCTCGCGCGCAACGGCCTCGACCTGGGCTCGGTGCGCTTCGTCCCGGCCAGCGAAACCGCCGTGGGGCCCTTCGATCACGTGTTGGTCAAGGTGCCGAAGACCCTCGCGTTGCTGGAGGAGCAACTGATCCGCCTGCACGGCCAACTGGCACCGGGCGCGCAGGTCGTCGCCGCGGGGATGGTCAAGCACTTGCCACGCGCCGCCGGCGACCTGCTGGAACGCTACATCGGCCCGATGCACGCTTCGCTGGCGGTGAAGAAGGCCCGCCTGCTGATCGCCGAGGCAGCGGAGCGCCCGCAACCGCGCTCGCCCTATCCGACCCGCTATCGCCTGGAGCAGCCGCCGCTGACGCTGCTCAACCACGCCAACGTATTCTGCCGAGAAGGTCTCGACATCGGCACCCGCGCCTTCCTCCCGCACCTGCCGCGCAGCCTCGGCGCGCTACGCGCCGCCGACCTGGGCTGCGGCAACGGGGTGCTCGGCATCGCCTACGCGCTGCTCAACCCGCAGGCCGAGCTGACCCTGGTGGATGAGTCGTACATGGCCGTGCAATCGGCACGGGAAAACTGGCGAGCAGCGCTGGGCGAGCGGCCGGCGACGTTCCGCGCCGACGATGGCCTGGCCGGCCAGGCGGCGGGCTCGCTGGACCTGGTCCTGTGCAACCCACCGTTCCACCAGCAGCAGGTGGTCGGCGACTTCCTCGCCTGGCGCATGTTTCTCCAGGCTCGCGATGCCCTGGCGGCGGGCGGCGAACTGTGGATCGTCGGCAACCGCCACCTGGGCTACCACGCCAAGCTCAAGCGGCTGTTCCGCGGGGTCGAGCAGGTCGCGGCGAATCCGAAGTTCGTGATCCTGAAAGCGGGAAAATAGTCAGCCGAGCGCCGCCGGGGTGTCCACGTCGCGGAGTACGCCCGGATCGTCGCACGGTACCTCGCGCCAGGCCGGACGATGGGCCAGCAGCACGCGGCGCGCGCCCTGGTCGCCGTCCAGTTGTGCAAGCGCGTCCCAGAAAGCGCGGCCGAACAGCACCGGATGACCGCGCTGGCCGTCGTACAGGGGAAACACGATGGCTTCGGGAGTGGCCATCGCGGCCAGACGCTCGAGGGTATCGGCGGCGATCCAGGGCATGTCGCCGAGCAGGACGGCGATGGCCCGGGCCGGGCTGTTCCTCGCCGCCGCGACGCCGGCGGCCAGGCTGTGGCCCATGCCCGACGAGGCGTCGAGGCTGTGGACAAGCCGCTGTTGCGCCGGCAGGCCCAGGCTCGCCGGGGTCTCTCCGGCACGCACCACCACCCGCACCTCGGCGAACGCCTCGCGCGCCCGCGCCACGCTGGCCGCCAGCAGGGTCGTGCCATCAGCCAGCCGCGCCAGGCGCTTGTCGCTGCCGAAGCGGCGCCCCTGCCCGGCCGCCAGGACCAGGCACAGCACCTCGTCGGCGGCGACCATCAGAGCCGCTCGCGGGGAATGCCGTTGCGGATGCGAAGAATGTCCGCCAGCACCGCCAGGGCGATTTCCGCCGGCGTCTTGCTCCCCAGGTTGAGGCCGATCGGCGCGTGGATCCGCGCCAGTTCGGCGTCGCCCAGGCCGCCGATGCGCCGCAGGCGCTCGAAGCGTTTCTCCGAGGTCGCCCGCGACCCCATCACGCCGATATAGAAAGCTTCGGTACGCACCGCCTCGAGCATCGCCAGGTCGTCGATCTTCGGATCGTGGGTCAACGCCACCACCGCCGTATCGGCGTGGCAACCGCCGTCGGCGATGAACAGCGAGGGCAGCTCGCGACGGATCTCGATCCCCTCCAGCAGCACGCCGCGCAAGGCTTCTTCGCGCGGGTCGCAGAGGATCACCTCGAAGCCCAGGCCCTTGCCGAACTCGGCGCAGGCATGGGCGACGCTGGAATAGCCGGCCAGCAACAGGCGCTGGGCGGCACCGACGCGCAGGCGCACGCGCTCGCCGTCGCGTTCCGCCCGTGGGCCGTGGCTGGAATCGTCGCGCAGGCTGCGCGCGCCGCTGCCCAGCTCGACCTCGCGGAGCAGGCGGCGCTGGCCAAGCAACGCCGACTCCAGCTCGCGCAGATGGGCCTGGACGTCGCAGTCCGGCGCCAGGTTTTCCACCAGTACGTCGAGGATGCCGCCGCAGGGCAGGCGCACGTTCGAGTTCGGGTCGTCACCCTCGCCGTAGCGCACGATCACCGCGGGATCGGGGAAACCGCCTGCGGCGACCCGTTCGAGGAAATCATCCTCGACGCAGCCGCCGGACAGCGAGCCGATCCAGTGGCCGTTGGCGTTCACCGCCAGCAGCGATCCCGGCGCACGGGGCGCCGAGCCGTAGGTCGTGAGCACGGTACAGAACCACACCCGTTCGCCGCCCACGGACCACTTCAGCGCCTGGCGGACCACCTGTAGATCGAGGTGTTGCACGATTCACTTCACCTTGACGGTATGCACCGAAGCGCTCTCCGTCTTCAATTGCGCGACCTGTTGGGGACCGAGGTCACCGGGCAATCCGCCCCAGGTCTGGCGCAGGTAGTTGAGCAGGTCCGTGAGTTGCTCGTCGTCGAGTTTCCCGGCGAAACCGGGCATCGGTTGCATGCGTTCGAAGCCGGTGAACTGCTGTTCGACGATGCCGTCTTCGATCACTCGCAACAGATTACGCGGGTCTTGCAGGCGCAGGGTAGTGTTGCCGTTCATCGCCACCGCGATATGCGGCTTGCCCTCGCCTTCGCCGCCGTGGCAGCCGGCGCAGACGTTGAGGTACTGCTGGCGACCGCGCTTGCCGCTGTCGTTCAGCTGCGCCTCGGGTAGCGCCTGGACCACCTTGGCCGGCGGCGGCTGGTCGCCGAGCAGGTAGGTGGCCATGGCCGCCAGGTCGCCGTCGTCGAGGTGCTGGGTGCTGTGGTGCACCACCGGGAACATCTCGTTGAACATGCTGCCCTGGGCGCTCATGCCGTGCTTGAGGAAGCTCGCCAGGTCCGGCTGGGTCCAACCGCGCGCGGCAAGGTCGCCGGGCAGCAGGCTGGGCGCCAGGTAGCCGTTGAGCAGGCCGCCGCTCAGGCGCTTGTCCTGCTCCAGGGCGCCGGCCAGGTTGCGCGGGGTATGGCACTCGCCGCAGTGGCCGAGCACCTCGACCATGTACTGCCCGCGTTTCCAGGCCTCGCTGCGCCCTTCCTCCGGCTGCAAGCGCACGCTCTTGCCGTAGAGCAGGTTCCAGCCGGCCAGGCCCATGCGCACGTTGAACGGGAAGCTCAGGCTGGTCTGCGGCGCCGGCCGGGCGATCGGTTCCTGGGCCATCAGGTAGGCGTAGATGGCGTCGGCATCCTCGCGCTCGATCAGGTGATAGGAGGTGTAGGGCATCGCCGGATAGAGGTAGGCGCCGTCCTTGCGCTTGCCCTCGGTAAGGGCGGCGAAGAACTCGTCGGCGCTGTAGGCGCCGATGCCGTGTTCCTTGTCCGGGGTGATGTTGGTGCCGTAGATGGTGCCGAACGGCGACTGGATCGGCAGTCCGCCGGCGAACGGCGCGCCGCCCTCGGCGGTATGGCAGGCCATGCAGTCGGCGGCGCGGGCGAGGTATTCGCCGCGCTTGACCAGCGCCGCGTCGGCGCCGGCGGCGGAGGCCAGGAACGGCGACAGCGCGGCCAGCGCCAGGGCGAGGCCGGAAAGGGTGCGCTTCATCCTCAAGCCTCCTTGACCAGGCCGAGTTCGTCGAGCACGTCGCGGGTGGCGCTGTAGTAGCGCACGTAGCCGGTGCAACGGCAGATGTGATGGCCGAGGCTGTCCTCGATCGCCTGCTCCAGCTCGCTGCGCTTGATCGGCTGGCGCTGGGCTTTTTCCACCAGCACGGTGGCGGCGTTGACGAAGCCCGGCGCGCAATAGCTGCACTGGAAGGCGAACTGGTCGACGAACTTCTGCTGGATCGGGTTCAGCTCGCGGATGTCGCCGTTCTCGTCGCGCTGGGCATGGCCCTCGATGGTGCGAACCTTCTTGCCGTCGAAGTAGTGCGCGCCGGTGATGCAGGTGCGCACTTCCTCGCTGGTGCCGTCCGGATTGTCGACGATCACCACGCAGGCATGGCAGATGCCCTGGCCACAGCCCAGGCGCGAGCCGGTGAGGTTCTGGTATTCGTGCAGGTAGTCGATCATCGGCAGGTCTTCGGCGACCTCCACCGGACCGACGGCTTGACCGTTGAGGGTCATCTGGAGCTTGCGGTTAGCCATGGAGGGCCTCCTTGATGCGGGCGGGAGTGATGGGCAGGTCGCGGACGCGCTTGCCGGTGGCGTGCGCCACGGCGTTGGCGATGGCGCCGACCACCGGGATCATCACCACCTCGGCGATGCCCTTGGCCGGATCGGTCGGTGACAGCGGCGGGAGGATCTCCGCCGTCTGGTTCCACACCGCCACGTCCTTCGCCCGCGGCAACCGGTAGCGGTTGAAGTTCCAGTCCCCTTCCGCGGGGCCGCCCTCGTAGAGCGGCATTTCCTCCAGCAGCGCATGGCCGATACCCATGGCGATGCCGCCCTCCAGCTGGCCCTTGACCAGCTCTGGCACCAGCACCCGGCCGCACTCGATCCAGGAATGGTGATCGAGCACCTGCACCTCGCCGCTGCCCTTGTTCACCTTCAGCTCGACCAGGGTCGCCACCGGGCTGTAGTAGGTGACCATCGCGTTGTTCAGCTGGGTCGCCGGATAAGCCGGATTCTGCCGGTCGAGCAGGTGGAAGCCGGCGCTGTTCATCATCGCCTTCTTCACTCCCGGCGCACCGTCGCCGTACTTCACCGCCATGGCGTCGAGCGGCAGGCGTTCGCGTACGCCATCGATGACGAAGTCCGCTTCGGCCCAGCTCCAGCGGTTGAAACCGTGGACGCTGACGCCGGTGACCAGGCCCATCTCGTGGGCCTTCTTCGCCAGCTCGGCGAAGGGAATCGGCGCCAGGCCGTTGCCGGTCAACTGGCCGTCGACCCATACCGCGTTTTCGCGGCGCACCACATAGGGATTGGCCTGGCCGCCGAACGGACCGCTGCGCCACAGCGCCAGGGCCGCCGGCCACAGGCCGTGGTTGAACAGCACGCGCGCGGCTTCGCGGGTGGCGTGGCTGAAATAGAACGCCGAGTTGGTCGCCGACGACGGCGAGGCCAGCTTGCCGACCCAGCGCGGATCGCGTAGCGCGGCGTCCTGCTCGGCCTGGCTCATCAGGTAGGGATTGCCCTTGGTGGTGAGCCGCAGCTCGGGCCATTCGGTCTCGGCGGTCTTCACCTCGTCCGCCGGACGGCCGAGGAAGTCGCCGACCACGAAGGCCTGCGAGGTGGACATCCCGGTACCGATCTCGGTGCCGATGTGGCGCAGGCTGATGCGCCCGTCGGCGCTGAACTCGATGCTCGCCATCGGCGCCTCGGCACCGGTGCCGAAGTCCTTCTGGCAAATGGCGAAGCCGACCCCATACCAGTTGTCCGGGTCCTCCGCGTCGAAGCGCTTCTTGCGTGCGTCGCGGTCCTTCCACACCTCGTGGGCAGCGGCCTTGTCGAGGATCTCGTGCAGGCGCAGGGCACCGGCCGGGACCGCGCCCTGGGTGTTCTTCATGCCCGAGCGCAGGGCGTTGCGACGACGCAGGTCGATGGCGTCGACGCCCAGCCGGCCAGCGATCTCGTCGACCATCATCTCGGTCGCGGCCATGGTCTGCAGGGTACCGTAGCCGCGCATCGAGCCGGCCTCCACGCCGCGCGAATGATAGGCGGTGACCGCCAGGTCGTTCTGCGGCATGTAGTAGGTCGACTGCGCGGCGGTGGCGCCCACCGCCGCCACCGAGGCGCTGTAGTTGGCGCGACCGCCGCCGTCGGCGCTCATGTCGGCGCGGAAGATGCGGAAGCCGAGGTCGTTCCTGTCTACCGCCAGTTGGTAGCGGATGTCGAACGGGTGGCGCTTGATGCCGCTCTGGAACTGCTCGTAGCGGTCATTGGCCAGGCGCACCGGCACACCCTCGCCATACAGCGCGGCGAGCGCGGCATAGAAGACGAAGATGTTGTTGTCCTTGGAGCCGTAGCCGACGGTATAGCCCGGATGGATGTTGAGCTTCTCCAGGGCGAAGCGCGACGGCTTGATCATGTGCACGCTTTCGTAGGCGACTTCGAACGGGCACTGGGTGGCGACCACGAAGTGCAAGGTCTTGCTGGCCGCGTCGTACCAGCCGTTGCCGTTGTCCGGCTCCAATGCCGCCGGCTCGATCGATGGGGTCTTATAGCGCTCGTCGAAGACCAGCCAGTCCTGCGGCGGGTTTTCCAGTTGCTCGGCCATGCGCTTGGCATGGAACAGCCCCTGCTCGGTGAGGTCGCCGTGCAGCTTCGGCTCGCGGGTCCATACCGGTTTGCGGTTGAGGATGGTGGGGAACAGCATCGAGTCCTTCAGGCTGGAGAACTCGTCGTCCTCGTAGGGCGTCTTGCCGCCGACCCGGACGAAGCGATAGCTGCCGTAGGGATCGCCCTGGTACAGCGGGGCCTGGGCGCCATAGCGGACCGCCTTGTCGTTGAACTTGAGCTTGAGCTTGGCCCGGCGGAAGCGCTCGAAGTCGTTCCAGATCAGGATCGCTACCGGATGGCCGATGAACATCGGCACCTTGCCCGGCGGCAGGAGCGGATCGGGCGAATGCGCCTCGGGGAAGACGATGCCGTCCTTCTCCAGGTCGGCGGCGGTGACGATACGGTCCGGCTGCAATTCGGCGCCCAGCCAGGAAAGGTCGTGGCCTTCGTAGATGCGGTCGGCGCGAACGGTCTTCAGCAACATGGCGTGGCCTTGCTGCTGCGGCCAGCCGGGCATGTCCCTGGCGCGGATATCGCGGGCGAACACCTTGTTGCCGCAGACCTTGGACAAGGCGTCGTTACGGAAACGGACCTGGCCGTTGCCCGCCATCCAGCGCTGGGCGGAAACGGTCACCTGGTTCTCGAACAAGGCAGCGAACGCCTGGCTGCCGAGCGGCGCCAGGGTGACACCCACGCCGGCGATCAACCCGCCCTGGAGAAAGGCGCGCCGGGATATATCACGGTTGGACATGCAAGTTCCTCTGGGTGGTACGGTTCCCACCCATGTCGTTATTCAGGCTTGAACAGCTCGTCCGGACGGACGAAGTGGAGCACGCAGGCGGAAAAACCTGACTCAGGAGTTAATTTTAGCGACAAGTCGCACCCGAGGAAAAGTCCCGTCTACCGCTGGAAGGCCCCATGGACACTCGACTTTGGTCGTCCGCCAGGTCGGCTCCAACCTTTTCGTGCGCTTCTCTGAATCTTCGATTTCGGCAATGGCAACAGCCAAGAGGTAACCGCATGTTACTCTCCGCCCTCCTCTCGAAACGCCCGACCCCAGCATGTCCAGCCAACCCAGTTCCCTGCTCCGCCATCGCCCCTTCCTCGCCTTCTGGCTGGCCCGCGTCTGCACCGCCAGCGGCTTCCAGATGCTCACCGTGGCCATCGGCTGGCACATCTACGAACTGACCGGCAATGTCCTCGACCTGGGCCTGGTAGGCCTGGTCGAATTCCTCCCGCGGGTACTGTTCATGCTCCACACCGGGCACGTTGCCGACCGCTACGACCGACGCAGGATCGCCGCCCTCTGCCAGGCCGGCCAGGCCCTGGTGGCGGTGGCACTGGTGCTCGGCGCGGCTTCGGGAGAGATCACCCGCAACATGATCTTCGTCCTCGCCTTCGCCCTCGGTACCGCCCGCGCCTTCGAAATGCCGACCACCCAGGCGCTGCTGCCGAACCTGGTACCGGCCGGGCTGTTCCCGCGCGCGGTGGCCGCTTCGGCTTCGGCGATGCAGGCGGCGACCATTGCCGCCCCAGCCCTCGGCGGCCTGCTCTATGCGTTCGGTGCCTCCTGGGTCTACGTGCCGACCGCGACTCTCTACGTCCTCGCCTGCGTCCTGACGCTCAGCCTGCCGGTACGCAACCAGCCGCTCACCCAGGGCAAGGCCACCCTCGACTCGCTGCTCGCCGGCATCCGTTTCATCCGCAGCCGACCGGACATCTTCGGCGCAATCTCCCTCGACCTGTTCGCCGTGCTCCTCGGCGGCGCCACCGCCCTGCTCCCGGTGTTCGCCAAGGACATCCTGCTCACCGGGCCCTGGGGCCTCGGCCTGCTGCGCTCGGCTCCAGCGGTGGGCGCCCTGGCGATGTCGTTCTGGCTGGCGCACTTCAGCATCGAACGCAACGTCGGGCGGATCATGTTCCTCTCCGTGGGCATCTTCGGCCTGGCAACCATCGCCTTCGGCCTGTCGAAATCGTTCTGGCTGTCCCTCGGCGTGCTGGTGGTACTCGGCGCCGCGGACATGGTCAGCATGGTCATCCGCGGCGCCTTCGTGCAGCTCGAGACCCCCGACGAGATGCGCGGCCGGGTCAGCGCGGTGAACGGCCTGTTCATCGGCGCCTCGAACCAGCTCGGCGAGTTCGAGTCCGGGCTCACCGCACACTGGTTCGGCACGGTACCGGCAGTG
The DNA here is from genome assembly GCF_001836405.1 of Pseudomonas sp. HMSC057H01. Classification (NCBI taxonomy): domain Bacteria; kingdom Pseudomonadati; phylum Pseudomonadota; class Gammaproteobacteria; order Pseudomonadales; family Pseudomonadaceae; genus Pseudomonas; species Pseudomonas sp. HMSC057H01. Next base: position 3,471 of record NZ_KV828524.1, on the reverse strand, counting down.
GTCCTCGGCGGGATCGGCACCCTGGTGGTCACCGGAGCATGGATGAAGCTGTTCCCTAGCCTGGCGCAACGCGACCGCCTGCACTGAGGCCAATGCCGTCGCGCGTCGCTGCCCCGACAGCGGCGTATCGGCGATAACGCCTGGGGCGTTATCCGTCCTCCCCATGGAACACCGCACCTTCTCGGCAATAAGAAAGCCCGGCATCGAGCCGGGCTTTTCTCGCACCTTGCGGCGTGATCCGCGGTGTCAGGCGGGGCGCCGCATCTCCCGATGCAGGCGGTCGACGGTGCGCTCGCTACCGTTGTCGGCCAGGCGCAGATCGACGCGCCCCATGTCCTTGTGCAGACGGTCGACGGTCTGTTCGCTGCCGTTCTCGGCCAGGCGCGCCTCGCGGCTGGTCATGTCGCGGTGCAAGCGATCGATGGTCTGCTCGCTGCCGCTTTCGGCGACCCGGCGTTCTTCCTGGACGCGCGGCGCCTGGGTCTTGCGCAGGCGCTCGAGGGTACGGTCGGAACCGTCGGAGGCGATCAGTTGTTGGGCACCGCGCAGGGCGATGGATTCGACCCGCGGTGCGGCGAAGGCGGCATTGGCGGTCAGGGTAGCAAGGGCGATGGCGAGGATCAGCGGGCGTTTCATGGCAGTGGCTCCAGGTATTCGTCACGTGGGGCCATTCTCTGTTCGGGAAACTCGATTGGAAAACGAAGCGCGCCAATAGTATTCATCGACGTTTGAAATAGTGCGAATAACCGCTCTAGCACAGCAGTTACAGCAAGAATACGCCTCTCCGACCGACCTCGACACGGATTGACGGCATCGATATGAAGAATCGAAGAAATCGAAAGTTTGAGAAAAACACTCGGAATTGAGCACGGACCTCCCTCTCCGCAGAACCGGAGAGGGGCTCCGTCAGCAGCCTCCGGAACGGAGGCCGGCAGGGTTCAGAAGCGCGCCACCACGTTGAACAGGACCCGCGTCTCGCGCTTCCCATCGCGCTGGTCGGCTGGCTCGCCGATGACCTGGCGGGCAATCTCCGGGTTGAACGACAACTGGTCGGTGAGGTTGAAGCGCACCCCGGCACCGATCGAGCCGAGCTTCTGCTGCTCGTCATCGTCCACGTCGAGGTTGTAGGTCTTGCCCCAGTCGTAGAAAGCGTAGGCCTGGTAGCTGCGCAGCCAGCTGTAGCCCACCGCCTGGCCATAGCGCGGTTCGAGCTTCAGGGCGAAGCCACGGTCACCGGTGATGTTGCCCGGGGCGAAGCCGCGACCGATCCCGCTGCCGCCGACGCCGAAGCGCTCGCTCGGCAGCAGCGGGTCGAAGCTGTACTGCCATTGCAACTCGCCATACACCGACCAGGGTCCGCCGAGCCCTTGCAGGCGCCCGACGTTGCCGTTGAGATAGACGAAACGTCCGTCGGCCACTTCGCGGGAACGACGTTCATCGTCCTTCTTGGTCGCGCCCCACATGTCCAGGCCGATGTTGTTGCGCACCTCCGCCAGGTTGATGCCCATCCAGCGATCGACCCAGTCATAGGTCAGGCGTTGCTGGAACACCCGCACATGGTCACGACCGGGGTTCGAGGCGTCGCTGGCGAAGTCGCGCAGGCGGGTCTCGGTATCCTTCCACTGCAACGCCAGGCCGCCGCTCAGGTTCTGCGAGCGCGAGCGGATGAAGGGATGGTTGTAGGAAATGCTGCCTTCGGTGCTCTTGCTGACGCTGTCGAAGGGGAATACCGAGTCCGGGATGTCCGGGTTGACCTTCGAATAGGAACCCATGATCTGCAGGGTATCGCCGGCGAACATGCCGCCCAGCGGCAACGTGCCGCGCAACTGGATGTAGCGGGTGGCATCGCTGAACGGCGAGATCGCGCCGAGCACGTCGATCTGCTCGTAGAAGCCCAGGCGGGAGAACTCGGTGGCACCGAAGGCCAGGGTGGTCGGGTCGGTGTAGTGCGAACCGCGGTTGTCGAGGCTGACGAAGCCTTCGTATCGCTGCTGCTGCAAGGCCACGTCGAGGTTCGACGAGCCCAGCGCCTGCCCCGGGCTGAGCACGCTCTGCACGTTGACCCCCGGCAGGTCGCCGACCAGCAGCAGGCCGCGCTCCAGGGTATCGGCATCCAGCGGACGTTTTTCGGTCAGCGGCGCGAGCAGTTCCTCCACCCGCACCCGCGGCCCATCGACGGTTCCCTTGATCTGCACGTGTTCGAGGTAACCCTCGATCACCTGCAGGCGTACCTTGCCGCCCTCGATGCTCTGCTCCGGCACCACTACCTGGGTCAACAGATAGCCGTCCTGGCGGTACTTGGCGGTGAGGCGGTTGGCCAGGTCGACCAGTTCGGCCAGGGACACCTGCTTGCCGAGCATATGCTGGTAATAGGACTCGAGCACCGCCTTGTCATAGCGGGTGTTGCCTTCGATGCGTATCTCGCGCAGTTCGAAGCGGATCTGTTCGCTGCCTTGCGGCGCGACCTGCTTGGGCACCACCAGCGGCGCCTCGGGCTTGGCCTGCGGCTCGCTGCGGGGCTTGAAGCGTTCATCGAGCTGGGATGGCTGTACAGTCCCTGGCAACTCCACGGCGGCGGCGGAAGCTGCCAGCATCCCGCAGCCACAGAGCGTCACCCAGCGAAGCGTCCATTGCGAAGGTTTCATCATTCACCTCGGGCAGATGACGCACTACCGCCCGGAGACGATAGTGCGCATTGCGAAAAGGGTTAGAAATTCAGAGGCTTGTTGAAGCAGCTCCAGTAGTCGGCCAGGTAGCTCTGGTTCGAGCAACCCGCCCCACTCTCGGCCTCTGCCCTGAGCGGACGATCGGTGAACTGCCCCACCCGCTTGGCGCTGGCGTCCTCTGCCGGCCCCGCGGCGGTAGCCGGCAGCAGGTTCGGATCGCTGACGTCCATACCCAGAGCGTAGGCGCGCAGGAACGGGTTTTCGAGGAACGGGTTTTCCAGCGTGGTGGTGCGGTAGACCGCATCCCCGGGGGTATCCGGATCGCGCCCCTTCTGCAGTTCGCGCAAGTCGGAGAGCGCTGCCAGTTGCCCCAGGTCGCCCGGCGTGACCGGCAGCGGCAGGATGCTCAGCAGGTTGCCCTGGTAGTTGAGCTGGTAGTTGCCGCTGGTGAGGGCAAGCCCACCCTGGAGGATGTCGTACTGGCCTACGGCTTCGCCGCCCACCCGACCGAGCCCGCCGGCGAGCACCTGACCGGCGCTATCGCCATTCTTCAGGCCGGAAACCTGATAGGTCAGCGCCGGGTCGGCGGTGCCGACCTGCTTGCTCTTGGCATCGGCGAATACGTTGAGCAGCGCCTTGGTGATGGTCAGGTCATTACCCTGGTAGGCTAGGTCATAGTTGCCACTGGTCAGCACCAGGCCGCCCTGGTTGATGCCATACACACCCACGTTCTCGCCTGCGTCGCGGTTCAGCCCGCCGGTCAGGATCGAGCCGGCGCTGTCACCGTTCTTCAGGCCGCTGACCT